>CAIPNM010000247.1 GCA_903866395.1 uncultured bacterium
GCATTCGCGCCGGTGCCCTCGGTGAGCAGACGCCGGGCGGAGGCGGACACAAACTCGCTCGCTCGCGCTCGCTCAAACATGTGTCCGCCTGGTGGGAAAGCGCATGCGCTTTCCCTCCCGCCCAACGCCCGCTCACCTCGGCTGGCCAGACTCACCGCCACCCGGCTCCCGCCCCGGCCTCAGCGACCCGGGGGCTTCGCTTGGTGGGAAGAGACAGGGAGGTTCGGGGCATGGAGGGCTGCGCGCTGGATGGTGGACAGGAAGGGTTGCGCGAGCGGGGAGGGCGTCACGGGGTACGAGTGAGGTGGTCGCGAATTTCGCGTAGCAGGAGGGTGTCTTCGGGGGTGGGGTGTGTTGGTGTGTGGCTGCGCGAAGCGATCAGGCGGTTCATCTGCCGCACCATCACGAAGATGACGAATGCGAGGATCAGGAAATTCAGTGCGACGGTGATGAAGCTGCCGTACGCGAACACAGCACCCAGTTTTCGGGCCTCGATCAAGGACAGGCCCTGCGCCTGACCGGCAAGCGGAAGGTAGTAGCTGGAGAAGTCGATTCCGCCCAGCGCCAGTCCGACAAGCGGCATGATCAGGTCACCGACTGCGGCATCCACAATCTTGCCGAACGCCCCGCCGATGATCACGCCGACAGCCAGATCAATCACATTACCCTTGAGCGCAAACGCCCGGAATTCACCGACAAACGACATTGCAGCCTCCCCTCCGCCTGAATCACACCCTTACCCTACCGCGCCCACGCACCCTCAAGCACCACCCAGCCGCGTCTGCGCTTGACCCACCTCATCCAATCCATCGAAGCCGCAAAGCCCGCTCTCTCCCCCTCCCCGCCCCCTTGCATGCCACTCCCTCCTTCTTTTCCCACCGCGAAGCCACACGGGTGGCCGAGGCCGGGGCGGGAGCCGGGTGGCGGTGAGTCTGGCCAGCCGAGGCGGGCGGGCGTCGGGCGGGTGGGAAAGCGCATGCGCTTTCCCACCAGGCGGACACATGTTTGAGCGAGCGCGAGCGAGCGAGTTTGTGTCCGCCTCCGTCCGGCGTCTGCTCGCCGAGGGTACCGGCGCGTAAGCGCCGGCGCAGCCAGTCGATCCGCTGCACGGCTACCGCCCCGGCCGACGCGCACCCAAAGAAGCGAAGCCCGATTTGCGGTATCGTCTCGCGCTCCTTCTAGCCCCTCAACCCTCAGCGGAAAGGTGACATCGTGAAGTGCGTGATCGCAGGCGCAGGCGTGGCGGGTTGCATCGTGGCGCGGGCGCTCGCCCGGGTGCCTGGTCTGGAGGTGATCTGCCTCGAGCAGGTCGCGGCAAGTGATCATTCCGAATCAGGCACCGGCCTCAACGTCGGCCCCAATGCGGTTCGGGCGCTGCTCGAGCATGACCCGCAACTGCATGCAGCGGTGCTCGCGAGAAGCTATCTCTGGCATACGTGGCGGATTTCGCTTACCGATGGCACCGAACTGTTTCGCCTGCCCCTCTCGCAGGTGGCGGACAATCCCGGCATCCGGATTCGCTGGTCGGAGCTCTACACGGCGCTCAGGGGCGAGGCCGCTGGCCTGATCCGCTATGACACCCGGATCACCGCCGTTAGCCGTGCGGCCGCAAACGGACGACTGAGCGTCGAGATCGACGCCTCTGGCCAACCCGAACGCATCGACGATATCGATCTGCTGGTTGCCGGAGATGGCCGCTACTCACTCGTCCGTAAGCTCCTGGCGGGTGCGCCCCCGATCACCCAACATGGTGTGGTGATCTTTCGCCTGCTCGTACCCGACACCTCGGGTGGCCTGGTCGACGACTATGAGCAATGGTTCAATGGCCCCAACCGGCTGCTCGCCTTTCGGGTGCCGGGCGAGGCGGTCTACATTGCAGGGACTTTTCCGATTGAACCCGGAGCGCCGGTTCCCGACAGCGCCCGTGATGGCGCGTGGCTGGCCTCGCTCTACACGCCTCATGCGCGTCCGCCCTCGGCGCAATGCGCCTGGATGATCGAGCAGATCCGCGAGAACGTCGACAACATTCACTGGGCACGTCTGCAGGAGTCGCCCCCCCTTTACGCGTTGCCCGATGCGCCGGTTCTTCTGCTGGGCGATGCGGCGCACGGTATGGTGCCCACGCTTGGACAGGGTGCGACCCAGGCGATCGAGGATGCATGTGTGGCGGCTCGCCTCTTGGAAGCGGGGCTGCGTGAACCGCACGCTGAGGTGGCTGCGCTGATCACGCGCTTTGCAGCGCTTCGCGATGAAAGGATCCGGTTCGCGATGCAATTTTCGCTTGAGGCGAGCGACACGTTGCTGGCAGGCGCTGATCCCGTCGCAGGCACGCTTGCCAAGACCGAGCCCGCATTTCTTTCGCAGCTGGAAAGGCTGTATCGCGACATCACCCGCGTTTGAGGCGCCACCATGCGAGCCAGTGTCCATCGCTTCACCATGCGCGATCCTTCGGATGTGTCGCAGCTCGCAGCGGCGATCGATTCCGGTCAGATCAACGCTGCGCACATCGTGGCCTTCATCGGTAAAACCGAAGGTAACGGCCTGGTTAACGACTTCACCCGTGGCTACCTGGTCCAGTCGCTTTCGCTCCTCCTCGCTCATCGACTCGGTACGCATGCGGAGAAGATCGCTCAGTCAGTCGTCTTTGTATTTTCGGGCGGCACCGAAGGCGTGCTCTCCCCGCACTACACCGTGTTCTGTGTGGATCCGTCCCCCGTTTCAACGGCGCCAGTCGGCAAGCGTCTTGCCATCGGCCGGGCGCTCACCCGCGTCCCGCGCCCCGAGGAAATCGGCACCTGTGCGCAGGCCGCCCTGGTGGCCGATGCGGTCACGCGCGCCATGGCCGAGGCTCGAATCACCAATCCTTCTGATGTGCACTTCGTGCAGGTGAAGGGCGGTTGCGTCACCGCAGAGGGCGCGCGCGACGCCCGTGCGCGTGGCGTGACCCTCGCGAGCGCCGATCCCAATCGCTCCATGACCCTGTCGCGGGTCGCAGGCGCCTTCGGTGTCATGCAGGCGCTTGGTGAGCGCGATGCCGCGCAAATCAATGAATCGCTGTTTCTTGCCCGGCCCGATATCTGGAGTGGGCGCGCGAGCGTGTCATCGGGCATCGAGGTCACGATGAACGAGGTGGTGGTGTTCGGGAACGCTGAAGGCTGGGACAGCGACTTCATCATCGCGCACCACACCATGGCGGACGCTCTCGACATCAACGGGGTCTACGCCTGCCTCGATGAACTCGGCATTGACTGTCGCGGCGACAGTCGGGCGCCAGCGCTCGGGCGGATCGCCTGTGCATTGGTCAAGTGTGAGCCCGATGCGAGCGGCATGGTGCGGGGCCACCGTCATACCATGTGGCAGGACGGAGATATTCACGCCCAACGCCATATCCGCGGGGCCGTTGGTGGCTTGGTTGCGGGTGTGCTGGGTGATACCCGCATCTTCGTGTCCGGCGGTGCCGAGCACCAGGGGCCGCCAGGCGGCGGTCTGGTTGCGCTGATCGCGAGTGCGGTCGCCCAATGACCGTGCCGGCGGCGAATCAGAACCCACTCTGGCGATTGAGCGCTGAAGCACTCGGCGCGCAGTTTTCCACTGGATCGCTGACCCCTTCCGAGGTGCTCGAAGCGGTGCTCGAGCGGGTGACAGCCGTCAATCCCCAGATCAATGCGATCGTCACGCTCGATGCGGCTGGCGCTCGTGTGGCCGCAGCCGCCAGTACGTCGCGCTGGCGAGCGGGGCGCGCACTGGGCCCGCTCGATGGAGTACCGCTCACCATCAAAGACAATCTGGAGGTCGGCGGGCTGCGCTGCACCTGGGGGAGTCCGGTATTCGCCCAACATGTCCCGCCGGCCGACGAATTGCCGGTGGCACGTTTGCGGGCGGCTGGCGCAGTCATTCTGGGTAAAACCAACTGCTCCGAATTCGCGATGGTGGGCCACACCAACAATACGGTGTTCGGCGTCACGCGTAACCCCTGGGACCTGCGGCTCACTGCCGGTGGCTCGAGCGGGGGAGCGGTTGCCGCGGTCGCAGCGGGCCTTGGGCCGCTCGCGCTTGGCACCGACGGCGGTGGGTCCACCCGGCGCCCTGCCGCGCATACCGGCCTGGTGGGCTACAAGCCCTCGGTGGGGCGTCTCGCCCGAGCGGGAGGACTTGCGCCGCTGTTTCTCCAATACGAGGTGTGCGGACCGATCGGCCGTACGGTAGCCGATGTGATGCTGCTTGCTCGCGCGCTTGCCGCACCCCATCCGCACGACCCCGAGTCACAGGCCTTCCTGAATCGCCCCTTTGAACCCTTGACGGATCCTGGGCGCCTTCGAATTCTGCATGTACCGACCTTTGGTCGCGCGCCCGTGGATCCGCTGATCGCGGCGCAGGTCGAGCGCGCCGCGGGCCGGTTCGCGGCGCTGGGTCATCAGGTTGAGCATGCCAGCCAGTGGGATATTGCCGAAGAGATCAACGAACGCTGGATGCAGCTATCGCAATGCGGACTGGCCCGCATGCTGCAGGCCCGCTCGGCTGATCGGGCGCTCCTGTCACCGGTTGCGCAGGCGAACGCCGACGCGGGAGCCGCCTTGCCCGGTACGACGCTGGTGGCCCTGCTCGAATCGATGGCGAAGCTTAGGCGAGCGCTCGGTGAATGTCTGTCGCACCATGATGTATTGCTCACGCCTGCCACCGCTGCCTGGCCCTGGCCGGTGGAGCATGATTTCCCGGATTCGATTGCCGGGAAGCGGGTGGGGCCGCGCGGGCACGCGGTGTTCACGGGCTTTGTCAACGCAGCGGGTCTGCCTGCCGTTGCGCTCCCCTGCGGGCAGTCTGCAGCGGGGCTACCCAACGGGCTACAGCTGGTCGGTCGATGGGCCGACGATGCACGCCTCTGCGCGCTTGCCGCGCAGTGGGAGCGCGCCGAGCCCTGGCATGAGCGTTGGCCCGCGCTCTGAGCGGCGATCATGTGCGGCGCGCGATGCGCCAGCGCTACCGGTAATCGGGATCAGTGCCCGGCGAAAAAACTGGCAATCCAGCGGTCGGTACTCGACGCGGGTGACGCATCGGGTGATACCCCGCGTTCGATATGCTCGCGCAAGGTCACCACGGCGCGCTCGAGCCCCGGTGCGTCGCGTGACGACAGCTCACGAATTTTGGTGAGCACCCGATCGGCCTCCAGCGGCCGCGCGGGGCTGCCGAGTGCAGCCTCGCAGAATTCGGTGAGGCGCTCGCCATCGTCGAGTTCAAGCGTGACGCGTGCTGGCCGGTCAAGCGGCCAGGGCTTCACCTCGGGCAGCTGCGACAGGCGCACGCGCGGCCGGAGAGCGAGAACAGCGGGGTCACGCAGGCTCGCATCCAGAAAGTTGTCGGGTGCGGCCGCACCGTGTGCGAGCGTGGCAGCAATGGCATGCGGAATCGAGAACTTGGCGCCCAGCGTGGTGTCAGGTGCGGTGTTATTGAAGTTCATGGCCATTGCAGAGCCCTCCACCGTGACCTCGCGTACGCGAGCGCCGCCGCGTAGTTCGGGCCGGCGGGTGAAGATTAACTCGATCGCCTCCATGGCCGCGTGCGAGTGGTGGCAAGCACCATAGAGCTTGTGATAGCCATCGCAGGTGGTCCACTCAGAACCTAGCCCGACCACCAGTTCGTCTGTGCGTACCGCCGCGCCCAGACTCCGGGTGAAAATGTCATAGGGCCCGCCCGGTGTGCCGGCGATACCGATTCGCGCCAGGTCACAGGCGAAGATCCCCAACCACGATCCCGCCGCCGGCCACGCGTTTCGTACCAGAGCACCTTCGATGGGATGACTGTAAGGCCCGGGGGAGGCCATGCTGGCTGCGGTCGTGAGAGTGCGGTGCAATTGCTCTGCGCTGTAATTCCGAACGAGCGCGAGACCCGCCGCCGCGCAGACGGTGTTCCATACGCCGTGCGGATGCAGCCGCGGTAGCGTGCCGTGCCAGGCGCGCGCAAAGCGGGTTCCGATCTCATAGGCGCCGACGGTTGCGCGCAGCATCGCCGACAGGGGCAGGCGGCCAGCCTCGGCCGCGGCCAGGATGAGCGGCTGGCTGAGCGCACCGGGATGAACGGCGGTACGGGTGTAGCCGTCGTCGAGCTCGTTCCAGGTGCTGGCGAGCCCGTTACCCACGGCCGCGTCGGTGAGGGTTACCTTCGGTGCTCCGCGTCTGAAGAGGGTGGCCTCGCCTGCGCCGCCGCCTGCGAGCAGCTGCTCGTGGTAGGCGCGAAGTTCGGGTTCGTCGGCCGCCGACAGCATGGCGGCGATGTTGTCCCCCAGAATCAGGACCGCCTGCGACAACACCCGCTGCGGTAACTGCTCAGGGCGCAGGCCTGCCGCCCAGCGGCTGAGGTCGGCCAGGCGCTCGCCTACTTCGGCGCGCAGGGGCGCATGCTCATCGGCGGCCGTGCTCATCAGGCGGCCTTCGGGAGGCGGGCCTCGCGAAGTGCACGCCATACCTTTTCAGGCGTGAACGGCATTTCGAGATGACGCACGCCCAAAGGAGCAAGCGCGTCGTGCATGGCGCTGGTGATGGCCGCCGGTGCGCCGATGGTGCCGGATTCACCGCAACCCTTTACGCCCAGCGGGTTGTGCGTGCAGGGCTGCGATTCGTCGGTTTCCGAAATGAAATCGGGCAGCACATCGGCACGCGGCATGGCGTAGTCCATAAATGAGCCGGTGTAGAGCTGGCCTGTTTCGCGGTCGTAGACGGCCTGCTCGAACATGGCCTGTCCAATGCCCTGCGCAATAGCGCCATGCACCTGACCCTCAACCACCACGGGGTTGATGACGGTTCCGATGTCATCGACCACCACGTACGACTCGAGCGTGGTCATGCCGGTGGCAGGATCAATTTCCACCTCGCAGGCCTGCGCGCCATTCGACCAGGTGAGGTTGGGGGGGTCGAAGAAAGCATTGGAATGCAGCACGGGCTCCATGCCGGCCGGGAGGTTGTGGGCGTAGGTGACCGCGCGGGCCACATCGGCCCAGCCAATCACGGAATCCGTGCCTGCAACCCGGAATTCGCCCTGGCCATCAATCACGCGATGCTCAACGTCAGCTTCTGCGGCCTCCAGCAGATGCGCGGCAAGCTTCTTCGCCTTCGCGAGCAGCTTGTCGGCGGCCATGGTGATGGCCGAACCTGCAATGACCATGGAGCGAGATCCGAAGGTGCCGGTGCCGTAGGGGACGCGGCCGGTGTCGCCCTCCACCAGTTCGATCATGGAGAGCGGTACCCCGATGCGATCGGCAAGCACTTGTGCGAAGGTGGTCGCGTGTGCCTGGCCGTGGCTGTGCGTGCCGCACATCACCAGGAGGCTGCCGTCGCAGCCCACTCGGATGTCGGCTGAATCGAAAAAGCCGGCGCGTGCGCCGAACATGCCGGCGTACTTCGAGGGGGCAACGCCTGAGCTTTCAACGAAATAGCAGATGCCGAATCCGCGGATGCGGCCGCGCGCTTCGGCGTCGCGCCGGCGCTGCTCGAACCCGGCATAGTCGGCGAGGACCAGCACGCGGTCGAACAGCCGAACGAAGTCACCCGTGTCATAGGTGGGCCCGACCGGGGTGGAGTAGGGCATGGCGGCCGCGGGGATGAAATTGCGCCGACGAAGCTCCATCCGGTCGATTCGCAGCGTACGTGCGGCCTCTTCCACCAGTCGCTCAAGAACGAAACACGCTTCGGGGCGGCCGGCACCGCGATAGGCGTCGGTGGGCACGGTGTTGGTGAACATGGCGCGCACCTCGGCGTGAATAGCCGGGATGCGATAGGGGCCGGACAGCACTGCGGTGTAGACCGTGGTCGGCACGGCAGCACCCACGGTGGAGACATAGGCGCCCACTGCGGCAAGCGTGGAGACCCTAAGGCCAAGGAAACGTCCGTCAGCATCGAGGGCGAGCTCGGCCCGGGTGACGTGGTCGCGGGCGTGATAGTCGCTCACAAAGGCTTCGCTGCGCGTGGAGACCCACTTGAGCGGCCGTTCGAGCTTGCGCGCTGCCCACGCCAGAACGATTTCCTCGGGGTAGTGCTTGCCCTTGGTGCCAAAGCCGCCGCCCACGTCGGGCGCGATCACTCGGACCGCATTTTCGGGGAGATCGAGCTGTTCGGCCACGAACTTGCGGATGTGGTGCGGTACCTGGCTGGCCGTCCAGATGGTGACGGCATGACCGTCCAGCCCGCGGGTGGCCGAGGCCTGAGCGATGACCGCTCGCGGTTCCATGGCGGCACAGATGATTCGATGGTTGACGATATCGACCGCTACCGTGTGAGCGGCTCGGGCAAACGCTTCGTCCACCGGCGCCCGCGTGCCGCGCTCGAACTGCACGCACACATTGCCCGGCGCCTCGGGATGCAACTGTACGGCGCCCGGTGCTGCAGCGTCGCGAACATCGGCGACCGCCTGGAGCGGTTCCCAGTCGATGGCGACCTTCTCAGCGGCGTCTAGCGCCTGATTGCGGGTGGACGCCACCACCATGGCCACCGCCTCACCCACGTGACGGGCCGTACCGCGCGAGAGACCCCATCGGGGTGGCTCTTTCATGACGCTGCCGCCTACTCCGGGAATCCGCCAAAGCGGGATCATGGTGCCGACACGATCGGCCTCCATTTCTGCGCCGGTGTAGACCGCTACGACGCCCGGGCAAGCCAGCGCCTCGGTGGTGTCGATCGAACGAATGTTTGCATGCGCGTGCGGCGAGCGCACGAACGCGCAGTGCAGTTCGTCGTGAAACGACAAGTCGGAGACGTACTGGCCGCGGCCGGTAAGAAAGCGCCGATCTTCGCGGCGCAGGACTGACGCGCCGATTCCCTCTGGATGCATGCCGGACTCCAATGTCTGAACAACGATGCAATAAAACCGGAACAATTTGCGCCCGACTGGTGCAATGTGCGCCAGTCGAGACGGTAGCGGGTACAGTTTGCGTTCGTTTACGGTGCATCAGCCCCATAAACGAACGCCAATCGGTATACGCGAAGCAGAATTCCGGCCAGAATGAACCGGCCCATGACTTGCTTCGCCTTTTCTTATGCCGCTCGATCTCGAGTGTAGACTCGGGTGGTTCGCTTGGCAAAAGACCCTGTCGCAATTTCGGTTTGATGCACGAAGTTCTTGACCGAGCGCGGACCGTCGTGCGAGTGTGCGCGGCTGCAAGTTTTTGTTCACCTGACATCGGAGGATTCCATCCATGTTCGCCACGTCCCGCAAGCTCACCGCGCTGGCCATTGGCCTCGCGATCACCGCCGGCTCATCGATTGCGCCAAGCGCCGCCGATGCTCAAACCCGTGACAAGGTTACGATGGGGTTGTTCATCGCCTCGTCGGCCATGCCCTATTTCATTGCACGCGAACGGGGCTACTTCGCTGCCGAGAATCTCGAGGTGGAGGGCATTCCCCTTGCCAACCATCAACTGATCGTGCAGGGACTGGTGAAGGGCGATCTCGAGACCGCCTCAAACCTGTTGTCAGTCGAGGGCGTGAACATCAACGCCATTCGCCCGAACACGCTTCAGTACTTTTCAATCAACTGCCAGAACGCGAAGCACCAGGTCGAGTCCTTCGTGGTGCCACCGGACAGCAAGATCACCAAGCTTGAAGAGCTGAAAGGCAAACGCATCTTCTCGGCCCCTGGTCCTGGCAACCTGTTTGTCGCCAAAGGGGTGCTGAAGGCGGTCGGTCTGGATGAAAAAGACTACTCCATGCAGGAGCAGCAAATGGCGGTTCACATCGGCGCAATCAAGGGCGGGCAGTTTGATGCCGGTTACACGCTCGAACCCATCACCAGCATGATGGTGGCGCAGGGCCTCGCGCGTCGCCTGGATGTCGGCCTGATCGCCAAATACATGCTTGGACGCACCGACGCCTGCGCCGTGCTGGCCGGGGGCGCGATGAGCGTGAAGTTCCTGAAGGAACGGCCGCAGGTGGCAGAGCGCCTGGCGCGTGCCTGGGCCAAAGCGCTGAATGACGGCAACAACGATCCGAAGGCGCGTGATCTGCTCGCGAGCCACATGAACGTGTCGCCCACTATTTCAGCAACCGTGCCGCTCTCGTACTACAACATGGTCAAGGATCTGAAGCCTTCTGAAATCGCCGACCTCCAAAACCTGGTCGATCAGGCAACAGCCTACGGCCTGGTCAAGACCAAGGTTGATGTTCGTCCCATGCTGAAGACGTTCTGATTCGTTTAGCGTCTGTCTTCCCAACAAACCCCACCCAGGCCATCGCAATGTCAGGTGCCCGTCTTGCTTCCGCGCTCACGCCCGCCGTGGGTGCGGTGGCTTTCATAGCCTTATGGGCGCTGATCGCGGCCCTGGAGGTGGTTGATCCGGTGCTGCTCCCTTCGCCGCAGGCGTCGGGGCTCGCCATCTGGCAGGGGTTTGTTGGCGGCGCGCTGTTGGCCGATACGCTCATCACCATTCGTCGGACGCTGCTTGCTTTCGTCATTGCAGTAGGCGTTTGTGTGCCTCTGGGGTTGGTGCTCGGTTCGTCAGTACGCCTTTATCGGTCGCTTGAGTTTGTGATCGATTTTTTCCGCTCCACGCCCGCGTCGGCGCTGTTTCCGTTGTTTCTGGTGATTCTTGGTGTAGGTGAGAGCACCAAGGTGGCGGTTGCAGCGTTCGGGGCCGGGCTGCTGATACTTTTCAACACCGCCTATGGGGTGATGAACGCACGCAAGACCCGCCAGGCGGCGGCGCGGGTGATGGGCGCCTCACCGCTTCGGGTGATGGCGAGCGTGACGTTTCTTGAGTCGCTGCCCCAAACGCTGGTGGGTATGCGCGCGGGGGTCTCGTTTTCGTTGGTGATTGTGATCGTTGCGGAAATGTTCATTGGCTCCACCGACGGGCTCGGGCAGCGCGTGATCAACACTCAGTCCATCTTCAATATGCCCGAAATGTATGCCACGATCTTCTCGGCCGGTGTGCTGGGTTATGGCCTCAATCTGATCTTCATCCTGATCGAGCGGCGGTTCGTCCATTGGGGTGGTAAATGAGCGCGGTATTGGCAGATTCTTCGGCGATGTCTGGCCCGCTGGCTGCGCCTGCCACGCACATCACCATCCGCGGGCTCACCAAGAGCTTTGCGGGTCAGCCGCTTTACACCAACTTCGACCTCGACTTTCCAAAGGGTCGAATCACCTCGGTGTTCGGCCCGAATGGCTGTGGTAAGTCCACCATGATCAACATGGTTGCAGGACTTCTACCCATGGACGGCGGCCAGGTGCTGTTCGATGGCAAGCCACTCAGTCAGACTGTCATCGGCTATGTGTTTCAAAACTATCGCGATGCGCTCTTTCCCTGGAAGCGTGCCATCGACAATATTCGTTATCCGCTCGCGATCGCAGGCAAATCGCGCGGCGAGTGCAATGCCCGTACCGACGAACTGATGCAGTCGTTTGATATCCGCTTTGACCTGAACCGCTACCCGTATGAACTCTCGGGCGGACAGCAGCAGCTGGTGTCCATCATGCGTTCGCTGGCGGTGCACCCCGAAGTGCTGTTTCTGGATGAGCCCTTTTCAGCGCTCGACTATGAAATGACGCTTTTCATGCGCGACAAACTGCAGGATATTTTTCAGGCAACCGGCACCACCATGATTCTGGTGTCGCATGACCTGGATGAGGCGGTGTATCTGGGCGATGAGATACTAATGCTGACCCGTCGGCCCACGCGCATCGCAGAGCGCGTGGTGTTCGATGCTCCGCGACCCCGTACGCCTGCCACGCTTACGTCGGAGGCTTTCACGCGCGCCAAGGCGCGTTGCCTTGACGTGTTCCAGCGAGAGGTGAGCGCGCGCGAGCTCGCCCTTTGATCCACCGGGAGTTTTCTCACTCATGACAGTCAGGGTATCCATGACGGTGAACGGCAAAGCCGTGAGCCATGACGTTGAAGAGCGCACATTGCTCGTTCAGTTCATTCGCGAGACGCTCAAACTGACCGGCACGCATGTCGGCTGTGACACGGCGCAGTGCGGGGCTTGCACGGTGCATGTCAATGGCCGTGCGGTGAAAAGCTGCAACATGCTGGCCATGCAGGCCGAAGGCGCGCAGGTCACCACCATTGAAGGGATCGCGGCTGCTGACGGCACCTTGCACCCCATGCAGCAGGCGTTTCATCTCGAGCACGGCCTGCAATGCGGCTATTGCACGCCCGGCATGGTGATGAGCGCAATCGATCTGCTGCGGCGCATCCCTGATCCCACTGAAGACCAGATTCGCGAACAGCTCGACGGCAATTTGTGCCGCTGCACGGGCTATCACAACATCGTGCGTGCGGTGAAGAAAGCGGCCACCCTCATGCCGGGAGCCTGAGTCATGTATTCATTCAATTATCAGCGCGCAACGTCGGTTGAGCAGGCCCGGGAAAGACTGCAGGAGCAGCCTGGCGCGCGGTTACTGGCGGGCGGGCAGAGCCTGGTCGCCAGCATGAAGCTTCGCCTGACCGACCCTGCCGAGCTGGTTGATCTGGGTGGCATTGCCTCGTTGGCTGGCATCCGGGTTGAGGGCCGTACGGTCACCATCGGTGCCATGACTCGTCATGCCGAGGTGGCCGCTTCTGCTGAACTGCAACGTGCGCTGCCCTCACTTGCGGCGCTCGCAGGCGGCATCGCTGATCGCATGGTGCGCAATATGGGCACGCTGGGTGGGTCGGTCGCCAACAACGACCCGGCCGCTGATTACCCCTCGGCCGTGCTGGCGCTCGACGCCACGGTGATCACCGACCGGCGGCGCATCGTAGCCGATGCGTTCTTCCTCGGCATGTTCCAGACCGCGCTCGAAGCCGACGAACTCATCACTGCCATTGAATTCAAGGTGCCTAGACGCGCCGCCTATGTGAAATACCGGCATCCGGCATCGCGCTACGCGATCGTGGGTGTGTATGTGGCCGACTTCGGCAGTGGCGTGCGCGTTGCCGTCACGGGTGCGGGTCCGGGCGTGTTTCGCATTCCGGAGATGGAGCGTGCGCTGGGCGGAAAGTTTGCGCCGGAGTCGGTCGCGGGCATCCAGATACCCTCTGAAGGGCTCAACGCCGATATTCACGCTGGCGCCGAGTACCGCGCTGAGATGGTCACGGTCATGGCAACGCGTGCGGTCGAGCGTGTCTTGAGCGAGCCCGCATCGTGGTGATCAACGGCCTGTTTCACATCGCAATCAAGACCAGTGACCTCGCTGCCACTCGGGCCTTTTACTGCGACGTGATCGGGCTGCGCGATGTTTTCCGCCCTGATTTTGGTTATCCGGGTGCCTGGCTGGCTTGTCCCGTCCCGGGCGGCCAGCCCATCATGCACATTTACGCGGGCGGTCCGGCGCTGGGCGCTGAGGGGCGCGCGCCCTCGGGCACTGCGGCAATCGATCATGTGTCGCTGTCCTGTTCGGGGTTCCATGAGTTTCGCGAGCGCTTTCACCGCTTCGGTCTGGCGTGGCGCGAATTCCTCGTGCCGGGCACCACGCTCTGGCAGTTGTTCGTCTATGACCCCAGTGGCGTTCAGCTCGAGCTCACCTTCGAGGGCTCGGCAGAAGCGGGGCCGCCGCCCGACATGACGCCTGGTCGCGTCTACGTTGCCGGAAGCAGCTTCTTTGACCCTGAGCGCTATCCACGGTTGGGCGCGAACCAGCGCTAACCGCGGTATCGGCGGCTCGCTTGCCGTCTGCTGATCGGGGGGCAAGTCGGGATTAGGACTGTCAACTGACTTCCCGGCCCACATTGCGATAGATTCGGGGCCGGTGCACGTTTGCACCGACAGCTGGAGCCCCGAATGGATTTTTCGATTCCCGCCGACCTCGCCGAGCTTCGCGATCGAACGCGTGCCTTCGTCTGCGAGCAGGTCATCCCGTTCGAGAAGGATGAGCGTCGTACTGCGCACGGCCCAACCGACGATCTGCGGCGCGAACTGAATTCGCTCGCCCGAAAAGCGGGCTTGCTCGCACCCCAGGTCGAGGAGCGTTGGGGCGGTCTGGCGCTGAGCCATGTGGGTCGCGCAGTGCTGTTTGAGGAATCGGGTTATTCCATGCTGGGCCCGATCGCCATGCATTGTGCGGCGCCCGACGAAGGCAATATGCATCTGCTGGGTATCGTTGGCACCGAGGCGCAGCAGTCGCGCTGGCTGTCGCGACTCGCAAGCGCCGAGATCCGGTCCTGCTTCTGCATGACCGAGCCTGCGCCAGGCGCAGGCAGCGATCCTGGTCTGCTTCAGACCGTTGCTGTGCGCGAGGGAAGCGACTTCGTCATCAACGGACACAAGTGGCTGATCACCGGCGCCGAGGGCGCTGGCATGGCAATCATCATGGCACGTACGCTCGTCGATGGTCAGGACGTGGGCGCGACCATGTTCATGACTGATCTGCCAGCGCCCGGGTTCTCGATCGAGCGCCTGCTGGATTCCATCGATTCCAGTTTCTGTGGTGGTCACGCGGAGGTTCGGTTCAACAACCTGCGCGTGCCCGAATCAGCCGTGCTGGGCGAGGTAGGGGGTGGGTTCCGCTATGCGCAGGTCCGGCTGGTTCCTGCGAGGTTGACCCATTGCATGCGTTGGCTGGGCGCGGCGCGCCGAGCGCATGACATCGCGGTGGACTATGCAAACCGCCGCACGGCGTTTGGATCGCGCCTGATCGATCATGAGGGCGTGGGGTTCGCACTCGCCGACAACGAACTTGATCTGCATAGCGCGCGCCTCGCGATTTGGCATACCGCGTGGCTCCTTGATCAGGGCGGGCGTGGCAACCGCGAGAGCAGCATGGCGAAGGTGCTGTGCTCGGAGGCAATCTACCGGATCGTGGATCGTTCCATGCAAGCCATGGGGGGACTCGGGCTCACCACCGATACCGAGGTCTCCAAAATTTTCCGGGATGTGCGTGCCTTTCGGGTGTACGACGGGCCCTCGGAGGTCCATCGGTGGAGTCTTGCGCGGCGCTTGGGGCGTTCACACTAGCGTAATCAGGTGGGTCACGGAGGGCGCATGTCGGGTTCAAAACTTTGGACATTCCTCATCGCGATGGTGTTGGGCGTATCGGTGGGCGGAGGCGCCGGTTCCGCGGCAGCGCAGCCGGCTGCCACTGACTTCCCGTCGCGCCCCCTCCGAATTCTGGTGGGGTTCGCGCCAGGGGGCGGCACCGACATCACAGCGCGCATCGTGGCCAAGCGGCTTTCCGATCAGACCCGTCAGCAAGTGGTGGTCGAAAATCGAGCGGGCGGTGGTGGTGTGGTGGCGATGGAATTGCTTGCCGCTGCAACGCCTGATGGCTACACCATCCTGCTCGGGGCGGTCGGGCCGTTTGCCGTCACCCCTCATATGCAAAAGGTGAGCTATGACGTTGAGCGCGATTACGCGCCGCTCACCATGGGCGTGGTGTTTCCGAATGTCGTGGTGGTCCACAACAGCGTGCCGGTCAGTTCACTCACCGAGTACCTTGCGCTCGCGCGCAGTGACGGCGCCCGACTCAGCTACGGAAGTTCGGGCATCGGCAGCGCGGGCCACCTGGCCGGGGAACTCCTGAATGCCATGGCGGGCACCAACATTGCGCATATCGCTTACAAAGGGGGCGGCCCAGCGATGACCGACTTACTGGGCGGTCAGGTACCGTCTGTGATGGCGTCGCTCCCCAGCGCGCTGCCGCATATCCGCACTAGCCGTATTCGGGCGCTCGCAACCACGGGCGCCGCGCGGGCGCGCGATCTTCCTGATACGCCTACGGTTGCCGAAAGCGGTTACGCAGGCTATGACGCGGTGAACTGGTATGCGTTTGTAGCGCCGGCCAGAACGCCAATGCCCATCCGGGCTCGGCTCATCGAAGCGTTGGTGGCAACGCTCAAGTCGTCTGATGTGGTTGAACAGTTGCATGGCCATGGAATGGAGCCAAAGCCCGATGGTCCGGAGGCGCTGGCTGCCACCATGCGTCGTGAAACCGCGGTCTGGGCCAAGGTGGTCAAGGATGCGGGACTGGCTGCGAGATGATTTGAAACCCGGCCACCCGGGTGCAGTGATGATCGTTGTTCCCTATTAGTGATGACTGGAGAAGTAAATGGCTGCAGCCTTGCATGTGCATCAGGCCGACGGAATCGGCTGGATCGTTTTTTCTAACCTTGAGCGCCACAACGCGGTCACCTATGAAATGTGGTGTGAAGTGCCCCAGGCGATCGCGCGGTTCGATGCCGATCCTGGCGTCTTTGCGATCGTGCTTGCGGGCGATGGTGAGAAGGCGTTCGTATCGGGCGCCGATATCTCTGAGTTCGAAAAAAAGCGCGGCACGCTTGATGCCTCAACCATCTACAACGAAGCCGTAGACA
>CAIPNM010000248.1 GCA_903866395.1 uncultured bacterium
CAGCTCGGGCGCGTAAAACTGGCTAGCGGATACGAACTCCGTTGGGACCTGAACGGGCCCAAACGTGACGATGCCAACTTCGACTCGCTTGGAACTCAACGAGTCAGCTTTGAGCTCGTGCTCGAAGGCGCGTCGCCCTTCATTGCGTTGCTGGATTTTGCTGCCACTCATGGAGCCGGAGGTGTCCAAGAGCAGCAGGCACGCGCAACTTGCTCAGCTCAGATGGCTCCGTTCTGGTGTGGGGCGAAGATTCGAAATATCGGTGCAAAACTCGAAACTCACGGAAATTTCTGAGCACTGCGTTTCTCCTCTAAAAAGCGGTGCTTTGACGCTGTTTCTTGCGGCGGAGGGGATTCGAACCGCCCGTTATCGCCCAGTAAATCGTTGAGTGGGGGCCTTTCACGCCTGCGCGGACTCAAAGCGCTTGATGCGAGCAATAACGCCCGCCATAGCCTCACGAGCAACCTCGGTGTCATAGTGCGTTTGCAGATTGACCCAGCTTTGCGCGTCCGTGCCGAAGAAGGCCCCCAGGCGCAGTGCCGTGTCTACCGTGATGCCCCTCAGGCCTTTAACGATTTCGTTGATGCGCCGCGGAGGCACGTCAATCGCCCGCGCCAAGGCGTACTGGCTGATTCCCATTGGCTTCAGCCAGTCCTCCAGCAGAATAGTGCCGGGATGGGCAAGAGGAACCTGTCGATGCGCCATGGTAAAACTCCTTTTCATGGTCAGTGGTAGTCAACGATTTCGACCCGTTGGGCATGCCCGTCTGCCCAGACGAAACACAAGCGCCACTGCCCACTGATGCGTATGCTGTGCTGGCCGAGTCGATCGCGCTTAAGAGCTTCCAACTGGTTGCCCGGCGGCACTCGCAGGAAGTCTAAAGACGTGGCTGCGTGAAGCTGCTGCAGCTTTCGTAGCGCCACAGCTTCGATATTGATGAAGCGCTTGACTCGCCGTCCTTCGAAAAGAGCCTGCGTGTCGCTGCAATGAAAGCTTGCGATCATTGGTAAATGATAACGCACGTCGTTAATAACGAGAAGCGTTATTGGATAGGGCTCGCTGCAATGTGCCGCTCTCGGCGTCAATTCGCCGTACTCGCGGCCACCGTCTCAAGGCCCTCTCACGAGCCGCCCCTCCCGATCGAAGAGCCCCCGAGACGTTAAAGCCATGGATCGACACCATCGTCAGGATGTGGCGCTTCACCAAATCCAACGGCATCACCGAAGGTCTTCACAACAAAATGGAGATGATTTCCCGACGAGCGTTCGGGTTCAGGAACTTTGAAAATTACCGCATACGAGTCTTAGCTCAGTGCGGTTGGAACGGGTTGATCACCCGTGTCTGATGAGTGCCTGCAATCAGAGCTTGAGCGCGCGCAGAGCGCGACACCGCAAGCGTGGTTACCGTGGTCCTGGTTAAGGGAGTACCGCCGTGACCAATGAAATCCGCCGAAAGATTCTTGATCTGCTTGACGAACATCGCATCATGACCATCGCAACGCTTCGGCCTGATGGTTGGCCTCAGACGACAACCGTGGGTTATGTCAGCGAAGACCTGACGCTTTGGTTTCTATGCGGACTCGACAGCCAGAA
>CAIPNM010000249.1 GCA_903866395.1 uncultured bacterium
CATGGCATGCGCGATCGCATAGAGGGGGCGGCCCCGCCGGCGTTGGTGACGTCACGAGCGGGCCGGCTTGATCGATGGGTTTGCGCGCGCATGTTCAGTCCGCTTCTCGCCGCGGGACTGATCCTCGCCTCGGGTTTGGCAACTGCCCAGCATGACGCTTCGATTTTTCGTGACGCCGACATCGCACTTGGTGAAAAGCTGATTGCTGAGAACCGTTGCGCAGCCTGTCACATCCAAAAATTTGGCGGCGATGGCACGTCGATCTACCGTCCCCAAGGCCGGATCAACACCGCAGGATTCCTTCGCGGAATGGTTGAGCAGTGCAATACCGAGCTCAAGTTGCAACTGTTCCCCGAGGAGGTAACGGCGGTCGCGGCCGTACTCAACCGCGACTTCTACCGGTTCAAATAGGTCCCGACAATCATGCTGAACGACACGCACCAGGCTTCCCTTCGCAGCTGGGTAGACTCAGCCAATGATGCTGATTGCGAATTCCCCATTCAGAATCTTCCCTACGGCGCCTTTCGCAAGAAAGGTTCATGTGACAACCATCAGATTGGTGTCGCGATTGGCGAGCAGATCCTGCCGGTTGCCAGTCTGCTCGGGTTGACCGATCTCAGCGCAATCGCTCGCGAGGCTGCTGCCGCCTGCGACAGCCCTACCCTTAACCGTCTGATGGCACTCGGACCGAGCCACTGGAGCGTGCTCCGCCAGGCGCTGTCACAGGGGCTGCGTCAAGGCTCGCCCCACCAGGCACTCCTCGCGCCTTCGCTGGTTCCGACCACGGAGGCGGAGTTCGCGGTGCCCGCCCAGATTGGCGACTTCACCGACATGTACACCTCACTTGACCATGCGCTTAACGTTGGTCGGCTATTCCGCCCTGACAATCCTTTAATGCCCAACTTTAAGTGGCTACCCTGCGGATATCACGCGCGGGTGTCGTCGATCGGCGTGAGCGGTCAGCGGTTTCTGCGCCCCAAAGGTCAGGTCATGCCTGCCGGCGAGTCTGCACCCATCGTCACCGCCACCCGCCGTCTCGACTATGAACTCGAGCTCGCCATCTGGATTGGTACCGGCAACCCGCTGGGCGAGCCGATTGGCCTCGACCAGGCGAGCCAGCATGTGTTTGGCCTTGGGCTGCTAAACGACTGGTCAGCGCGCGACATTCAAGCGTGGGAGTACCAGCCGCTCGGGCCGCTACTTAGCAAGAATTTCGCCACCACAGTGTCACCCTGGGTCGTGACGATGGAGGCGCTTAAGCCTTTCCTGTCGGCTTGGCACCGTGAGTCAGCCGACCCGCAGCCCGTGCCCTATCTCGAGTCCACGCTGAACCGCGAACGGGGCGCGATCGATATCGGTCTAGAGGCCTGGTTGCACACCGCTGCTATGGCCGGCGAGGGAAAGCCTCCGCATCGACTTTCGAAGACCAATTTTCGACACAACTACTGGACCATTGCACAGATGGTCGCGCATCACACGATTAATGGCTGCAACCTCTGCGTAGGCGACCTGATTGGCAGCGGCACGCAATCTGGGCCCGGCCCTGGCGAATCCGGTGCGCTTATCGAGCTCACACAGGGCGGCAAGCGGCCAGTCACCCTGCCAGGCGGCGAGGAGCGAACCTTTCTTGCTGATGGCGACACAGTCATTCTTCGCGCGCGTGCCGAGCGGGCGGGATTCCGGAGCATTGGGTTCGGTGACTGCGCAGGCACCGTGCTGCCAGCTCGAGGCTAGGTGCCGGACCAGCAGCCTGGCTCAATCGCTACCGATCAATTGATCCAGCACATGGCCGTTTCGGTCCTCAAGACGAATCCGGATTGGCATCAGATCGCCCGACTCGGAGAGCCAGATTTCAACGCTTCCTGAGCGCTCTCCGTCGCCATCCTCTGAGCGCAGCCGGGTGAGTTGCCGGACGCCCCCCGCGAGCTCCAAAATTTGAGCGGGGCTCACCTGGAAACGTAGCAGCCGCACAGACGAAACTCCGACCAGCGGAATCGTCAATTCTTTGTCTCGAAGGCCATTGGACCGTTGTGCCGCAACCCAGGCCAGTTGAGCCGCCAGCGATAACCGGTCCTGCGCCAAGACCGACGTGATCTCGCTTCGTCCATCTTCAAACGTCACCACTCGGGCATCGGTTTTTGATTCAATTCGCACAATGCGAGGTGGGCGATC
>CAIPNM010000250.1 GCA_903866395.1 uncultured bacterium
ACCTCAACCCGGCCATCACGGTGCATGACCAGAAAGGCGTCGACCTGGTCTTTGGTGACGATCTTGGCGGCGGGAACGGTAGCCGCCGACGCGGGCGCTGCTGTCAGTCCCAGGGAAAAACCGACCGAGAGTGTGCCGGCTGCGCCAGCCTTCAAGAACTGGCGGCGATCAATAGTGATTGTCATCGCGTGTCCTCCTCAGGCAGCCTGGGCTGCGCGCTTGACGGCCGCGCAGATCCGCTGATGCGTGCCGCAGCGGCACAGGTTGCCAGCGAGCGCGTCATTGATTTGCGCATCGCTTGGCTTGGGGTTTTTGGCAAGCAGCGCGGCGCTGGTCATGACCATGCCGTTGGTGCAATAGCCGCACTGCACCGCCTGCGTATCGATGAAGGCCTGCTGGACCTTGCCAGGCTTACCGTCGACCATCAGGCCTTCCAGCGTGGTGACCGTACGACCCTGCACGGCCGAAACCGGCACGGAACAAGACCGGGCCACTTCGCCGTTGATGTGCACGGTGCAGGTTCCGCACTGTGCAAGCCCGCAACCGAATTTCGGGCCGTTCAACTGCAGATCGTTGCGCAGCACGTAAAGCAACGGGGTGTCTGAATCGGCGTCGACACTTTGCGTGCGACCGTTGACGTTGAAGGTATAACGCGGCATCAGCTTCTCCTCCTGGTTTTACAACTTAAAGCCCGTTGGCGGGCGCTAATCCTCTCCGGAGCGGGCGAGCGGCCCTCTCCTGGATGCAGCAGCGAGCGTGAAGGCCCGGCGTCCGCAGGTCACCAAAAACCTTACGCCAGAACAGGGAAATACACATCACGGCGTTTCATCCAATCGCCGTCATTGCGGCCCGGGCGCGATCGTGGACAGTGTCAGGGCTTTCGCCTACAGTCTCAGCCCCGGGGGGCCCAGGCCCTGGAGAGGTCCCAGTCTCGAGAGGTCTCGGCACCGCCCCTTCGCAAGGAAATGTCCATGGAAACCTGCAACACACGACGCCGATGGCTGGGCGCCCTCGCTGGCGTAACCGCCGCCTTCGGCGCGCCAGCGGTGTACGCGCAATCCGGCGCCAGCTGGCCACAGCGCCCGGTGCGGCTGGTGGTCGCCTTCGCGCCCGGCGGCCCCGCAGACATCGTGGGCCGCATTCTGGCGCAGTCGCTCCAGGGCGCGCTCAATCAGAGCGTGGTGGTCGAGAACCGTGCCGGTGCGGGTGGCAATATCGCCTCGCGTTATGTGGCGCGTGAACCCGCTGACGGCTACACGCTATTGGTGAACACCTCGTCGATGGCGGTCAATCAAACCCTGTTTCGGGACCCAGGCTACGACCTGCTGAGCGATGTGACTGCTATTGGTCTGGTGGCAGCTTCGCCCAATATTCTCGTGGTGCCAGTATCAGAGACGGCCAACAACCTGCGCGAGTTTTTTGCGCGCTACAAGGGCCGCGCGCTTTCCTATGGGTCTGCGGGCATCGGCAGCACACCGCACCTCACGGGCGACCACGTGTTGCGCGTGCTGGGCGGACTCGACGCCGTGCATGTTCCTTATCAGGGCGCAGCGCCCGCGCTCACCGCCGCCATCGCCGGGCAGGTTGAGGTCTCGAGCATCGCGCTGCCCCCCGCCGTCCCCCAGATCAAGGCGGGAAAAGTCAAGGCACTGGCCGTGACCAGCTTGAAGCGACTCGAGTCCCTACCCGATGTGCCCACCGTCGCCGAAGCGGGATTCCCCGATTTCGAGGACTACACCTGGGTAGGCCTGTTCGGTCCGCCTCGCCTGCCCGCCGACATCGTCGAGCGGCTCAATGCCAGCATCGGTCACATGGTGCGGCAGCCCGAGGTGCGCGAGCGCCTTGCGGCAGCCGGCATGGAACCCCTCCCCGGCACACCCGCCGAATTCACCGCCTACCTGCGCCGCGAAGTCACCAAATGGCGCGGCATCGTCAAGCAGACCGGAGTCACCCCGCAATGAGCGAATCCTCAAATCTCCCGAAAGGTCATGTCCGCCGGATCGTCACCGGCCACGATGAGCACGGGCTGTCCTTTGTGACCGAAGACCGGCCTGCGCCCACTGTGCACACCAACCCCAAGCGCGTGGGCTATGTGATGACACAGCTCTGGATCACCGATGACACCCCCGCCGCGATCGACAATGGCCCCGACCCAACGCTGCGTCCGGTCAAGCTCGAGCCCCCGCCGCGCGGCAGCGTGGTGCGCATCATCGAGTTCGGGCCCGAAGGCGACTGGATCCGCAATATTGATGCTTCGGGCACCCGCGAAGCCTGGGGTGCACTGGGCACCGCCACCGCCTCCACCAATACCGAGGGCAAGGCGAAGCATCCTTTCATGCATCGCACCGAGAGCGTCGATTACGCGCTGGTGCTCGACGGCGAGATCACCCTTGTGCTCGACAAAGAAGAAGTCCTCATGAAAAAGGGCGATTTTCTGGTGGAGCGCGGCACCAACCACGCCTGGGCCAACCGCTCAGGCAAGCCCTGTCGCATGCTGTTCGTGCTGATCGGTGGCAGCTTCGACCCCGAGATCAGCCGACACTTCGGCAGCATCGAGCACTGAAGCGTTGCGAACCGTCCCGCGAGGAATCACCGTGACCATCATCGCCCGCCGCCTCATCGCACTGGTTGCACTGGCCGCCGCCGCACTCCCCGCTCTGGCTCAGGCACAGTCGGCGGCCTGGCCCAGTCGGCCTATCCGCTACATCGTGCCGTTTCCGCCTGGCGGCAGTGCCGATGCCATTTCGCGCCTGCTCGCAGCGGAAATGTCGCGCACGTTTGGCCAGCAGGTGGTGGTGGAGAACCGTCCCGGCGCGGGTGCCACCATCGGTGTGGACCAGGGGGTAAAGGCTGCGCCCGACGGCCACACCATCTTCCTCGCCCCAGCAGGCGCGATGGCGATCAATCTGTCGCTCATGCCGAAACTGCCCTATGACCCGCTGAAAGATGTTCAGCCCATCTCGCTCCTCGCGCTGATTCCGATGGTGGCGGCCGTGCCCGGCGACAGCGCTGCGCGCTCGGTGGCTGACTTCATCACCCAGGCCCGCGCTAAACCTGGCGCCCTGTCCTACGGGTCGGCGGGTAACGGTACGGCCATGCACCTGTCTGGCGAAATGTTCCAGCAGATGACCGACACGCGCCTTGGGCATGTGCCCTACAAAGGTAGCGGCCCGGCGGTCACCGATCTCCTCACCGGCGCGATTCCGATCGCATTCGTGGACCTGTCGTCGGCGCTCCCCCATATCCGCGCGGGTAAGGTCCGTGGCCTCGCCACACTGGGCGCGCAACGCACACTCAGCGCGCCGGAGTTGCCCACCATGGCTGAGCAGGGTGTCGCTGGCTATGACGCGGTCGGCTGGTTCGGGCTCGCCGGGCCGATCGGCATGCCTGCCGAGGTGGTCGAACGATTCGCCGCCGAAGTGGGTCGCGTCATGCGCCTGCCCGATGTGCGCGAAAAATCGCTTGCCCTGGGTGCCGAGCCCGCTGCGGGAACCCCGGCACAATTTGCCGCTTTCATCCGCACCGAAATTCCGAAGTGGGCGGCCGTGGTGAAGTCCGGTAATGTAAAGATCGACTGAGCGCACACGCCGGGCACCGCTCGCAGGCAGCAGACAGATGACCGATCCGCTGCTCCTGATCCTGGTCTACGCGGGATTTCTCGCGCTGACGCTGGTCTTCAGGGGGCGGGTGCTTCAGGGCCGCTGGTGGTTCCTGCTCAGGAGTTTTCTGCCGAACTGGCGCTTCTATCACCGGGTGGGTGCCGCGCCGGTGATGGTGGTCCGCGCCGGCTACCCGGACGGCCGCTGGACCGACTGGCACGGTAGCGTGCCGCGGGCTCAACGCGCTCTCAGTCAGCTTTTTCACAACCCAGCCAACAATCGGTTGCTGCTCGATCAGAGTCTGATCGAGCACCTGTACGCCGACCTGCGAGACCTGTCAGATCCCGACGCGCTGACGCGGCTGGTGAGTTACCGGCTGACCTGTGAACTGGCGCGCGCACGCGCCTTGTCCGACGCCCCCTCGGCCACCCAGTTGCAATTTGAAATCCGGCTGATTCCCCCTTACGGTACGGCGAGCGCCGACACCGCAGTCCTGACATCGCCCGTTCTTGCCACCGCAGCGCGGGAGACCCCGAGCCCATGATGCTTACGCTCGAGCAGGCGCTTGATGCGCTCTTGTGGCTGACTGCGATCAGCGTTCTCATCCAATGCGCCGAGGCGCTTCGTCTGCAGGCCGGTGGGCCGTTGCGTGCGCCCTGGCCCTGGTCGATTCAGCGCGATGATCTGGCGGGCAGCTCGCGCACGGTTCGGATGGTGTTCGACTGGCTCTATCGGCCAGCGGTCCATCGTACGCATCTGATGCTTCACGCGCTCGCGGCGGCCAGCCTCCCGGTGTGGGGACCGACCATCCCCGCAGCCCTCTTCCTGCTTGCCAGCCAGGTCTTGATTTCGATCCGCTTTCGCGGCGCCTTCAACGGCGGGTCCGACTTCATGACGCTGGTCGTGCTCATGGGCATTGCGGTGGGTACCGTTGCCACACCCTGGGTCGGTACCTCACTCGCCTGGCAGGCGGGGTTGTGGATCATCAGCATTCAGGCGCTCAGCTCGTACTTCCTCTCAGGCACGGTGAAGCTGCGCTACGTGGGCTGGCGTGATGGCCGCGCACTCCCGACGCTACTTGATGGCGGCATTTACGGGCCCCTGGCTGCTCACAGCATGCTACGGCGCCGCCCGGTGGCCATCGCCTGCTCCTGGGCTTTCATTGTCTGGGAGGCCGCTTTTCCGCTTGCCATGATCGATCCCCGCATCACCACACTCTGGTGCGCGATCGGCGCAGTCTTCCACTTTCTGGTGTGGTGGTTCTTCGGGCTGAACCGGTTCTTCTGGGCCTGGCTCGCCACGTTTCCGGCGCTGATCGGCTGCGCGTCGATGATCCGGGGTTGAATCCCCTCAGAACCGCTTCATCGCCTCCACCACCCTCGCCCTGAAAGCCGCGAGCGACTGCTCGGTCGCCACGTTCATGTGGTAATGAGCGTGGTACTCGGTACGCACGCCAGGCCCGGTGAGCCTGGGCAGATAGCGGGTAATGATGCGTCGCGGGGGATCGCCCATGTAGATCGCCATCCAGCGCGGACGACCGTACGTGGTGATGCCTGCAATACGTCGAATGTTGGTGAGCGCCGGACGCACATGGGCCGGATCGCTGATGTCAAAGGCCACACCCGGCATGAGTACCCGGTCGAAGAAGCCCTTCAGCATGGCGGGGGGCCCAAAGGTCCACACCGGAAAACACAGCACCAGGGCCTCGGCGCGACGCAACCGCTCAACATAGCCGCGGACGGGCTCGATGTTGGATGGCTCCTCGTGGTAACCAAGCCGCTCCTCGCGGGACATCACCGGATTGAAGCCTTCAGCGTAGAGATCGCAGTCATCCACCTCATGGCCGGCACCGCGAAGCGTTGCCACCACATCCTTGTGAAGCGAGGCATGAAAACTGGTTTCCACCGGATGACAGAAGAGCACCATCACCCGCATGACCGCATCTCCCTCAGGCGCCAGCGTGGATTTCCTGCTCGCCGTGGCGAGCGAGGAGTTCCATCAACTGTTTGCGGATCAGCATGCCGGGGCGGTCACTGTCCATTGAAAACTCAACGCCGCGACGACGCGTGTCGACCAACGCATCAGGGTCAGTGGCTTCCAGCATTTCGCGGTCTTCGGCCGTGATCTGCCGGTCAAACTCAACAAGCATCGCTTCGGGACAATCGGCCTCGGTGTCATTCCGAAACAGCCACTGGACGAGCTGCATACGGCGGTCATCGATCGGCGTGAAACAGTTGATGATCACGTGCCGCACGCCACTCGGATATTCGATATCAAGCCGACGCGAAAAAGGCAGAAAATAAGCATTGCGCATCAGGCGCGTGGTGATGGGCTCGGTGGTGCCGCTCACCTTGTGAAACGCAGGCGGGTTGACCGCATCAATCAGCGTTTCAGCGTAAAAGCCGCCCTCGCGCTCCACCAGTTCATAACGGCTGGGGCGCGGCTGAGCCGCCACGCCAAAGGTGGCGCGATGCACGAAGCTGAAATGGGAGTTGTCGAAACTGTTTTCGAGCGCACGCAGCGGGCTGGTTGCCCAGGTTTCATAGAACTGGAAGATGGAGCGCCAGCCGGGCGCGCCGAATTCGGCCACCTCGGGAATGGGAGAGATCGGCTCTTCCAGCGCCACCCATGCATAACCGTAGCGCTCTACACAGCGGTACGCCGGTGTGCAGTAATCGGGTGGAATCGCACGCGAGGGTTCGTATTGCGGAATACGAATCACCTTGCCCGAGCGGTCATAGCGCCAGCCGTGGTAGCCACACTCCAGGACGCCACCGTCGCAGCGCCCTTTGGAGAGCCGCGCGGTGCGGTGGCAACAGCGATCTTTGAGCGCGGCCGGCTGCCCCTCTGTATCGAGGAACAGCACGATCGGTTCGCCTAAGAGCGTGAACGGGACCGGCTGCTGCTCGCGCAGCGTGCTCATGGGCACCACCGCATGCCAGAACTTTCTGAAGACGCGCTGTTGCGAGGTGAGCATGAGCCGTTCCCGAAGGCTGCGCCTAGAACGACGGCAAGGTGGAAAGCGAGATGCGTCCGCTCGCGGCATCGGCCATGATCGACTCACGCTGGTCCCAGCCCCGGAGCTTGCCGGGATTGAGGAGCCCAGAGGGATCGAACTTCATCTTGGTGGCCACGATGTCGGGGTTCACCTGCCCCTGTTTGCCGTCCTCAACAATGTACACATGGGGGTTCGCGATATAAACACCATGGTCGCGGTGAATCTGCATGATTTCATTGAGCCGCTCTTCGGTGGTGAAACGAACCAACTGCAGCCCCGAGCAGTTCATCGCGCCCTCTTTGGTGCGGATGAACTCCAGATGCACCAGCACCTCGTCACCGAGCTTCTGGCGTAACGCTTTAGCCTGCTGCACATGACGCGAAGGATCGAATCCGCTCTGAATATAAGTGAGCCCCTTATCCACCTTGAGCGCATGCAGCGTGGTGTGATTCCAGGTGTATTCGACAATGGTGCGATTGCTCTTTTTGACTTCCTGAGCGGTTTTTCGATAAGTGATCGACCCGCCAAACTGCCCCAACACCTGCAGCATGCCCGGCTCGGAAAACTCGGCCACCAGCATCAGAATGGCGTGCGAGCCTGGCTTCATCTGGCCGGCAAGCTGAGGCACGGCGCGCATCAGAATCTCGGGAATGGGATCGGCCAGCAGCGTGA
The DNA here is from genome assembly GCA_903866395.1 of uncultured bacterium. Lineage (GTDB taxonomy): Bacteria > Pseudomonadota > Gammaproteobacteria > Burkholderiales > Burkholderiaceae_E > SYIM01. Next base: position 7,270 of record CAIPNM010000250.1, read on the forward strand.
CGCTTTTTTTCACGATCCCTGGTGACACTGCAAGCGCCTGACCAAACTCAATCGCCGCGTCAAAGCTGTCAAAGCATGCGATCGCCTCGAGCCAGGGGTAGGCAGGCGCCAACCCCACTTCGAGTTCAAGCACCAGGCCGTTGGTGCCATAGACATGGTGCAGCAGCAGGGCCTCAGGCGCACGCACTTCCACCGCGCGCGGTTCAGGCTCAATGGTCATGGCACGCACGCCAAATACATTGCCAGTGGAGGCCAGCGGCCCGTAATTGACCGAACCCACGCCACCAAAGCCGCCACCGTAGAGGCCGCCCAGCGTGGCACTGCGAAAGGTGCTGGGTACGCAGCGCAACTCCCAGCCCATTCCGCCGCCTTCCGCGGTCTGAGTCTGCCGGTCAAGCTCCATCATGCGGATGCCGGCTTGCGCGCGCGCCACACCCGGCTTGTGCCAGAGCAGCTTGTTGTAGGCCGACAGATCAAGAATGACGCCGCCATGTAGCGGCATGCACTGCCCGTAGTTGCCGGTGCCACTGCCACGCACCGTGATCGGCACGCCAGACCGGGCACACGCACCCACCACCGCACGGATTTCATCCTCGGTGCGGGGGCGCGCCACAGCATCGGCACGCAGATGGTCAAGCTGGCGCTTCAGCACCGGGCTGAACCAGTAAAAGTCCTGGCTCAGGCGCTCCACCCGCGAATCGGTGATCCACTCGATCGCGCTCAGCTGAGAAGCCATCTCGGCGGTGTGCGCCTGGACGCGCGAAACATCGAAACTTGCACTCATGCGGAACAGGTCCTGTCGACAAATGCCTGCGCCTCACGACGCAAGCCAAAAAGATCAAGGCCGGGAATCGTGCCGTTTTCCACCACTACCCTGCCCTGCACCAGAACGGCCTTGAGCGACGGCTGCCCGCCGCACACCACCGGCCCCGAGGCCGGGTCGTGCATACCGAAATAGCGGGGATGGTCGAGGTCATAAAGAACCAGATCAGCCGCCATGCCCACTGCAATTGAGCCAACGCCATCCAGGCCCAGCACCCGTGCGCCGCCCACGGTACCGAGATGCACCACATCCTCTGCGGTCATGGCCCCGGCATGGCCGCCAGGTTGCATCACCCGGGAGCTGTGCGCGCGCGAATCGGGCCGCTCGCCGCTACGCGGATCAGCGCGGTGGAGCAACCAGCAGGCGTGCGCCTCGTTGGTCATGTCGGCGGCCTCATTGGAGGCGGCGCCGTCGACAGCCAGACCAATGGGTACACCAGCCGCCATGGCCTCCGGGATGCGCGCAATGCCTGAACCCAGCCGCGCATTGCTCTGCGGGCAATGCGCGATCCCGGTGCCCGTGCTGGCGCACATTGCAATCTCGTCATCAGACAGATGCACCATATGCGCAAACCAAACGTCGTTGCCCACCCACTCATGCTCGGCAACAAACTGCATGGGTGTGCAACCGTGCACGTCTCGTGCCCAACGCACGTAGTCGAAGCTCTCTGACAAATGACTGTGCAGCCGAATGCCCAGCGCGCGGGCCGCGCGCGCCATCTCGCGCAACTGATCAGGCGAGCAGCTCCACGACGGCGTAGTGATCGCGCTCACGACTCGCTGCATCGACATGGGCGAGGCGTCATGGAAATTGTTCACGTCTCGTTCAACCGAGGCGAGAAAACCATCCAGTGTTTCGGGACTCACCTGGGGGGGCGCATTGGCATCGGTCATGGCGCGCGACAGGGTTTGACCGCCGCGGCAAAGCACCATCCGAACGCCAAGCTTCTCTGCCTCTTCGAAGACCGCACGCGAGGCATCGAACGGCATGCCGGGCCAGTAGTGGTACTGGTGGTCGGCGATGGTGGTGCAACCCGAGAGAAGCAATTCCACCAGGCCAATGCGGGCGGCGAGCCTGAGCGACTCCTCCGCGTCGAAGAATCGGCGATAAGGCACCGGCACCGCACCCAGCCACGGCACGAGCGCGAGATTGATGCCCGCAGGAATGCCCTTCAGCAGGCTCTGGAAGAGATGGTGATGGGTGTTAACCCATCCCGGATACACGACACAACCCGAGGCATCGATGATGCGCTCGCCAGGCTCGGGCCGGAGTGACCCGATTGCGGAGATCAGACCATTGCGAACACGGATATCGGTGCCTGCGCTTGCGCGCATGGCGTCACCCGCAAGCCCGGTCCAGAGCGCATCCGCACCGCGGATCAGAAGATTACTCATGAGATGTCTCGCTTTCGTGCCAACCGCCCAGCGCCCAGCGCGACAGCACCGACATGAGCACAAAGAGCAGCACCCCCGCTACGGTGATGAGGACCAGCGCCGCGAACATACGTGGAATGTTCAGCTGATAACCCGCCTGCAGGATCTGGTAGGCCAACCCCGTTCCTGTACCTCCAGTGCCAGCGACAAATTCGGCAACCACCGCGCCGATCAGGGCCAGCCCAGAGCTGATTCGCAGCCCGCCGAAAAAATACGGCAGCGCCGAGGGCACGCGCAGGCGAAACAACAATTGCATGCGGCTCGCCCGGTTCATGCGGAAATAGGCGAGTAGCCCGGGATTGACGCTCCGCAGTCCCAGCGTGGTGTTGGAGATGATGGGAAAGAGTGCAACCAACGTGGCGCAGATCACGAGCGACGCAAGCGGATCCTTCACCCAGATGATGATGAGCGGCGCAATCGCTACGATGGGCGTGACCTGCAACAGCACAGCGTAGGGGAAAAACGCGGTTTCGATCATTCGGCTCTGGACAAACGCCGCGGCCACCACCACCGCGGCGATGAATGAGAACAGCGTGATACGTAGCGTGTTGTAGAGCGCGCCGAAGAGGAGGTTGGCGTCTGCCACCAGGGTTTGCGCGACCCGCGCGGGAGACGGCACCAAAAACGCCGGAATCTCGAACGCCACCACCAGCCCCTGCCAAAGGCCGATCAGCACCACCGCAACAATGAGGGGATAAACAACGCGTGCAGCCGAATTACTCATGCCAGCGCCTCGTCTTCCTGCGCCCCGCTTGCGCGAAGCAGGCAATCCTGCAATTGCTTGGCGTAGGTGGCAAACCGGTGTGACACACGAAAATCGGCATTACGCGGATAAGGCTCGTCAATGATCACCTCTTCGACAATCCGCCCAGGCCTCGCCGCCATCACAATCACGCGGTTAGAGAGATAGACCGCTTCGGTAATGGAGTGCGTCACGAAGATCACCGTGAGACCGTTGGCCTGCCAGAGGTCGAGCAGATCGCTGTCCAACCGATTGCGGGTGATTTCATCCAGGGCACCGAACGGCTCGTCCATGAGTAAAAGCGTGGGCTCAGTCACCAGGCCTCGCGCGATCGACACCCGCATCTGCATGCCGCCGGACAGCTGGCGCGGCAGATTGTCTTCAAAGCGCTCAAGCCCCACCATCTTGAGGGCCTGCCGGACCCGCGGCTCGGACTGCGCTTTCGGCACCTTGGCAAGGTCCATTGGCAGACGCACGTTGGCAAGTACGCTCGCCCAGGGCATCAAGGTGGCTTCCTGGAACACGAAGCTCAGCCGATGCCCGGAGCTTTCCACCTGATCGACCGGCTTTCGCCAGAGCAGCAAACGACCGTCCGAAGGTTCGAGCAGTCCCGCCACCATTTTCAACAAGGTGCTCTTGCCGCAACCTGAGGGCCCCAGCAGCGTGATGAACTCACCTTGCCGGACGGTGAGGTTGACCGGCAGGAGCGCCTG
>CAIPNM010000251.1 GCA_903866395.1 uncultured bacterium
AGCCGGCACACTCTCGGTCGGTTTTTCCCTGGGACTGACAGCAGCGCCCGCGTCGGCGGCTACCGTTCCCGCCGCCAAGATCGTCACCAAAGACCAGGTCGACGCCTTTCTGGTCATGCACCGTGATGGCCGGGTTGAGGTTTATGTCGGCAAGGTCGACCTGGGAACCGGCACCCGCACCGCGCTATCCCAGATTGCAGCCGAGGAACTCGATGTGCCGTTCTCCCGCATCACCATGCATATGGGTGACACCGGCACCACGCCAGATCAGTGGCTCACGGGCGCCAATCTCACCATTCAGCAGGGTGGGGGCGAACTGCGCCGCGCCTGCGGCACCGCGCGCGCCGCGCTTTTGGGCCGCGCAGCCGAACGCCTGAAGGTGGCGGCCTCGGACCTGGTGGCCTCCGATGGCGTGATTCGGGTTCGCAATGATGCGTCGAAGTCGGTCACCTATGGCGAACTGATCGGCGACGGACGCTTTGAGCTCAAGATCAACGACAAGATCCAGCTGAAGGCGCCCGCCGACTATAAGGTGATCGGAAAGTCGATCGCCCGGGTGGACATTCCCGACAAAGTCACCGGCAAGTTTGAGTTCGTTCAGGATGTGCGGGTGCCCGGCATGCTGCACGCGCGTGTCATTCGTCCCGATGACATCGGCGCCAATCTGCTGTCGTTTGATGATTCGGCCGCGCGCAAGGTGCGGGGCTATGTCCAGACCGTACGCAAAGGCAATTTCCTGGCGGTGCTGGCCAGTGACGAGTGGTCTGCGATCAAGGCTTCGCGCGAGGTATCGGTCAACTGGGGGGCGGCGCAGCTTCTGCCCGAGCAGTCCACGGTGTTCCAGACCTGGCGTCAGCGCCATGTCGCCAAGGAAGAGGCCACGCAGAAGGCTGGCGACATCGCAGCAGGTCTATCGGCGAGCGCGAAACGGATCAAGGCGAGCTACGAGTTTGCAGTGCAGACGCATGCGTCGCTCGGGCCGTCTTGCGCGGTGGCTGACTTCAAGGACGGCAAGCTCCTGGTGTGGTCCGCGTCTCAGGCCACGCACTCGATGATGGACGAACTCGCCGGCATCACTGGCGTGCCGCGCAATGCGATCCGGCTCGTCTACTGCGAAGGCTCAGGCTGCTATGGCCGCAACGGTCACGAAGACGCCACGGCCGATGCTGCACTGCTCGCCACGCTGGTGGGTAAGCCGGTGCGCGTACAGTGGATGCGTGACGATGAAACCGCGCGTGCGCCCAAGAGCCCGCCGCGAGCGATGGACTTCGAAGCGGGACTGGATGCGCAGGGCAACGTGATCGCCTGGAAGGGTGATTTCCACATCGCGCTCAATCACATTGCTGCGTTCAAGCCCTTGGACTTTCCGCTGCTCGCTGCGACCGATATTGGCCAGAGCAAACCCGGCAACTGGGTCGGCTTCCTGTTCCAGAATGCCGGGCAGCCGTATCCGTTTCCGAATGTTGCGGTCAATACCCGGCACATCTCCGAAGCGTTCTTCCGCTCATCGCATCTGCGCTCACCGGGCCGCATCGAAAACAGTTTCGCCAACGAGTCGTTCATGGATGAACTGGCTTTTGCCGCCAAGGCTGATCCGGCCGAGTACCGGTTGCGCGTGCTGAAGGATGCGCGCGGTCTGGAGGCGCTTCGCGCCGTGCTGAAGAAAGCGGGCTGGCAGACGCGGGTGGGCCATAACGC
>CAIPNM010000252.1 GCA_903866395.1 uncultured bacterium
CATTCTCATAGTGCCAGGTCTGAACGCGTCCGCTTTTCTCCTCATTGAGCGTCACCCGGAGCCCCGCCAGAAGCACGGCCTTGGACCGAAGGAGTTGCAGCAGTTCGCCCGCTGGAATGTTGGCGCTATCAAAATACTTGGGGTCGGGCCAGCAGCGCACACGGGTGCCGCTGCGACGCTCGCCGCGTGCAGCCGGCTGAGACTTGAGGCCACCACGCGGCTCGCCGCCCTCAAAGGCCATCTGGTGCACGCCCCCCTCACGCCAGACCGTGACCTCCAGCCGGCGTGACAGGGCGTTGGTGACGGACACGCCCACCCCGTGCAATCCGCCCGAAAAACTATAGGCCCCGGCCCCGCCGGCCTTCTCGAACTTGCCCCCCGCATGGAGGCGGGTGAAGACAATTTCAACGACTGGCGCTTTCTCCTCGGGGTGCGGTCCCACCGGAATGCCTCGGCCATCATCGTCAACGCTGACGCTGCCATCGGCATGGAGCGTGACATCGATGTTGCGACAGAAACCCGCCAGCGCCTCGTCGGCGGCGTTGTCAATGACTTCCTGAACGATGTGGAGCGGGTTGTCAGTTCGGGTATACATGCCGGGGCGGCTACGCACCGGCTCCAGCCCCTTCAACACCCGGATAGAAGATTCACTGTAGTGGGCAGCGCCCGACGCTGAACGCGTCGCCATTCCATTCACTCCGACAGGCAGCTGTGGCTGCGGACGGCGCGAATTCTACCCCCCCGCCATGGCACCGCCCGGCGGAGCCTCGGGGGTATGGGGCTTACGCGGTACCCGCTCGCCCGCTACCAGGTTCCGGGCACCAGAATGTCGCGATCAACCCGGGTGACATCGGTGTGCCCACAGAAGGCCATGGAGATTTCCAGCTCGCGCTGAATCACCTCAAGCGCCTTGTGCACCCCCGCCTCGCCCATTGCGCCCAGGCCGTAAAGAAACGCGCGACCAATCATGGTACCGCGCGCCCCAAGTGCAATGGCCCGAAGAACGTCCTGACCGGAGCGGATACCGCTATCGAGCCAGACCTCAATGTCACGCCCGACGGCGTCAACAATGGCCGGCAAGGCCTTCACCGACGAGAGCGCGCCATCAAGCTGGCGACCGCCGTGATTTGAAACGACAAGCGCATCCGCGCCGCTCTCAACCGCCAGCCGGGCGTCAATCGGCTCCATGATGCCCTTCAAAATAAGCTTCCCGCCCCAGCGCTGCTTGATCCATTCCACATCGTTCCAGTTGAGGGTGGGGTCAAACTGCTGACTGGTCCAGGCACCGAGCGATGACATATCGGCCACGCCCTTGACATGGCCCACGATATTGCCGAACTGACGGCGTGGCGTGCCCAGCATTCCCATACACCATCCTGGCTTGGTGATCATGTTGAGAATGTTGGGGAGCGTGAGCTTCGGCGGCGCCGACAGTCCGTTCTTGATGTCCTTGTGGCGCTGACCCAGGATCTGCAGATCGAGGGTCAGCACGAGCGCCGAGCAACCGGCAGCCTTCGCGCGGTCAATGAGCCGGGCGATGAAGTCCCGGTCGCGCATGACATAGAGCTGAAACCAGAAAGGCGCCGTCGTGTGCGCGGCAATGTCTTCGATTGAGCAAATGCTCATGGTCGAAAGCGTGAACGGCACTCCGAATCGCTCTGCCGCCTTGGCCGCGAGAATCTCGCCATCGGCATGCTGCATGCCAGTCAGGCCCACTGGTGCGAGCGCAACCGGCATCGCCACCGGCTGACCGATCATGGTGCTTCGGGTGCTACGGCCGTCCATATTCACGGCCACCCGCTGGCGAAACTTGATCGGCGAAAAATCGTCTACGTTGGCGCGGTAAGTGCTCTCGGTCCAGGCACCCGAGTCGCAGTAGTCGAAGAACATCTTGGGCACGCGGCGGCGATGCAGTTGGCGAAGATCTTCGATGCAGGTGATAGGAGCGGGCATAGTGGGTACTCGGTAGCGGTAACTCACGGCAATGTTAGCGCAGCCGCCACGAATGAAAAGCGGCCTGGGTCGTGAGATCATCACCTCACCCCTAAAACTCACCCCGGGCGCCACTTCCGCCCCCCACCCGACATGTCTGAGAACAAGCCCTTCAAATTGGCTGGCGTCATGGGAATGCCAGTGCTGCAGTCGCGCTCGCCCATCATTCATAACCACTGGATCCGCGAGCACGGCCTGAGCGCGGCCTACGGACATTTTCCAGTTCAGATCGATCGCATTGAAGATGCCGTCCGCGGGTTGTCTGCGCTGGGGCTTGCTGGCTGCAACATTACACAGCCACACAAGCTAGCCGCATTCGGCCTGATGGATCAGGTGAGCCCGCTCGCGCAGCGCATCGGCGCCATCAACTGCATCGTTGTTCAGGCAAACGGCGCTTTGCATGGCTTCAATTTTGATGCGGAGGGTTTCATTCAAAGCCTTCGCGATGAGCGTCCCGCTTGGAGAGCCTCCGATGGACCGGCGGTGGTATTGGGCGCAGGCGGCGCTGCCCGCGCGGTGGTCTGCGCCCTGATTGACGAGGGCGCGCCTGAGATTCGTCTGATCAATCGAACACGCGACAAAGCAGACCAGTTGGCCCAGCTCGATCCGCGCATCGTTCACGCGCTGGAATGGTCGCAACGACATGCCGCGCTTGAGGGGGCCGCTTTGTTGGTGAACTCGACCAACCAGGGCATGTACGGTCAGCCCGCCCTTGAACTGAGCCTTGACGCGCTCCCCTCCACGGCACTGGTGAGCGACTTGATCTACGTGCCGCTCGAAACGCCGCTGATCGCTGCTGCGCGGTCACGCGGTAACACCACCGCGAACGGTCTGGGCATGCTCCTTCATCAAGCTGTGCCGGCGTTTGAGTCCTGGTTTGGCGTACGTCCCCGCGTGACAGCCGCCCTGCGCGAGCGGGTGTTGGCCACCTTCTAGCTAAGACTTCCCGCGAACTGATCGATCGCACACCGCGCGCTTGCCAAGCATGCTTGATTGATAGATTCTGCGAACTTTCAATCTCGAAAAAGGACACGCCATGCCCAAGGCCTACTGGATCAACGCATACCGGGAGATCCTCAATACCGATGCGCTCGCCGCCTATGCCAAGCTCGCCGGCCCAAGCATCCAGGCCGCTGGCGGACGGTTTCTGGTGCGAGGCTCCCCTGCCGCGGTGAAGGAGCACGGACTGATGCAGCGGACAGTAGTGGTCGAGTTCGATAGCCTTGAGGTTGCGCTTGCCACCTACAACAGTGCAGGCTACCAAGAGGCGCTGAAGGCACTGGGCAGCAACGCGGTCGTTCGCGACATGCGAATCGTTGAAGGCGTTTAGATCGGCGTCGTGCATGCCCCCGAGCTAGCGCTACAGCACGACTGGATCGCCGACTCGGCGCAGCTTCTACCGCTCGCGCCGCACGGCGGTCTGGGTGATGACGCCGACGTGCCGCGTTCTCGATCACTGCATACCGCAAACTTTCTGTTCTAACGAACGCGGGTCGAGTCATTATCGCTAGAGCCCGAGTCAGGCAAGGTTTTCTGGGCGCCATGCGCAAAACCGAAGCTGATGGGTAGCCGGTGTCGACGGGGCCCTCTGCGCTAACGTCAAGATGTTCGAACGCAAATACACTCCGACTGGTGCGTTTGCCCTTCTCAGCTTTGCCACCAGGCATTGCCGAATCCCAGCCGATGGAGCCCACCATGCCGAACCCGCTCTTGACCCGTATTCCCCGATCAGAGATGACCGAGCGCCTTCAGCGCGACTATGACACGTCGGTTGCGCTTCGCGACGATGCAACGCTGATCGAGGTTGGCGCGAACGCACCGGAACTTCTGGAGTGGTACCGCGACAGCTTTTACGCCAAGCTCTTCTATGCGGGGCGGGTCGACGTCCGCACCAAAGAGTTGCTGCGTTACAGGCTATCCATGACGCACGGCTGCGCCTATTGCAACCGTGGCAACAGCAAGGCTGCACTCAAGGCAGGCGTGAGCGACGCTCAGCTCGCACGGATCATGAACGAAGACGACCCCGTGTTTGATGCCCGCGATCGCGCGGTACTGCAACTGGCTTCTCAAATCGCGATCACCAACATGCAGGGCACCCTGGATCAGACGCTACACAACGCGCTTAAAGCACATTTTGACGATGCGCAGATCTTTGAGCTGGGAATGGTGGCCGGCATGCTCACGGGCATGGCGAAATTCATTTTCGTCTATGACCTGGTCGAGAAGGAAGCAAACTGTCCGATCCGTCCGGCGGCCTGAGCGAGTCGCAACCGGTAAACTGCCACCGTTTCATTGCAAGGGGCACTGAGTGAAATATCGAAAAGCCGATGCAAAAGCGTATGCCCAAGAGCATCTCCGCGGCATCTGGGCTGCCACCCTCACGCCGTTCGATGCGCAATTGCGAGTCGACGAAGCGGGCTGGCGGCGCAATCTGCGCCATTGGTATCGAGACCTCGGTATCAGGGGGCTGTTTGTTAACGGCAAGCAAGGTGAATTCGCCTCCATGAGCGTGGCCGAGCGAAAGCTCGCAGCCGAAATCGCCGTTGAAGAGGCCGGCTCAGACCGAGGCGTGATGGTGTCGTGCTCAGACCAAAGCCTCGACACCGTGATCGATCTCGCGCGCCATGCTCAGTCGATCGGTGCCGACTACATCGTCGTTCATACGCCGCTCCTTTACTTTGGCGCACATAGCGATGACACGCTCTACGAGTATTACCGACACATTGCCGAGCAAGTTGACATTGGCGTAACGCTTTGGAATCAGCCGCCCGACTGTGGCTACACACTTGAGCCCGAAACCTGCGTTCGAATCGCCGAGATCGATAACGTGGTCGCGATCAAGTACAGCGTACCGCGCGACACCTACGTGCGCCTGACGCACATGGCCGGCAAGCGTCTCATCGTGAGCACCTCAAACGAAGAGGAGTGGCTATCCAACATCCTTGAACTGAAATGGCAGGTCTATCTGTGCTCAACGCCGCCCTATCTTATGCAGACTGCGCACGACCGCCGCATGCATGACTACACCGAGCTTGCATTTAGCGGCGACGCGCAGGCTGCACGCGCGATCCACGCGAGCCTTGGACCGGTACGAAACGCTTTGAAGCAGTCCCGGCCCCACGGCAAAGCGGCCGCCCACCAGAAATATTGGCAGGAGCTGCTTGGCCAGGTGGGTGGGCCCGTCCGCCGACCGCTCCTCAACCTTACCGAGCAGGAAAAGGCCGCAACGCGGCAAGCTTTCGAGGCCTGCGGCCTCAAGACATCGTGAAAGGGGGAAACACCATGGCGAAGAAAAGCAACAGCACCGCGGCTCCACCATCTGCGGCACCTGCTGACCTTCAGGTTGGCCCAGAGCTTCTTGTCGAGCGCTCGGGGCACGTACTGGTACTGACGATCAATCGCGAGCATCGGATGAACTCGCTCACGCCCTCCCTGATGGTCGAGTTATCGCATCAGTACAACGAAGCCAGCATCGATCCGGAAGTTCGGGCCGTGGTACTTACCGCTCAGGGCGACCGCGCGTTTTGTGCCGGCTTGGACCTCAAGCAGCGGCGCGAGTCGGACGCGGCCGGTCAGGCCAACCGCTACTTCATGAATGAAGTGAACCGATTCTTTCTTGAGGTGATTCAGGAGTGCTGCAAGCCGACGATCGTAGCGCTGAACGGCGCCGCCGTTGCCGGTGGCTTCGAGATTGCCGTGGCCTGCGACATCCGTATCGGGGCGGAACATGTCACGCTGGGGCTACCCGAAGCGAAGCGTGCCATGGGGGCGCACTTTTCAACGATCATGCTTCCGCGCGTCATTCCTCGCGCAATTGCCATGGAGATTCTGTTTCGCGGCGATCTTTACCCAATTCAGGAAGCGTATCGCTGGGGCTTTATCAACCGCGTAGTCCCCAAAGGCGAAGCGCTCGGGGCCGCGCTTGAAATGGCACATGCCATCGCTAAAAACGCGCCCGTGACCGTTCGGCGCATGAAGGAAACCGCCGTGAAATCGTCGGGTCTGCCACTCGCTACGGCAATGCGATTGAACGAGGGGCAAAACCCTTACCTGGCAGAGGATCGCATCGAGGGCATCCGTGCCTATGTCGAGAAGCGCGAGCCCCAGTGGAAGGGACGCTGACTATCGACACCGACAATTCCAGAGGCCTGCACATGGATGACCGCGCTCAGCCCGATCTGTCCCGACTTTTTGCTCCAAAGTCGGTGGCAATTTTCAATGTCTCCTCCGATCCGGGCAAGCTCAGCAGAATCACCCTTCGCAACTTGAAAAACGGCGGATTTACCGGAACGGTCTTTCCGCTCAACACCGCTCTTGAGCACGCGGAAGGGTACCAATGCATCCGAACCCTCGCCGAAGCTGACGAACCAATTGACGTTGCGTTCATGGCGATTCCTGCAGGGGCCACGATCTCAGCGGCTCGGGAGTGTGCAGCCGCTGGAGTCAGGTTCTTAGTGATCGGGTCTGCGGGGTTTGCAGAAAGCGGCGACGAAGGCGCTGCGCTCCAACGAGAACTCGCGCACATTGCCCAAGAGAGCGGCATGCGGATCGTAGGGCCCAACTGTAACGGCATCTACCAGACTCGCCACCCGCTCGCACTCGGATTCAATACCGGACACTCCCGGCGGATGCCAGTCGGTCATGTCGCTCTTCTGTCGCACAGCGGTGCGCTGTTTGACACCATGACGACGATCCTGCGGCGTCACGGTGGTGGTCTGTCGTTTTTTGTATCTGCCGGTAATGAAGCCGATCTGAACCTGCTCGATTACCTTGAGCATGCCGTCAACGATCCGGATACCCAGGTTGTAGCGATACTGCTTGACGCGCTATCTGATGGCAGTCGATTCCGGCGTCTCGTTCAGCAGGCGCACGGGCTGGGAAAGTCAGTCGTGGTCTTGAAGATCGGGAGTTCGCAGAGCGGTGCTGAAGCGGCCGAGGCGCACTGCAGTCGCCTTGCCTCGCCCGACGCAGCCTACCGTGCGCTGTTTGCGCAATCCGGCGTCTGCACAGTCAATTCCATTGAATCGCTCATGACCGCGGCCGCGCTACTGTCCCGGTTCGGTCGTGTCGGCGGCGGGCTGGGCGCATTAACTGTTTCAGGGGCAGGTGCGGCAATGCTATTGGATAGTGCAAGCCGCAATCGTGTGCCCATGGCAGTCTACGCCGCACATACTCAGGCCGAGTTGGATGCCAGGCGCATGTTTTCCAAAGTGGGAAATCCCACTGATTACGGAGCCTTCGGCGCGATGCGATCGGTCTTCTCCGAAGTCCCTGCACTGATCGCGGCTGACCCCGGAGTAACGGTTTTGCTCTCG
>CAIPNM010000253.1 GCA_903866395.1 uncultured bacterium
GAAGCCATTGACCGTTTGTTGACGATCACCTGACGCGCCTTGTAGGCCTCCAGGATGGGCATGCCGGCGATTGCCGACTTCGGATCCTTGGCGGCGGGATTCACCACATCATTGGCCCCCAGCACCAGTACCACGTCGGTGTCACCGAATTCGGAGTTGATGTCCTCCATCTCGAACACCTGATCGTAGGGCACCTCGGCCTCAGCCAGCAGTACGTTCATGTGGCCAGGCATCCGACCGGCGACCGGATGGATCGCATATTTCACTGAGACGCCACGTGCGATCAGCTTGTCGGTGAGCTCTTTGAGCGGATGCTGTGCACGCGCCACGGCCAGACCGTAACCCGGCACGATGATCACGCTTTCAGCATTCGACATGAGGAATGCGGCATCGTCGGGTGAACCTGATTTCACCGGCCGCGCGGGCTGCGCGCCACCCGTGGCGGCTGCCGCCTCACCCCCGAATCCGCCTAGGATCACGTTGAAGAACGATCGGTTCATCGCCTTGCACATGATGTAGGAGAGGATCGCACCGGACGAGCCAACGAGTGAGCCCGCGATGATCAGCATCGAGTTGTTGAGCGAAAAGCCGATGCCCGCGGCCGCCCAGCCTGAGTAGCTGTTCAGCATTGACACCACCACCGGCATGTCTGCGCCACCAATCGGAATGATGATGAGAACGCCCAGCACGAAGGCGATCACGGTCATCAACACGAAGGGCGTCCATTCCTGCGTGACCGCGAACCAGATGCCAAAGCCCAGCATGGCGATGGCCAGCGCAAGGTTCAGCATGTGCTGCCCGCCGAACACCACCGGCGCGCCCTGGAACAGGCGGAACTTGTATGCGCCGGAGAGCTTGCCGAATGCGATCACCGAGCCCGAGAAGGTGATGGCACCCACGAAGGTTCCGATGAAGAGCTCAATCCGGTTGGCCATGGGGATGGGCTCGCCCTTAGCCACGATGTTGAACGCCCAGGGCTCGGCGACCGCGGCGACGGCGATGAACACGGCTGCGAGACCGATCATGCTGTGCATGAAGGCGACCAGCTCGGGCATCTTGGTCATTTCGACGCGCTTGGCCATCAGCGTGCCGATGGCTCCGCCCACCACCAGACCACCGAGCACCCAGCCCATCCCTGCCGTTGCGATTTCAGGGCTGAGTTTGTAGATGAGGGCCACGGTGGTGAAGGCGGCGATGGCCATGCCGACCATGCCGAAGGTGTTGCCGATTCGCGAGGTGGACGGATGCGATAGGCCCTTGAGTGCCTGGATGAAAAACACCGAGGCGATCAGGTACAGGAGAACGACGACGTTCATGCTCATGGTGGTCGCCCCTTTCAGTGGCCGCCGGCGCCCGACTTGGGCGCCTTCTTCTTGAACATCTCAAGCATCCGGCGCGTGACCAGGAAGCCGCCGAACACGTTGACCGCGGCGAGTGCCACAGCGAGCACACCCATGGCTTTGCCGAGCCCGGTTTCGGTCAGGGCCGCAGCCAGCATGGCACCCACGATGATGATGGCCGACACCGCATTGGTGACTGCCATGAGCGGGGTGTGTAGCGCGGGGGTGACGTTCCAGACCACGTGGTAGCCGACATAAATGGCCAACACGAAAATGATCAGGTTGATCACGAAGGGGTTGATCGCTTCCATGCTGTCAGCTCCGCAGAACCTGGCCGTCGTGCGTGACCAGGCAGGCTTTCACGATGTCGTCTTCGAGGTTGACGGTGAACTTGCCGTCTTTGTCGAACACGAGCTTCAGAAAATCGATGACGTTGCGCGCGTAGAGCGCCGAGGAGTCGGCCGGCACGGTGGCGGGCAGATTGGGCTGTCCGATCAGGGTCACGCCGTACTTGACCACCCAGCGGCCGAGCTCGCTGATGGCGCAATTACCGCCCTGTTCGACCGCCATATCGAGGACGACCGACCCGGGCTTCATCGAGCGCACCATCTCCTCGGTCACCAGCACGGGAGCCTTACGGCCCGGGATCAGCGCCGTGGTGATCACGATGTCAGCCTGCTTCATACGATCGGCCACGGCCTGCGCCTGGCGCTTCATCCAGCTCTCGGGCATGGGGCGCGCATAGCCGCCCACGCCTTTGGCGATTTCGCGCTCTTCATCGGTTTCATAGGGCACGTCGACAAACTTGGCACCCAGCGACTCGATCTGCTCTTTCACGGCCGGGCGCACGTCTGAGGCCTCCACCACGGCGCCCAGCCGCTTGGCGGTGGCGATCGCCTGGAGACCGGCCACGCCTGCCCCGAGAATGAGCACGCGTGCGGCTTTGATGGTGCCGGCAGCGGTCATGAGCATGGGCATCATGCGGCCGTATGCGCTGGCTGCGAGCAGCACGGCCTTGTAGCCGGCGATATTGGCCTGGGAAGACAGCACGTCCATGCTCTGCGCGCGCGTCGTGCGCGGCGCGGCTTCAAGTGCGAACGCGGTGAGGCCAGCCTGCGCTAGCGCCTGCAGTCCGTCGCGATCGAACGGGTTGAGCATGCCCACCAGCACGGCGCCAGGCTTCATTTTCGCGAGTTCGGCCGGCTGGGGTGCGCGGACCTTCAGCACCATCTCGGCCGCGAGCGCTTCATCAGCGCCGACCAGCGTTGCGCCTGCCGCTTCCAGGGCGACATCAATTTGACTGGCGGCGGTGCCGGCGCCGCGTTCGACCAGCACCTGATGGCCTGAGCCCGTCAGTTTCTTGATCGTTTCTGCTGTGGCCGCGACCCGCGTCTCGCCGTCGCGGGTTTCGGCAGGGATGCCGATTCGCATGCGTACTCCCTGGGGAAAATTGTTGCGGACAAGGCTTGCCCGCTCCAGACAAAACGGCGGAGTCTACACGCGGCTGCCCGTGTCCCGCTGGGTCGCCGGGGTAAAATCTGTGGTCTTTGGCCTCCCTTATTCCCGAGCCATGTCCGTCTGGAAACCAAGCGTCACGGTGGCTGCCGTGATCGAGCATCAGGGCCGCTTTCTCATCATCGAGGAGAAAACGGTGGCGGGTGTGCGCCTCAATCAACCGGCCGGTCATCTCGATCCGGGCGAAACGCTGGTTCGGGCCGTGGTGCGCGAGGCGCTCGAAGAAACCGCCCATCATGTTGATGTGGTCGCAGGCATTGGCGTTTATCTCGCCCGGTTCGTTCACGAAGCGAGCGGCACCGATGTCACGTACCTGCGCTTTGCCTTTGCCTGTCGCTTGTCGGAGCGGCCAGCGGGCGCCCTAGAGGCGGGACGCAGTCTCGATCAGGGCATTCTCGCCACCCATTGGCTGAGCGCGGACGAACTGAGGGCGCGGCTTACCGAGCATCGCAGTCCGCTCGTCATGCAGGTGGTCGATGACTATCTGGCCGGTCAGCGATTCGATCCCAACGTGCTGCGGGCGGATGCAAGCTTTGCCGGGCTGCCGTTCGCGCCGCAGCAGATCGGATGATCGCGGTCGTGAGCGAGCCCCATACCGCGCTGGTCGAGGCCGAGCCCGGCGAGCGCGTGGTCGTGGGACTGTCGGGCGGCGTCGACTCCGCCGTCACGGCCTGGCTTCTCAAGGAGCGCGGTTGCGAAGTGGTCGGTCTTTTCATGAAGAACTGGGAAGACGACGACAACGACGAATACTGTTCCAGCCGGCAGGACTGGATCGATGCGGCGAGCGTTGCTGATGTCATTGGCATCGACATCGAGGCGGTCAATTTTGCGGGTGAATATCGGGATCGGGTGTTTGCCGCCTTCCTGGCCGAATACCGCGCCGGACGCACACCCAACCCGGATGTGCTCTGTAACGCCGAAATCAAGTTCAAGGCCTTTCTCGACCACGCCATGAGGCTGGGCGCCGAGCGGATTGCCACCGGGCACTACGCGCGGGTGCGGCGAGTCGACCAATTGGGTGTGCCGCCCCGGTTTGAACTGCTGCGGGGCCTCGACGCCGGCAAGGATCAGAGCTACTTCCTGCACCGGCTGAGCCAGGAGCAGCTGTCGCGCGCGCTCTTTCCGGTGGGAGCGCTCGCCAAGCGCGAGGTGCGAGAGATCGCGGCGCGGCTGGCGCTGCCTAACGCTACCAAGAAAGATTCAACCGGCATTTGCTTTATCGGCGAGCGGCCGTTTCGAGAGTTCCTCAATCGTTATCTGCCCACCGAGCCCGGGCCGATCATTGATGACCGCGGGCGGCGCGTTGGCGAGCATGTGGGGCTCGCGTTCTACACGCTGGGCCAGCGCAAGGGCATCGGGATCGGCGGGGCGCGCGGCGGCTCGGGTGAGCCCTGGTTTGTGGCGGCAAAACGGCGGGAGAGCAACACGCTGGTGGTGGTGCAGGGCCACGACCACCCGCTCTTGTGCAGCCGTTGGTTGCGCGCAACCGATGCGCACTGGATCGCCGGCCGGGCGCCCGATTCTGCGCGAGCCTATGGCGCGAAGACCCGCTACCGTCAGGCTGATTCTCCGTGCGCGGTCGCTGGGCTCGATGCCGCAAAGACCGCCGGCGCCTCGGGCCTCCTTGGAAGCGCCGAAGGCGTGACAACTGCGGTAACCGCTTCCGACGCTCAGGCCCCCTTCTGCCTCAGCTTCGAGGCGCCGCAATGGGCGGTCACCCCAGGTCAGAGCGCGGTGCTTTATGACGGCGAGGTCTGTCTTGGGGGCGGGGTGATCGACTCCTTCGGCTGACTCGTGAATTGTCTCGAAAAGTTGACGATTCCGGTCGAGCGTTCATAATCAGGCTCTTCCCCGCTGCGGAGTATTCGCGACGTGACTGCCTGGTCCCCGGGCCCCTGGGTGCTCGATCTGGTGATCGCTGGTCTGCTGATTGAGTGGGCCGGTCTGTGGTGGCTGCACCGCGCGCGCGGCCTCGGGCCATCGCCCGCTGACCTCGCGCCGGGTCTGGGCGCCGGGATGGCGCTCATGCTGCTCTGCCGCCTCAATCTGCATGGTCCGCTTGAACCGGCCACGCTCGCGTTTCTCGCGATTTCCGGTGTTCTTCACGTGCTTGATCTGGCCCGGCGTTGGCCGCGGCCGATTGCCCCGTTTCCTGCACAGGCTCCGCAATGACCCGCTCTCGTCCGGTGTTTCCGTTTACCGCGCTGGTGGGCCAGCGCGAGATGCAACGCGGCCTGCTCATCGCCGCGATCGATCCACTGGTGGGTGGGGTGCTGATTCTGGGCGACCGCGGCACCGGCAAATCAACGGCGGTGCGGGCGCTCGCCGCCGTGCTGCCACCCATCCGCGCGGTGGCGTGCGCGTATCGCTGCGAGCCGCGCGCCACGGCGGGACTGTGTGAGCGCTGTACCGGAAAGTCGCGGGCCCGTCCTGCCGCCGCCGACGTGCCCGTGCCGGTGGTTGACCTGCCCCTGGGCGCTACTGAAGACCGCATCCTGGGTGCGCTGGATCTCGAGCGGCTGATGGTCTCTGGCGAGAAGGTCTATGAACCCGGGTTGCTCGCGCGTGCGAACCGAGGGTTTCTGTATATCGACGAGGTGAATCTGCTGGAGGACCATCTGGTCGATCTGCTCATTGATGTCGCGGCGTCCGGAGAAAACCGGATCGAGCGCGAGAGCCTGAGCGTCGTTCATCCAGCCCGTTTTGTCCTGGTGGGAAGCGGGAACCCCGAGGAGGGCGAGCTTCGTCCGCAGCTGCTCGACCGCTTCGGCCTGGCGGTTGAAGTGCGAACGCCTCAGGATCTTGATCAGCGGGTGGACGTGGTTCGTCGGCGGGAGGCCTTCGAACGCGACCCGGAGGCGTTTTGTGCCAACCATCAAAGCGCAGAGGCTGCGCTGAGGGCGCAGTTGGTGGCGGCCCGACGCGCGCTGGACCGGGTGGCGTTTGATGACGTGCTCCTCAGGCAGGCGGCGGCGCTCTGTCAGCAACTGGGCACGGATGGGTTGCGCGGAGAGCTTGCGCTCATGCGGGCGGCCAAGGCGGCGGCGGCGCTCGACGGGCGTCGGGCGGTCACACGCGAACATCTGATTGAGGTCGCGCCGATGGCGCTTCGCCATCGCCTGCGGCGCGATCCGCTCGACGAAACTGATTCGTCGGCGCGGGTGGCGCGGGCGATCGAGCAGGTGCTGGGCGCGACCACCCCCTAGGTGGCGCCGCCAGTGGTCCAGTCATGAGCGGACCCGCTCTGCCGCGCACGCAGCCCGCGCGCGGTCCCACACCGATCGACCCCGTCGATGATGCGCTGCGCGCGCTCGAGCTCTTCTCGCGCTCGCCTTTGAGTTTCGGCGGGGTACACCTGCGAGGCTGGCATGGGCCGCGGCGGCACGCCCTCCTCGGTTGGCTGCGCCGGGCCTGTGAAAGTGCGACCAGCGGGCAGTCTTCGGGCTGGTACGCGTTACCGCATCACACCGAAGCTGACCAGCTTGAGACCGGTACCGATCTTGCCGAAAGCCTGCGCCTCGGACGACCCGTGGCGCGTCCTGGGCTCCTCGCGCGGTTTGCGGGCGGCGTGGTGGTTCTGCAACGCGCCGAGCGGGTATCGCCTGGGCTCGCGGCGCGCTTGGCGGTCGCGCTCGATGCCCGGCAACTTGCATTGATCGTGCTGGACGAGTCATTGCCCGACGAAGAGGGGCCGCCCGCCATACTGCTCGATCGGCTCGCGCTGTCACTGGATATGCGCGATGAATCGCCGTGGCGAAGCCTGGATGCGCTGGCTGAACTGGCGCGCGCCCCGCGCGGCGCTGCTCAACGGCTGGCCGCCGCCCGACCCGTGATGCCCGCCCCGAGCGGGGAGCGCGGTTTGCTCGAACTGTGCCGCGCCGCGATGTTGTTCGGCATCGATTCAATGCGCCGGGTCGAACAGGCCTCGATGCTCGCCCGGATGAGCGCAGCCGAAGCCCTGAGAGCGCCTGCAACGGACGCGGCGGCGGGCGATACGCTAGAACCGCGCGATAGCGATCTCGCGCTCGCGATCCGGCAGGTGCTGCTGCCCCGGGCGAGGGTCATGCCCATGATGGCCGAGTCTGACGATCAACCCGCGCCCGAGCCGCCGGCCCCGCCCGATGAGCCCAACCCGCCCAGCGAGCGCGACCCACCAGAAGTGCCCGCTGATTCGGGGCCGCAGGATGCCGAGCCGCCCAGTGATCCGGCCGACCCCGACCCGACCTCCCTTCCCGACGGTGCCTCGGACCGACTGGTCGAGTCTGCGCTCTCGGCGCTTCCGCCTGGCCTGCTTGCCATGATGGCCGCTCAGATCGGCGCACGCGCTGCCGCTGCGCGCGGCTCCGGTAGCGGTCGCGAGTCCGGCAAGGGCCGCGGCCGCGCCCGCTCGGTGGGAGCCCGCCGCGGCCGCCCGCGCGGGCAGGAGCGGGTGCATCTGCTTGCCACCTTGCGAGCCGCGCTCCCCTGGCAGCGTTTGCGTCATGCATCCACGCAGAGGGCTGATGCGGCGCCCACGGGGCCTGCGGCGTCGTCGTCTTCCATCAGCAGGCCTGTCGCGCGCCAGCCAGTCCGGTTTCACCCGGATGATCTTCATGTGCATCGCGAGCGAAGGCGGCGCGGCAGCACCACAGTGTTCGTGGTGGACGCATCGGGGTCCACCGCCTTGCAGCGACTTGCCGAGGCCAAGGGCGCGGTGGAGCTCCTGCTTGCCGACTGCTATGTCCGTCGCGATCGCGTCGCGCTGGTCTCCTTTCGGGGCGTGGGGGCGGAGCTGCTCCTGCCTCCCACGCGCTCCCTGGTAGCCGCGCGGCGCGCCCTCACCGCGCTTCCAGGTGGCGGCGGGAGCCCGATCGCAGCCGGATTTGAACTGGCCGCCCGCGTGGCTGCGCAACTGGACCGTGCGGGTGACGACGTGACCGTGGTGGTGCTGACCGACGGCCGTGCCAACCTTTCTCGCGATGGTCTTCCGGGGCGCGAACGCGCTGCGGATGAGGCGCGACGCGTGGCGCGCGAACTCGCGCCCCTTGCCACCCATCGGGTGCTGATCGACACCTCGGTGCGGCCCGAACCGGCTGCTCAGGCGCTTGCTATGGCGCTGGCCGCGCGCTATGTCCCGATGCCATTTGCCCGGGCGCGGGCAATCAGGGATTCGATCGCAGCCGCCACCCGCTGAGGCGCAGCTTCGGGGAGCATGTGGCCGCCGCGCATCCTTTCGATCGCAGCGCCTGGTAGTCGATCGGAAAGAATCGGCATGAGGGCTTTTGCGGGAATCCACGGGTCGTCGTCCGCGACCAGAAATCCGGTTGCGATCGTCTGCGTGGGGAGTTGCGGCAGACGCGCGAGCAGACCGGGCAGGTCGGTGGCCGCCATGAACTGGATGGCGCCTCGAACATGGCCGGTATCGCCAAACAGCAGGCGATAGGCCTCGCGCTGCTCGGGGTCGATCACCGAGGCAGTGGAATCGAGTAGCCGATCGACCAGCCCGGTCGACCGGGCGAGCGCAGCGGTGGCGTTGACGCTCAGGTCAGAGCCGATCAGCGGTGCGAGAAGCGGCCCCAGCATCAGCGTGTACATCGCGGGGGGCGGCACGAGCGAGGGCGCGATACCGAGCAGGGCCTGGATCTGTAAGCCGGCAGGGCGACCCAGTGCCAGCGTCAGGGCGAGCGCTGCCCCCGCGGAATGACCCGCCACCAGATCAAGCCGGGCGAGCCCCTCCGCGCGAAGAAGCTCGATGAGCTCTGCCGCGATGTCGTTGAGCCCGTGCCGGGAATGCCCGAAGCAGCGGGTCGCGCCGTGCCCCGAGAGATCGGGCACCAGCACGCCAATTGAAGGATCCAGCTGCTCAAGGACGGGGGTCCAGCTGTGTCGCGCGCCGCCTGTGCCGTGAAGGAGCAGAAGCGTGGACCCGGCCTCGGGGAACTCGGCGCTGCGCCACCCCGACCAGATGGTTTCGCCACAGCGGCGCTCGAACGCCACCAGCCGGCGTGGGATGCGCCGGTTGACGTGATGCAGCCAAGTGTCTAGTGTATAGGACACAATAAGTGACAAGTGTACGTTACATTCACTGGAGATTCCCTCATGCCGCTCCTCAACCGAATCGAAGGCGCTCTTTCGCGCAGCCTGCTGCGATGCGCGGGTGCTCCGCCCAGGCTGCAGCAGGCCATGCAGCATGCCGTATTCCCGGGTGGCGCCCGAATTCGTCCGCAGCTGTGCCTCGCGGTGGCGCTTGCCTGTGGCGATGATGATCCCGCACTGGCAGATGCCATGGCGGCTGCGCTCGAGCTTCTGCACTGTGCTTCGCTGGTGCACGATGATCTTCCCTGCTTCGATAACGCCGACACCCGTCGCGGCCTGCCCTCGGTACACCGGGCCTTCGGCGAGCGCCTGGCGGTGCTCTCGGGCGATGCGCTCATCGTGATGGCCTTTCGCGAACTGGCGCGTGCGGGGAGCCGCCACCCCGAGCGGCTTGCCTCGGTCATGCGCTGGCTTGATGAAGGCGTGGGCCCGCCCGACGGCATCGTTGCGGGGCAGGCCTGGGAGTGCGAGCCCAGCGCCCGCCTTGATCAATATCAACGCGCCAAGACCGGCGCCTTGTTTTCAGCGGCCACGGCCGGGGGTGCCGCCGCCGCGGGCGCCGATGGTCACGACTGGTTCGCACTGGGCGCTAATCTCGGTGAGGCCTACCAGGTCGCCGACGATATCCGAGACGTCATCTCCGACCCGGCGCTGCTGGGCAAGCCCGTGGGACAGGACATGCTGTTGGGCCGGCCAAGCTCTGCGCAGGAGCTGGGCCTGGAGGGCGCCGTGATTCATTTCGACCGGCTGATCGCCCGTGCCATCGAGAGCATTCCCGCGTGTCCAGGGGAGGCGCTGCTGCGATCGCTCGTCCTGTCGGAGGCGCGCAGGCTGGTGCCCAGCGAAGGGCCTGCGAGCGTTCAGCGCGTGGCGTCCTCGCCACTCCAGGCGCCGGTCGCTGAAGGGCGTGCCGTCACGCCGCGCGCCGTGCGTGAGCACTGAGCGCGGACGGGAGCAATCATGGCTGCGGCATTAGCTGCCACCTGGTCGGCGATTCGCGATCGGCTGCTCACGAGCGCAGCCTTTCGGCGTCGCGTGAGCATGATTCCGGGCTTGCGGGCGATCAGTCGTCGACAGTCGCGTCGGCTGTTCGATCTGGTGGCGGGCTTCTCCTACAGCCAGGTGCTGCTCGCCTGCGTCAGGCTCGGTCTGTTTGACAAGCTTGCGGCCGGACCGCAACCGGTTGAGGAGATTGCACGCGAGGCGGCATTGCCGGCAGAAAGTGCCGATATCTTGCTGCGCGCCGCTATTTCGCTTGACCTGCTCGAATGGCGGGGAAAAGGCCAGGTGGGCCTGGGCATGCTGGGCGCAGTCATGGTCGACAATCCCGCGCTTGGCGCGTTGGTGCGTCACCATCAGGCCGTCTATGAAGATCTGGTCGATCCGCTGCTCACACTGCGTGAGCCCGATCGTCCCACGCGGCTGCGCAACTACTGGGCCTACGCTCGCGATGGCCGGCACTTTGGCGAAAAGCGCCTCGACACCACCGAAGTTCGCGACTACTCCGAACTCATGTCGGCCTCGCAGCCGCTGGTCGCCGAGCAGGTGCTGCAAGCCTACGATTTTTCCAGGCACCGTTGCGTGCTCGATGTGGGTGGCGGGCAGGGCACTTTTCTCAGTCACGTGGCCCGAGCTCATCCCGCGTTACAGCTGAAGCTTTTCGATCTGCCCGCCGTGGCCGAGCTTGCTCGCGGGCGGCTGGCCGAGGCCGGGCTCGCGCACCGCATCGAGTGCACGGGCGGCAGCTTCTTCGAGGATCCATTGCCTGCTGGCGCTGATCTGATCACGCTGGTGCGCGTCGCGTATGACCATCCGGACGAGCGGGTCTTGCGCATTCTCTGCGCTATCCGAGAAGCCCTGCGCGAGCGGGGCGGTCATCTGCTGCTTGCTGAGCCCTTATCCGGTACGCCAGGTGCGCAGGCGATGGGCGATGCGTATTTCGGCCTCTATCTGCTCGCGATGGGCAAGGGGCGCGCGCGCTCCGCAGCGCGACTCACCGAACTGATGACCCAGGCGGGCTTTATCGACATCCGGGCGCTGCCCACCACCTTGCCGCTCCAAACCGGCGTGTTGCTCGCACGTGTCGCGCCAGGTTGACGCGACGACATGGGTGTTGACAAACCAGCCAAATGGCATAGGATGTCAGTTCTGCGTGACACTTTGATCGTAACTAACTTCTGACACATTAAATCGTGACCATTGCCCGTAGCGCCCGCGCCATTGTCTTTGAAGGCCCCCGCCGTTTATCCAACCGGCCGGTGAGCCTGGTGTCGCGCGGGCCGGGCGAGGTACTGGTGCGAACGCTCTATAGCGGCATCAGCACTGGAACCGAGCGTCTGTTCTACAGCGGTGAGATGCCCGATTTCCCCGGCATGGGTTATCCGCTGGTGCCGGG
This sequence comes from uncultured bacterium, assembly GCA_903866395.1. Taxonomy (GTDB): domain Bacteria; phylum Pseudomonadota; class Gammaproteobacteria; order Burkholderiales; family Burkholderiaceae_E; genus SYIM01. Next base: position 11,326 of record CAIPNM010000253.1, read on the forward strand.
TTATGAAACGGTGGCCGAAGTGCTGCAGGCCGAGCCGCGCTCGGGTCTGTCGGCCGGCGACCGGGTGTTCGTCCCCGGGGCCAATTGCTACAACGATGCGCGCGGCCTCTTTGGCGGCGCCTCCTCGCAGCTCTACACCGCCGCACATCGCGTCATCCCGATTGATGCAGCGCTGGGCGAAGACGCGGTCTTGTTCGCGCTTGCGGCCACCGCCTACCACGCAATCCGCCCCAGCGCGCATGCGCCGCTCCCCGATCTGATCGTTGGCCACGGCGCGCTCGGCCGACTGATTGCGCGTATCACCGTTGCGCTGGGCGGCTCGCCGCGCGTCTGGGAAACCCGAAGCGAGCGGCGCGGCGAAACCACCGGCTACAGCGTCTGCGATCCCGATGACGACACCGAGCGCCGCTTTGCGACCATCGTCGATGCAAGCGGATACGGGGCCGCGCTCGAGCGCTGGATCACGCACCTCGCCCCGCGTGGCGAACTGGTGCTCGCGGGCTTCTACACCGCAGCGCTCGGCTTCAATTTCGTTCCCGCGTTTCTGCGCGAAGTGCGGATCCGCGTGGCCGCGCAATGGCTGCCGCAGGACCTCGAAGCTGTGCGTGGGCTGGTTGCCTCGGGCGCGCTGTCGCTTGCGGGCATCGTCAACTATCGCGCACCCATGCACGACGCAAGCGATGCCTATCGCCAAGCGTTTGAAGACCCGGCCTGTCTCAAGATGGTTCTCGATTGGAGCAATGTGCAATGAACATCACCGGCCAAGAGGCTCGTGCCACCACGGTACAGCTGATGATGAAAACCCGGCTCTCCGCCGAGGCGGCGGTTGAACCCGATCCGGTGCATGACGGCCCGGTGACCAAGACCACCCAGATCATCGCCATCTATGGCAAGGGCGGCATTGGCAAAAGCTTCACGCTCGCCAACCTCTCCTACATGATGGCGCAGCTGGGTAAGAAAGTACTGCTGATTGGCTGTGACCCCAAGAGCGACACCACATCGCTTCTTTTTGGCGGCCGGGCCTGCCCCACCATCATCGAAACTTCCTCCCGCAAAAAACTCGCTGGCGAGCCGGTTTCGATCGGCGACGTCTGCTTCAAGCGCGATGGTGTCTTCGCCATGGAACTGGGCGGCCCGGAGGTGGGTCGTGGCTGCGGCGGCCGCGGCATCATCCACGGCTTCGAGACGCTCGAAAAACTCGGTTTCCACGACTGGGGCTTTGACTACGTCCTGCTCGATTTCTTGGGCGACGTGGTCTGCGGTGGTTTCGGTCTGCCGATTGCCCGCGACATGTGCCAGAAGGTGATCGTGGTCGGCAGCAACGACCTGCAGTCGCTCTATGTGGCCAACAACGTCTGCTCGGCAGTCGAATATTTCCGCAAGCTCGGCGGCAACGTCGGCGTGGCCGGCATGGTGATCAACAAAGACGACGGAACCGGTGAGGCAGCAGCGTTCGCCGAGCGCGCGGGCATCCCCGTGCTCGCAGCCATTCCGGCGCATGAAGACATCCGCCGGAAAAGCGCGAGCTACGAAATCATCGGTCGGCCGGGAAATGAATGGGCGCCGCTCTTCGAGACGCTCGCCACCAATGTGGCCGAAGCGCCACCGGTGCGACCCAAGCCGCTCTCCCAGGATGGGCTCCTTGGGCTGTTCGCCGCGGGCGCGGTGGGTCGCGACGTGGTGCTGCAGCCGGCTACGGTCGCCGACATGATGGGTCGCGACGCGATAGAAAAGCCCTCGCTCGAAGTGGTCTACGAACAAATCTGAGCCCATGCACCAGCCATGAACGCGCGCCAACCCATCCCGATCCTGCCGGCAGACGAGTCTGCCGTTCAGACGGCCGCTACCGATCCGTCAGCTCAGGCGAGCACCCTCGAGGGGCTGTCCTGCCATGGCGGGCGCGACCAGATGCTCGAGGCTGCGCGGAAAGCGGGCAAGAGCGAAACACTGGCACGCTACGCAGCCGACTATCCGAAAGGCCCGCACGATCAGCCGCAGAGCATGTGCCCCGCTTTCGGGTCGCTCCGGGTGGGACTGCGCATGCGGCGTACGCACACCATCCTTTCCGGTTCCGCTTGCTGCGTATATGGCCTCACCTTCACCTCGCATTTCTACGGTGCTCGTCGCAGTGTTGGCTATGTACCGTTTAATTCCGAAACGCTGGTAACCGGCAAGCTCTTCGAAGACATCCGGGAGGCGGTCTACCGCGAGGCCGACCCCGAGCGCTATGACGCGCTGGTGATCATCAACCTGTGTGTGCCCACTGCAAGCGGTGTACCGCTTCAGCTGCTGCCGCGCGAAATAAACGGCGTTCGCATCATCGGTATTGATGTGCCGGGGTTCGGTGTACCCACGCATGCCGAGGCCAAGGACGTGCTGGCGGGCGCCATGTTGCAGTACGCGCTGAACGAAGCCCGCTCGGGTCCAGTGGCCGCGCCGCGTCAGGGGCGGGTTGCGCTCCCCACCGTTACGTTGTTGGGCGAACTCTTTCCCGCTGACCCGATGACGGTGGGTCAAATGCTTGCGCCGCTTGGGCTTGCGTTGGGCACGACTGTACCCACCCGTGAATGGCGCGAGCTGTATGCCGCGCTTGATTGCGCAGCAGTGGCCGCAGTGCATCCGTTCTACACCGCAAGCATTCGCGTCTTCGAGGCCGCCGGACGCCCGGTGGTGGGGTCGGCGCCCGTGGGCTATGAAGGAACAGCCGAGTGGCTGCGCACAATTGGCGAGGCAGCGGGTGTGGGCGAACGCGCCATCGGTGCGGCGCGTGATGCGGTCCTCCCCGGCATTCGCGCTGCGCTTGCCCGCGCGCCGATCAAGGGGCGCATCACGGTGAGTGGCTACGAGGGCTCAGAGCTTCTGGTCGCGCGCCTGCTCATTGAGAGCGGGGCTGATGTGCCCTACGTGGGTTCGGCCTGCCCGGAAACAGCGTTCAGCGCAGCCGACCGTGCCTGGCTCGAGGAGCATGGCACGCGGGTTCAGTACCGCGCCTCGCTCGAAAACGATTTGGCTGCCATCGAAGAGTACGGCCCCGATCTTGCCATTGGCACCACGCCTGTTGTGCAGGCGGCCAAGCAAAAAAGCCTGCCCGCACTGTATTTCACCAACCTGATCTCAGCGCGACCCCTCATGGGCGCTGCCGGCGCGGGTTCGCTTGCGCAGGTCATCAACGCCGCCATCGGCAACCGCGACCGGTTCGATCAGATGAAAGCGTTTTTCGGCGATGTTGGTGAGGGCGAGAAAGCCGGCGTCTGGCAAGGCGTGCCGGTTGAACGTCCCGAGTTTCGCGCGCTCACTCGACGTCGCGTGCAGAAGGCGGCCGCGCAGCGCAAAGCCGAGGAGATGGGCTGATGCTAGTCCTCGACCACGATCGTGCGGGCGGCTACTGGGGCGCTGTCTATGTGTTCACCGCAATCAAGGGACTGCAGGTGGTGATCGACGGCCCGGTGGGTTGCGAGAACCTGCCGGTCACCTCGGTGCTTCACTACACCGACGCATTACCGCCCCATGAACTGCCCATCGTTGTCACCGGCCTTGCCGAAGAGCAGTTGGGTCGCGAGGGCACCGAAAACGCCATGCGGCGGGCTCACGCGGTGCTCGACCCCGACCTGCCCGCTGTGGTGGTCACGGGATCCATCGCTGAAATGATTGGGGGGGGTGTCACGCCCGAGGGCACCACCATTCAGCGTTTCCTGCCGCGCACGATCGACGAGGACCAGTGGCAGGCGGCCAACCGAGCCATGCTCTGGCTCTGGTCCGAATATGGCCAGAGAAAAGTGCCTGAGCCCAAGCCCCGAAAGCCGGGTGAGCGGCCGCTGGTCAATCTCATTGGCCCTTGCTACGGCACCTTCAATATGCCCAGCGATCTGGCGGAAATCCGCCGACTCGTTGAAGGCATTGGTGCCGAGGTGAATCTCACCTTTCCGCTGGGCGCACACCTGGCGGATGTCTCCAAGCTTGCGGATGCGCAGGTCAACATCTGCATGTACCGCGAGTTTGGCGCGCTCCTCTGCGAAGCCCTTGAGCGGCCCTGGCTGCAGGCACCGATCGGGCTCCACAGCACCACGCGCTTTCTGCGTGCCCTGGGCGAGCTGTTGGGCCTTGATCCCGAGCCCTTCATCGAGCGCGAGAAGCACACCACCATCAAGCCGGTCTGGGATCTGTGGCGCTCGGTCACCCAGGATTTCTTTGGTACCGCCAGTTTCGCCGTGGTGGCAAGCGACACCTACGCACGCGGGCTTCGCAATCTGTTTGAAGTCGAACTCGGATTGCCCTGTTCGTTCGCCGTGTCGCGTAAGCCTGGCGATAAGACCGACAACGAAGCAATCCGAAAGCTCTGTCACGAGAAAACGCCGCTGGTGATGTTCGGTAGCTACAACGAGCGCATGTACCTCGCCGAGAAGGGCGCGCGTGCTACCTACGTGCCCGCCTCGTTCCCGGGTGCCATCATCCGCCGTCATACCGGTACGCCCTTCATGGGCTACGCGGGCGCCACTTATCTCGTGCAGGAATTCTGTAACGGCCTGTTTGATGCGCTGTTTCACATCCTGCCGCTCGGCACCGATATGGATCGCGTTGAGCCCACGCCCACCGGCACGGTTGCTCCCGATGCACGCAGCCTCGACTGGGACGAAGATGCCCGCGAGCGCCTGGCCGAGCGGGTGGCCGACGAGCCGGTGCTGATACAGATCTCTGTGGCCAAGCGTCTGCGGGACCGCGCTGAGCGCGAAGCCCGCGAGGCTGGCGAAGACCGTGTGACTGCGGCGCGCGTTGATCGCGCAGCCGGAGTTACTCGGAAGGCGGTAAGCGTATGAGTGCTGCCTCCCTCTCCTCGAACAAAGCCTCATTAAAGAGGCGTACCGAACGTCGTGGCACGGTGCTGCGGCTGCCTGATCCACGCGGGCCCAGCGTGGAGTTGGCCTTCACGGCCACCTCAATGGAGAACACCCCATGAGTGGAAAGAGCGTCTCAGGGCTCACTGACGAGGAAGCCCAGGAGTTTCACACGTACTACATGCAAGGTCTGGTGGGCTTCACGGCAATCGCCGTGATCGCACACATCCTCGTCTGGGCCTGGCGCCCCTGGTTCCACTGATTCCACCCGTTCGGGAATAGTCATGACACCACTCAGCAATACATCGGCTCGGCATGAAGCACGAGGCGATTCACTCGCTTACCACTTCATCTTTGCGGTCTGCTTCGTCACATTTTTGTGCGTAGCGCTGGTCGCGTCGGTGCTGTTGCTGCCGTGGCGCTCCTGGCTTCCTGGTGCGGAAGGCAGTGAAACCCTGGTGGGCGGCGTCAGGGGCGCGGTTTACACCCTGATGTCGCATCTCATCTGAACGGAGATTGATCTATGTGGCGCGTTTGGAAACTGTACGACCCGCTGCGCGCGATGGTTGCGCAAGGCGTTTTCCTCTTTGGGCTGGCAGCAATGATTCACCTCATTCTGCTCAGCACGACCAGCTTCAATTGGCTCGATGGTATGAGCCAGGCGCAGTACAAGGCCGCTCAGGCCGCGGCTGCCGCCAAGAAGTAGGCGCAGGAAGAAAGGCAGGCGGTCCGGCACTCGCCGGTCCGCCGCCCGAGACGACAGCTGGGAGGGCCCGCAGATGGCGATGTTGAGCTTCGAAAGAAAATATCGAGTGCGTGGAGGCACGCTGCTCGGAGGCGACCTGTTCGATTTCTGGGTCGGTCCGTTCTACGTGGGGTTCTTTGGAATCACCACGGTGTTTTTCACCTTCGTGGGTACTGCGCTTATTCTTTATGGCGCTGCCATCGGTGGCACCTGGAATCTCTGGCAGATCAATATCGCGCCGCCTGATCTGAAATACGGATTGGGGCTGGCTCCGCTCAAGGAGGGCGGGCTATGGCAGATCATTACGGTCTGTGCGATAGGCGCGTTTGGCTCATGGGCGATGCGCGAAGTTGAAATTTCCCGAAAGCTCGGCATGGGGTATCACGTGCCAGTGGCCTTCAGTTTCGCCATCTTCGCTTATGTCACGCTGGTGGTGATCCGGCCGATTCTGTTGGGTGCCTGGGGGCACGGCTTTCCCTACGGCATTCTCAGTCACCTCGACTGGGTCTCCAACGTGGGCTACCAGTATCTGCATTTCCATTACAACCCGGCGCACATGATCGCGGTGTCGCTGTTCTTCACCACTGCGCTTGCGCTTGCCATGCACGGCGGCCTGATTCTGTCCTCCACCAACCCGGCCAAGGGTGAACTGGTGAAGACGCCCGAGCATGAAGACTCTTTCTTTCGCGACATCATCGGCTACTCAGTGGGCACGCTCGGCATTCACCGGCTGGGTCTGTTCCTTGCGCTGTCGGCGGTGTTCTTCAGTGCGGTCTGCATCGTAATCAGCGGACCGTTCTGGACCCGCGGCTGGCCCGAGTGGTGGGGCTGGTGGCTGCGGCTGCCGATCTGGTCCTGACGGGAGACTCTCAATGAAAACAACACTGTTTCCGGTCCCGTACTACCAGAACCTGTTCACCAAGGTTCGGGTCGATGCGCCGACGTATCCAGGCGTTCCGCTTGAGCGCGAGCGCGATACCGCCGAGCGCACGGGTGGCATTCACGTGCAGGCACTCGCCTGGTTCGGCAATGCTCAGATCGGTCCGATCTATCTGGGTTTTCTGGGCATAGCCGCGCTGATTTTCTTCGTGATCGGCTTTACCGCTATCGGCTGGAACATGCTGGTGCAGGTGAACTACAGTCCGATCGAATTTGTGAAGCAACTCTTCTGGCTGTCGGTCGACCCGCCATCAGCCAAATATGGCCTGCGCCTGCCGCCCATGAATGAAGGTGGCTGGTGGTTGTTCTCAGGCTTCTTCATCACCGTGTCCATTCTGCTCTGGTGGGCTCGGGTCTATCGGCGGGCACGCGCACTGGGTCTGGGCACGCACATCGCCTGGGGGTTTGCGGCAGCCATCTGGCTGTTCCTGGTGCTGGGCTTTTTCCGGCCGGTGTTGATGGGTTCGTGGTCAGAGGCAGTGCCGTTTGGAATCTTCTCCCATCTCGACTGGACCACGGCGTTCTCGCTTCGCTACGGAAACCTGTTCTACAACCCGTTCCATATGTTGTCGATCGCCTTCCTGTACGGCTCTGCGCTGTTGTTTGCGATGCATGCGGCCACCATTCTGGCGGTCGGCCGCTACGGTGGCGAGCGCGAGATCGAGCAGATTTATGACCGGGGCACGGCAAGCGAACGCGCAGCGCTCTTCTGGCGCTGGACCATGGGCTTTAACGCCACCATGGAGTCGATTCACCGCTGGGCGTGGTGGTTTGCGGTGCTCACCTGCATCACCGGCGGCATCGGCATCCTGCTCACCGGCACGGTGGTCGACAACTGGTATCTGTGGGCGGTCAAGCATGGTGTCGCACCCGCCTATCCCGAGATCTGGGGCCCAGTCCCTGATCCCTCGGTCGCGAAATAACAGGAGCCCGACATGGCGTACTTCAGAATCGCCCTGGTCGCTGCCGCAGGTGTCTTGGCGAGCGCATTGCTCGCGGGCTGCGAGCGCTTGCCCATGGATACCAAGCAGATCGGCTATCGCGGCACCGGCATGGAGAAGGTCACGAATCCAAGGATTGAAGCGGCCAATGCCTCGCGCCACGAGGCACCAGCCGCGCTTGATCCAGCCGACTCCAGCGGTCCCAAGGCCGCGCAGGTCTATCAAAACGTTAAAGTGCTGGGTCATCTCAGTGTGGGTGAGTTCACCCGCACCATGATCGCGATGAGCAACTGGGTGGCCCCCGAGCAGGGCTGCGTCTATTGCCATAACCCGGCAAATTTTGCTGATGACTCGATGCAAACCAAGGTGGTCTCGCGTCGTATGCTGCAGATGACGCAGGAGATCAACGGTAACTGGAAAAACCACGTTGCCGATACCGGGGTCACCTGCTACACCTGCCACCGCGGTAAGAACGTGCCCGAGTACAAGTGGTTCGCCGATCCACCGGCACCCACCGCAGGCCGCATGCTCGGTAACGACTTTGGCCAGAACAAAGCAGGCAAGGCCTCGGTCGGTAACGCATCGCTGCCCTACGACCCGTTTACCCCGTATCTGCTGGGCAAAGACGAGATCCGCGTCACGGCCACCACTGCGCTACCGGTAAACGCTCAGGTGCCGCTCAAGCAAGCGGAAGTCACGCACGGCCTCATGATCCACATGTCGGAAGGCTTGGGCGTGGGCTGTGTGCATTGCCACAACACACGAGCGTTCGCCGAGTGGAATCAAAGCCCACCGGCACGCGTTCAGGCCTGGCACGGCATCCGCATGGTTCGTGATCTGAACAACGTCTTCATGGTGCCGCTCACCCCAGGGCAGCCCAAGGAGCGTTTGGGCCGCACAGGCGATATCGCCAAGATCAACTGCGCCACCTGCCATCAAGGGGCCAACAAGCCGTTGAACGGCGCGAAGATGCTCACCGCTCACCCGGAGCTTGCGAAGCCACCGGGCGCGACGGTGCGCACCTCAGCGCTGCAAACGGGCCAACCAACGCCCGACGCGCGGACCCAGTAACCCGTAGCCGAATCATCCCCCGGGCGCATGTAGCCGCGTGTTGGCGGCGCCGCCGCCCGGTCCGTTTGCAGCAACCAAGGAGGCATACCCAGAACCTTCAGTACCGGACCTCAGGCAGGGCCCCAGACGGGGCCAGGCCGACAGTTTTGGCACAGTGTTTCATTCCTACCCATCCTCCGGTGTCTCGTGCCAGACGCCCCCGGTCTTCGGGCGGCGTCGTTTTTTTTGGGGGACGGTAGTGCGTCGCGCTGGCGGGCTGATCATGGCCATCGACTGCGATCGGCGTTGGCCCATTTCGATGCGCGCGCACGAGACAAAAATACCGGTGTCCCGCCCTTCCGCGGTAGAGTCTGGACCCATTGAAAACATGGAGAGCCAACGATGCCTCTGAGTGCCTACACGCCGTCCACGCCTCGCCCCGCGCGGTTGCGCGCCCTGTTCGCCGTTGCAGCGCTCATGTTGGCAGCGCTCGCGGCTACGCCTCTCACCGCGCAGACCCGCTATCCCGATCGGCCGATCCGATTCGTCGTTCCCTATGCGCCGGGTGGTGGCACCGACATCCTGGCACGTGCGGTGGCACCGCGACTGAGCGCCGCGTTGGGGCAGCCCGTCGTGGTTGAGAACCGGCCGGGAGCCGGCGGCAACATCGGGGCCGATCTGGTTGCCAAATCGCCGGCTGATGGCTCGGTGCTGCTCCTTGGCGCCAACACCATGCCGATCAACGCGAGCCTTCAGAAGCTGCCGTTCGACCTGCTGAAGGATTTCAGCGCGGTGGCGATGATGGCCTCGGCGCCGATGGCACTGGTGGTGCATCCCTCGGTGCAGGCGCGTACCGTTCAAGAATTCATTGCGCTTGCCCGGTCTGCGCCCGGGCGGATGAATTACTCCAATCCGGGAAGCGGGACGCCGCAGCATCTGGCGGCGGCACTCTTCTCGCAGATGGCCGGCGTTGACATTACGCATGTCGTTTACAAGGGGGGCGGGCCTGCGATCAATGATCTCGTGGGCGGGCAGACGCAGGCTGCATTCCTCACCCTGGCGTCGGTCAAGCAGCACATCGAAAGCGGACGGCTTCGTGCGCTGGCGGTCGCGCCGGCCGAGCGCTCGCGAGCCATGCCCAATCTGCCAACGGTCGCCGAGGCGGGGGTGCCGGGTTATGCCGTAGACCTCTGGTACGGCGTGTTTGCGCCCGCAGGCACGGCCTCCGATATCGTGAGTCTTCTCAATCAGGCCATCAACTCGCAGATGCAAAGCGCCGAGGTTCAGGAGCGGATGAACACGCTGGGCTTTCAGGCCTGGACCGGTACGCCGCAGTTGCTCGCCGAGCAGTTGCGCCGCGATCTGGTTCAGTATGCGGACATCGTTCGGCGCGGCAACATTCGCCCCGAGCAGTAAGGGTGGAGCAGTGAGGTTGGAGCAGTGAGGGTGGAGCAGGGCATCAGGCGGTCCCAGCGAACGATACCTGTGCTGTATGTGCGACGACTACCAGGATGGCGGGCTTGACCTCAAGTGAACGCGTAAGCACCAGCATGGTTGAACCGACTCCTTCCGTTGTGTTGCCGCTCACCCGGATGTACGCCGAGTTTGCTGCCAGCATGGCGGGACGCACCCTGCCTGAGGCGGTTCGCCAGGTGGCTATCCTGGGGTTTACCGACGCATTGGGCGTGATGCTTGCCGGGGCGCGGGAGCCTGCGGTCGCGCGGCTGTCGGACTGGGTGGTCGAGCAGGGCGGGGCGCCCAGGTGCTGGCTGGTCAGTCGAGCCGATCGCACCCAGGCAGGGCAGGCGGCGCTGGTCAACGCCACTGCTGCGCACGCGCTCGACTACGATGACTTCGCGTTTTCCAACCATCCCAGCGCGGTCCTGGTTCCGGCGATCCTGGCAGCATCCGAGAGTGTGGGGGCCAATGGCGCCCGAATGCTGCGGGCGTACGCCGCGGGCTACGAGGTTTGGGCCGACGCCTTTCTGCGCGAACCTGATCTGTACTACGACAAGGGATGGCATCCCACAGCCGTGCTCGGGCCGCTCGGGGCGGCGGTCGCGGCGGGCGTCGTCTGGGGCCTGTCAGCGGCGCAGATGTCGGATGCCCTGGCGCTCGCGGCATCGAGTGCTGGCGGCGTGTTCGAAAATTTTGGCACCATGGCCAAACCCTGGCATGGTGGCCGTGCCGCGAGCGTGGGCCTCCAGGCCGCAGGGCTTGCGCGCGCGGGTCTTGCGGCCTCGCCCAGCGCGATCGAGGGCGGGCGAGGTCTGCTGAAAGCGCTCTCGCCTGCGGGCAGGGTCGACCTGGGCACCGCCATGCCAGCTGGCTGGCGCTCAGAAAAGCTCGGCCTCAACATTAAGAAATATCCGGTGGTGGGCGCTGCGCAGCGTGGCATCGACGCAGCCCTTGCCCTGCGGGCGGCGCAGGCGCCTGATCCCGACTGCATCACGTCTATCGTGGCCCACGTGAGCGTGCGGCATGCTGCGGTCATGCCTTACGCGCTGCCTCAGGACAGTCTGCAGGCCAAGTTCAGCCTGCCCTTTGCGGTGAGTGCGGCGCTCGTTCACGGTGCGGTGGGCTTCAGGGAGTTGCGCGACGAAGTGGTCCTCAGCCCGGTCATGCAGCGGCTGATGGCTTGCACACGACTCGTCACCACCGAAGCGTTTGAGCCAGGATGGCGGGATGCCGCGCCGTTTGATCAGATCTTCGTGCACCTCAGCGATGGCCGGGTACTGGAATCACCGCGGGTGCGGCGTGCTGCGGGGCACGCAGACACGCCTTTGTCGCCCTCAGCGATTCTGGACAAGTTTCTCGGCTGTACGCGGTATGCCGGGGTTGCCGATGATCGTGCGCTCGCCCTCTACGAGCAGCTCCAGAAGCTCGATCAAGTTGATCACGTCGGAGCGCTTTGTTTACCCGTGGTGGGCCCGGCTCGGGCCGCCTGACTGTTCAGGAGACTGGCTATGCCCTCCATTCGTGATTTTGTCCGCTATGCGCCTGTGACATCACGGCCACCCATCCAGTGGCCTGGCGGCAAGCGACTTGCAGTCTGGATCGTGCCCAACATCGAGTTCTATGAATACACCCCGCCCCCGGCAATCGGTCGAGAAACATGGGACCGCGTTCCGGTTCATCCCGATGTTCGCGAATATGGATTCCGCGACTATGGCAACCGGGTCGGTCTGTGGCGCATGGATGAGGTGCTGCAGCAGTATCCGGTACGGCCCACCGTCTCGCTCAATCTGGCCCTGCTGGATCACTTTCCCGAGATCGCGTCGCTGATTCGCGAGCGTGGCTGGGACGTGATGAGCCACGGCCTCTACAACACGCGTTTTCTTTACGGCATGGATGAGGCCGCCGAGCGTGCTTTTTACCGGGACAACATAGACAGCCTCATGCGACATACTGGCATATCGCTCAAAGGCATTCTCACGCCAGCGATCACCAACACCACGCGGACGCCGGCGCTGATCGCCGAGTCGGGCATGCTCTATCACGCCGACTGGGTGCACGATGATGTGCCGGTACCTATTCGGGTGGAGGGTCACCGGTTGATTTCGCTACCGTATTCATATGACCTGAACGACGCGCCGCTATGGGACGGGCGGCCATACGGTGGCCGGTATTTTGTGCAGGCCTGTCTCGATGCCTTCGAGCGACTCTATGCCGAGAGTGAAAGCGGAGGGCGCGTCTTCTGCATTGCGCTCCACCCCTACCAGATCGGTCAGCCCCACCATATCGGGCATCTTCGCCAGATCCTCGATCACATTTGTGCGCGGCCTGGCGTGTGGTTTGCAACCGCAGCCGAGATGGCGCAGCACTATCTGACACACCACTATGCCGAGCATTGGGCGCACGCCGAGGAGGTGGAAGCGCGGCGGCGTGACCGGGCCTCCGCGCGTCCGGCCGTTGCCATACGCCAGGAATTTGGCCCGCCGCCGCCGTCGGGTCCTTGGCCTGGCGTTCGTCAACCGGGCTACGATCATCCACATCTCGCCTGGCAGCCGCTACCGGCGCGTGCGCCGCTTCGCTGGCAGGCGCCAGGCCAGCTTGCGGTGGTGCCGCTTCTGATCCTGGAGGCCTACGAGGATCCGCTGCCGGCCGACTGGCCTCAGCTTCGTAGCGTGGGCGGCGGGCTGATTCGGGACTTTCCCAATATTTCCAGGGTGTCAACGCGTGAGTACGGGCACCGGGTTGGCATTTTCCGTCTGCTTGAGGCCCTCAGGGTACGGGGCATTCGTCCCACTGTGGCGATTGATGCGCTCAGCGCCGAGCTGTACCCCGATCTGGTGGATCGCCTTCAGGCCGACGGCGCCGAGTTCATCGCGCACGGGCTCGCGATTACGCGACCGCAATCGAGCAAGATGAGCGTGTCGGCGGAGCGGGCTTACATCGCCGAGACGCTCGCGCGGCTTCGAGCCTGCGCCATTGAACCGCGTGGCTGGTTCAGTCCCGACTACGGCGAATCGACGGTGACTCCGCAGCTGATTGACGAGCAGGGGTTGTCTTATCTCAGCGACTGGGCCAACGACGAGCAGCCGTACGAAATGAATACGCCCGGGCGATTGATTGCGACACCGCTATGGGCGGATTTTGATGACCAGACCGTGCTGATCAACCGAATGTGCAATCTCGATATGTTCGAAGATCACTTCAACAAGGCGCTCACGCAGCTCGATCGTGATGCGCGTCGGTCGGCGCGTCTCTTTCACTTCTGTGTGCGACCGTGGGTGATGGGGGCGCCACTTCGAATTGCCAGTTTCGAGCGGGTGCTGGATCATGCGCTGAGTCTTGAAAATGTATGGACCCCGCGCCTGGGTGAGGTGGTTGATGCGACCCGTACCGCCTGGGCTTCCCTTCTTATCCGCCATGATTGAGCTCGAACAGGTCGAAAAAACATTCGGTGCCGGAGACAGCGCAGTTCACGCGCTGCGGCCCACTGATCTCACCGTTCCGGCGGGAAAAGTCTTTGGGCTTCTTGGGTTTTCAGGTGCCGGCAAGAGCACGCTCCTGCGGCTCATCAATCGTCTCGAGGAGCCTTCAGCGGGGCGAATCCGTGTCGCCGGACAGGATCTCACTGATCTGTCAGGGGCCGAGCTTCGCGAGGCGCGCCGGCAGGTCGGCATGATTTTCCAGCAGTTCAATCTGCTGAGTAGCCGCACTGCCCTTGAAAACGTGAGCTTCGCGCTCGAGGTGGCGGGGGTGGCGGGCGCACGCCGGCGCGATCGCGCTCGCGAGGCGCTGGCTGCTGTGGGGCTGAGCGACAAGGAGTCGAGCTACCCGGCGCAGCTATCGGGAGGACAGAAGCAGCGCGTGGCCATCGCGCGCGCGCTTGCCACCGAGCCGCGAATTCTATTGAGTGACGAGGCCACCTCAGCGCTCGACCCGCACACGGCCCTATCTATCCTGAGGCTGCTCAAGCAGCTCAACCGTGAACGTGGAATGACGATGGTGCTGGTCACCCACGACATCAAGGTCGCGCACTACCTTTGCGAACATGCTGTGGTGCTGGAAAAAGGGCGTGTGGTGGACCGCATTGACATGGCTCACCCAGCGCCGGTGAGCGCGCTGGGGCGTTTCTTTTTCGAGACCGCACGTGGCTGGACCGACCAGACCGAGTTGCCACAGGAGGATGATCTCGCATGACGCCGGCAACGCTCTTCGATGCACTGGTGCAGTTTGGTCCTGACCTCTGGAAGGCCACCACCGATACTTTTCTCATGGTGGGGGTAACGCTCATAGCGGCTGTGGTGCTTGGTACCCCGCTCGGCGTCCTGCTCTTCAGCACCTCTTCCGGGGGGCTTTTCCCGCGGCCGCTGCTCAATGGTGTCGCCGGCTATCTGGTCAATGTCCTCCGCTCGTTTCCGTTCATCATTCTGCTGGTGCTGCTCATTCCGTTTTCGCGCATCGTCGTGGGCACCAGCATCGGGCCGCGCGCTGCTGCGGTCGCCTTGTCTGTCGCGGTCATTCCATACTTCGCCCGGCTGGTCGAGCAGAACCTTCGTGATGTGCCGCGCGGGATGATCGAAATGGCGCGCGCCTGCGGCGCGAGCCCGCTACAGATCGTTTCCCGGGTGCTGCTTCCTGAGGCCTTACCGGCCATTCTTGGAAGTCTCACGGTCACTGCAACCGGCTTCATCGCCTACTCGGCGGTGGCGGGTGCAGTCGGAGCGGGCGGTTTGGGTGATCTCGCCATCCGGTACGGTTACTATCGATTTGAAACCGCGGTGATGATCTGGTGCGTGGTCATCATGTTCGTGCTGGTGCAGTGCACCCAGTATCTGGGCGACTGGCTGGTACGCCGCAGCGACCGGCGCTAACGCAAGGGTGGTTGCTCTCTACGCTCCAGACCCATTGCTCACAACACTTGCATTTTCACGAAGCCCATCTGCGGAGACCCAACATGAACAAGCGACTGTTTCTTCTCACCTGTGGTGCCGCGCTGGCCGGCGCTACGAGTCTGCCCGCAACCGCGCAGTCGGTACTGCGCATCGGGTTTTTCCCCGGTCCCTATGCGGATCAGTTCAAGCGTGGGGTACAACCCTTTCTCGAAAGTCAGGGTGTCAAGGTGCAGGCCACCGAGTTCTCCAACATTCTGCAGCTCAATTCCGCATTGATGGATGGCTCGCTCGATGCCAACGTGTTCCAGAACCGTGCCTACATGGAGACCTTCAATAGTCAGCACAAGGCCCGGTTGGTCGAAGTGCTGCAGGTGCCCAGCGCACCGCTGGGGCTCTATTCGAACAAGCACAAAAGCCTGGCGGCACTTCCAGAGGGGGGCAGGGTGGCTGTCCCCAACGATCCTACCTCGCTGGGCCGCTCGCTCGCCTTCATGCAGTCGCAGGGGCTGATCACGATCGATGCATCGGTGCCTGCGGGCCGTGCAACGGAAAAGAACGTCACCGGCAATCCCCGCAAACTGCAGCTGGTGCTGCTTGATGCGCCCCAAATGCCGCGAGCGTTGCCCGAGATGGATGCTGCGGCGATCCTCGGCAATCACGTCATCGCGGCGGGCATGTTGCTCTCCTCGGCTCTCGCGCTGGAGGATCCTGCGCCGCAATATCGGATCATTCTGGCCGCCCGTGACGACGTTGCGAAAGGCGCGCTGGTGGCGAAGCTCGTTGAGGGTTATAAATCCGACACCTATCGCCGATTCGTCGAAAACGACCCCAAGGCCAAGGGCTTTTCGAGACCTGAGTACTGGCGCTGATACGAGGCGCGTGCACATGAGTGCCCCAGGCTTTGACCATGTCGGTCTGATCGTGCCCGATCTTGAGCGTAGTCGCGCGCGTTTTCAGGCGATGGGATTTTGCCTCAGTGCACGTGCGGATCACACGATGTCTGATCCCCAGGGCCAGACCGTTTCAGCGGGCAGTTCGCAACATACGCTGATGCTGCCCGAGGGGTATGTCGAACTGATGCAGATCACTGACCCCGGGTCGCGGCATCCGCTTGCGGCCGCCCCGGCTGCAAGGTTTGGTCTGCATGTGCTCGCGCTGTCGGTTCGCGATGCTGAGCAGGCCCACGCAGGATTCGATTCAGCCAGCCGGCAAACAGGCGCCGATCCGGCCGCGCGCGTCGGGGTGCTGCGTCGTTGGTCCCGGCCGATTCGCGAACCGGATCGCGAAGGGATCGCACGCTTCGCGTTTTTTGATTCGCCCTGGGATCCAAATGATCCCTCTTACCTTTGCTTTGTCGAGCATCTCACGCCAGAACTGCTTCGATCACCCGCAGATTGTGCGCATGCCAATGGGGCGCGATCGGTGCGCGAGATCTGCTACGTCGGACCCCTCGAGGCGGTCGCGGCATTTGCACGCAGGCTCGCGGCGTTTGGACTGCCTGCGCGTCCCGATTCGGGTGCCTCCACACTTGGCGGCCTCCGGAAGATTGGCGCGACGCCAGCGCTGCGAACGCACGGCGCCGGTCGTGCGCTCCCCGCACTCGTGATTGAAATGGGCGATACGTTGCTGCGCTTTGAGATTGACGCCGATGCTGTGGCGCTGAGGCCTGTGGCTCTGGAGTTAGGCTTCGACTCCATCGATGCCCTGGCAAGCGGATGTCGAGAGGCCGGCATCGCGTGCACGCCGTGGCCGGGCTCGGATCATTCCTCCGGGGCAGCACCATCTGGCACCGGGCGCGGCGGCGGGCGGCCGGCTGTGAGGCGGCTGGCGGTCGAAATCGGCGAGCAGTGCGGCTTGACGTTGATCGCATCAAGCTGAGCCAGCCGCCGCGCTCGCGCATCGATGCGCGCTGTTGCGGCCCCTCCATGAGTCCTATATATTGATTTTGCATCTGACAAGGAGATCGCGAATGAAGCCGTGTGTGTCGATCAGGCCCTGGACCCGCAGTTATCTCGCAGTCACGCTCACAGCGATCGCGTTGCTCGCGTCGGCGTCGGGCGTCGCTGCGCAGCAGACGCTGGTGGTGGCCGCTCCTCAGACCCCCACCGGATTTGACGGCGATATTCCCAAAGTTGCCACCCGCCAGATGATCGTGCAGGCAAACGAAAGCCTGGTGCGATTCAAGCGGATTCAAGGCGCGGACGGTCGCACTCAGCTCGACCCCACCCAGGTGGAAGGTAACCTGGCTGAGAGCTGGACCGTATCGCCTGATGGAAAAACCTATGTGTTCAAGTTGCGCCAGGGCGTGAAAAGCGCCTGGGGTAACGAGATGAAAGCCGATGACATCGTCTGGAGTCTCGAGCGCGCCTGGACGATCAAGCGCACCTCGTTCTTTCTCTACAACCTGATCGGTGTGGCGGAGTTCAAGAAAACCGGCGAGTACGAAGTCAGCATCGCGATGAAGCAGCCCACGCGGCTGCTGCTCCCCATGCTCACGATGTACTTCCCCACCCTTCACGATAAAACCCAGGTCCTCAAGCACGCGACCGCAGACGACCCCTTCGGCAACAAATACATTGATCAGAATCTGGTGGGGTTTGGCGCTTACTACATCGATTCCTACAAGCCGGGCGAGCAGGTGGTGCTGCGCGCCAATCCCAATTATTTCCGCGGCAAGCCCTATTACGATCGGGTGATTTATCGCGAGGTGCCGTCGCTTTCCAATCGGGTTGCGCTCTTGAAGACCGGGCAGGTTCAGTGGCTGGAAGACACTCCGCTCAAGCAGGTGGCTGACCTTAAACGCGATCGCACGGTCAAGGTCGAATCAGTCACGGGCACTCAGCCGGCGGCGGTCAAGTTCAACATGGGGATCAAGCCCTTCGACGACCGCCGGGTTCGCGAGGCGGTCATGCTGGCCACCGACTTCGACTCATTCAACAAGTCGGTATTCGAGGGGTTAGGCGTTCCCGTGACTTCGATTGTTCCGCCGACCGTGCCTGGACATGTCGCTGCGTTCAAACGTCCGGGGCGTGACGTTGCCAAGGCGAAAGCACTGCTCTCCGAGGCGGGCTACCCCAACGGAATCGATCTGCCCTATCTTTATGCCGGCACGTACTGGTGGATGGAGCCAGTCAGCATTCAGCTGCGCAGCCAATTGGCCGAGGCAGGAATTCGCCTCAATATCCAGCGTATTCCCGATCCGGAGTTCGTCAATCGCGGGTTGATCAAAACGCGCGACATGCCGATGTTTCCAAGCGGAGACGCCACGTTCGTTCTTGATCCTGTCTTCACTGCCTGGATCTTTGCTTACCATAGCGGCGTGGCCAATCGCAATGCTTACAAGAACGACGAAGTCGAGAAACTGATCGGCGCCGCTCTGACCGAACTCGATGAAGGCAAGCGCAACGACCTGATCGCTCGCACGCAGCGTCTGCACGCTGCAGATAATGACTGGCTGTATCTCTACTACCCGGGCATCCACCAGGTCATGAACCCATGCATCAAGGGCTGGATCTGGCACCCCGATGACTGGCCGCGATTCTCCGATCTGCGTTGCGAGCGTTGAGGTCGCGATCGCCGAACGCGTCGCGAAGATGGGTGCCCAGGGGCTGGGGATGGGGCGTTCGCTGCGCCGTCCCCGCGCCTCGGGGCTGCGGCGGTCGCTCAGCGGCCCGCGCTGATCTCGGCTGTTTCCCATGCTTGCTGTCCTGCAACTGATCCTGCGCCGGCTCGCGCTCGCGCTGCCCATTCTGTTCGGCGTTCTGTTGTTTACCTTCATGCTGGTGCGGCTGGGCGATAGCGACCCGGTGGGCATGCTGGCCGGACCTACGGCGAGCGAGGCTGAAATCGCTGCCATTCGTGCCACCTATAAGCTCGACCAGCCGCTGCTCACTCAATTTTTTGAATATGTCCGCCGCGTTGCGCATGGCGACCTGGGTATTTCGTGGCTCTCGAATCGCCCGGTGCTCACCGAGTTATTGCAGCGCCTGCCCGCCACGCTTGAACTGGTCCTGGTGGGGTCCGCTGTGGGAGGGCTTGTGGGTATTTGGTCGGGTATGCGGGCAGCCCGTTCGGTCAATGGCCGCTTCGATCAGCTGAGTCGCCTCCTGTCCCTGTTTGGATTCGGTATGCCCACGATCTTCCTCGGACTTGCCCTCATTTTTGTGTTCTTTTTCATTCTGGGGTGGGCCCCGCCACCGATGGGAAGGATTGATCTCATGATCACGGCGCCGCCCGTGATTACCGGCAGCTATCTGATTGATGCGCTCCTTGCCCGGGATCTTCAGGCTGCATGGTCGGCGGCCGGTCGAATGGTGTTGCCGTGCGCGGTGGTGGCGATCGTGTTTGCTGCGCCCATGCTCAAGCAAACACGTGCGATTGCGCTCGATGTTCGGGCAAGTGATTACGTTCGGTATGCGCGGGCGGCCGGCCTCCCGCACAGCATGGTCGAGCGGATGGTGTGGCGTAATTCGGCGGTTCCCATCATCACCTACGGCGCCACCGAGCTCACCGCCCTGTTTGGCGCCGCATCGGTGCTTGAACTGATCTTCTCCTGGGGTGGCGTGTCGCAGTTTGGTCTGACCGCCATCCTCAAGGCTGACTTTGCCGTGGTCCAGGGCTATGTCCTGCTGATGTCAGCGCTCGCGATGCTGGTGTTTGCCCTCGGTGATCTGCTGGTGCTCAAGCTCGAACCCCGCGCTCACGAGGTGAGCCGGTGAACGGCCGCGTCAGTTTGTGGCAGTTGCGAACCGTTGCGCTGGTCCGGGCCTCACCCACCGGTGCGGTGGGGCTGGCCATCATGCTGGCATTCGCGCTTCTTGCGGTCTTGGCGCCTGTGTTTGCGCCCTACGATCCGGTCAAACCTTTCGCCGATCATGTGCTGGCTGAGCCCGGCACGCGCTTTCTGCTTGGCACTGACGGCAACGGCATGGATGTGCTGTCAAGAACCTTCTATGGCGCACGCTACGCTTACGGCATCGCAATACCGGTGCTGCTGTTCGGTTTTCTGGTGGGTGTGCCGATCGGCTTGTATGCGGGGTTTCGCGGCGGCTGGTTTGATGAAATCACGCTGCGCATCATGGACGCGCTGCGGGTGTTTCCTTCGATCATTCTTGCGCTTGCGATTGTCTCGGCGACCGGGCAATCGCTTGCCAACGTCGTGCTGGTGATTGGCATGCTTGATGTGCCGGTCTTCGCGAGGCTGGTCCGTGCGGAGGTGCTGGCGCTTCGTTCCAGTGGATTTGTCGAGGCTGCGATCAATGCCGGCAATCCAACCTGGCGAATCGTGTTTGTCCACCTGTTACCCAACTGCATTCGCGGCGCCATGGCTCAGATGCCGATCCGAATGGCCTGGGCGGTGAGGGTGTCGGCGACGCTTGCCTTCATCGGCGTTGGCATTCAGGCGCCCACACCCGAGTGGGGTGCCATGATCCGTCAGGGCGCCGAATACATGGTGAGCGGCGAGTGGTGGGTCTCCATCGTGCCGGGCCTCGCGCTGGTCATTCTGATCATCGGGTTTTCAATGTTCGGTGACGGGCTCGAGGAACTTCTCGATCCGCGCCGAAACAAGACCAGCCGATGAGAGCGTCATGAGCCTGCTCCGGGTGCGCGATCTGCATGTCCACTTCGTGGCGCGTGACCGCTACGATCAGGTGCGCGTTGCGCGAGCGCTCAACGGGGTCGACCTCAGCGTCGACCGCGGGGAGATTTTTGGATTGGTGGGCGAAACCGGTGCCGGTAAATCCCTCACAGCGCATGCAATCATGGGACTGCTGCGAGAGCCCGCACGGCGGGTAGGTGGCAGTATCGAATTCGACGGTCGTGAACTCACGGTGATCAGCGATGACGAGCTGAATTCAATTCGTGGCGATCAGATTGCCATGGTTGTCCAGTCGCCACGAACGTCGCTCGATCCGCTCACCCGTGTGGGTGAGCAGATCGCCCGCATCCACCGGGTGCACCGTGAGGCAAGCGCGGAGCAGGCGCAGGCCCGCGCCCTTCAGATGATGCAGGCGGTCGGTATCCCCGATCCCCAGGCGCGTATGCGGGCATGGCCGCATCAGTTCTCTGGCGGCATGGCGCAACGCGTGCTGATTGCAATGGCACTCGTCAATGATCCGCAGCTCCTGATCGCAGACGAACCCTCGACCGGTCTGGATGTCACCGTTCAGGCACAAATTCTGGATTTGTTGCGAGCCAGTGTGCGGGAGCGACAGTTGGCTGCGCTCCTCATCACGCATGACCTGGGTGTGGTGGCCCAGGTGTGTGACCGGGTCGGCGTGATGTTTGCAGGCGTGGTGGTCGAGGCTGGCCCGGTCGAGCAGGTATTCACCCAACCGCTTCATCCCTACACTCGGCATCTGATCGGCAGCTCCCCGGATCGGCTGACACTGGGGCGGGGTGCGGTGCGCGCTGGTGCGGCGCCCGACCTCTACAACCTTCCTCCGGGGTGTCCGTATCAGAATCGCTGCCCGCGCGCGCAGCCGGTCTGTCAGGGCGAGCTGATGCCATTACCCGTTGACGAGGCGCATGGTGCGCGCTGTCATTTCCCGGAGCCTGGGCCATGACTGCCGCGCTGCAACTCGATCAGGTCGTCAAGCACTTCTCCGGACCACGGCGCGGCACCAAGGTACACGCTGTCAACGATGTTTCATTCAGCGTCGCGCCTGGCGAGACCGTGGCGCTGGTGGGTGAATCGGGCTCCGGCAAGACCACACTGGGACGGCTCGCGCTCCAGCTTGAACGCGTCACCTCGGGTCGTGTGCTGCTTGAAGGGCGCGATATCACGCAGCTCAGCCAGTCGGCTCTGCGAGCGCTGAGGCCCCATATGCAGATGGTGTTTCAGGATCCCTGGGCAACGCTCAACCCTCGAATGAGGATCCGGTCAGTGCTCGAGGAGCCGCTCAAGCTGCACACCCCGCTCAGTGCATCCGAGCGGCTCGCGCGCATGGTGGGCATGGCTGAGCGGGTGCATCTCGGCGGCAGTCTTCTTGATCGTTTTCCGGCGCAGCTCTCGGGCGGTCAGCTGCAACGTGTCGCGCTGGCCCGGGCGCTCATGACCCAACCTCGGCTGGTGGTCCTTGATGAGCCCACCAGCTCGCTTGATCTATCGGTACGCGCCGAAATTCTTGAGCTCCTTGCCGAGCTCCGCGCGCAGAGCCAGGTGTCGTACCTGTTCATTACGCATGACCTGGGTACGGTCCGTCTGATTGCTGATCGGATCGTGGTGCTCTACCTGGGCGCAATCGTCGAGAGCGGACCCACCGCTCAGATTTTCAATGAGGCCCGCCATCCTTATACGCGGGCCCTGTTCTCGGCGCAGCTCTCCACCGATGTGCGCGAACGTCGAGAACGGGTGGTGCTGCAGGGAGAGATCCCCAGCCCGGTCAATCTTCCCCGGGGCTGCAGCTTCGCTGGCCGCTGCCCGGCCGCGGACGATCGCTGTCGAGTGGAGCGACCGCCGCTGGTAACCGAGCGGGCGGTTCAGATTGCCTGCTTCAAACCGGGTGTCGCGATTACAGCACGTTAAGATCATTGAGATTTAGCTGCCGGGCCGTGGCGAGCCGCGCGCAGGGCAGCGGAGCTAACGGGAGAATCCTCATGGCAGGACCGACGGTAGCGGCTGCGGGCGATGACTGCGCCCCCCTCACCGAGCAGATCGCGCGGTATGCCTGCGAAATGACGGCTCGACAGCCGTCGGCGCGCAGTCTGGAGATTGTTCGGCTGGGCTTTACCGACGCCGTGGCAGTGATGTTTGCGGGCCTGGACGAGCCCGTTACCCGGGTGGTGCAGCGCCTGGTCAGGCAGGATCCTGGCTCGCCTCGGGTCGCGCGGCTCCTGCTTACGCGCGAACGCGTTGGCGCCCCCCAGGCGGCACTGGTCAACGCGGTTGCCGCCCACGCAACCGACTGGGACGACTACGCCTACTCCAATCACCCGAGCGCGGTATTGGTTCCCACACTTCTCGCGGTCGGTGACGCAACCGGTGCGACGGGTATGCGGCTTGCATCTGCTTATGTGGCGGGCTATGAGGTCTGGGGCAATCTGATGCGGCGCGAGCCAGATCATCTGCACAGCAAAGGCTGGCATCCGACCGCGGTCCTGGGGCCGGTGGCGGCAGCGGTGGCGGCTGGTGTGGTTCTCGGCTTGGCCCCGCGAGCCATGCGTGATGCGATCTCGCTCAGCGCCTCGTTCGCGGGCGGCGTCATGGCGAACTTCGGCACCATGACCAAGCCCCTTCATGCGGGTCGGGCAGCGCAGTCGGGCATTCAGGCCGCGCTCTGGGCACAGGGCGGGCTTGAGGCGGGTGCGGTCACACTGGAAAGTCCGGTTGGCCTGATGCGCGCGCTATCGCCCGGGGGCCGGGTTGACCTCAAGACGCCATTCCCAGATGCTGCGGCGCCGGCGCTCATCGAGACGCTGGGGCTCAACATCAAAAAATATCCCACGGTGGGGGCCTCGCAGCGAATCATCGATTCCATGCTGTTTTATCTCGCCCGCCAGCCAATTGATGCCGATCTGGTGGTCGAGGCGATCCCCCGGGTCAGCGAAAAATTCGCTTCAGTGATGCCGTTCCATGCACCGCGAACCGCGCTTGAGGCGAAGTTCAGTCTGGAGTTTGTTGTGGCGGCCAGCCTGCTTCGAGGCAAAGTGGGCCTTGCCGAACTGAGCGATGATTTTGTGGCGAGCGGGGCGGTTCAGTCACTGATGCGCCGTGTACGTATCGAACGTACCGCAGAGTCTGATCCTGGTTATCCCAATGCCGCGCCGGTGGATTATGTTCGGTTGCGGCTCAGCGATGGCCGCGAACTACGAACCGATGAAATCCATCGCGCAACCGGCCATGCCGATCTTCCCCTGGGGCGCGAGCAGATCGCGGCAAAATTTGCCGAGTGTGCGGCTGCTGCATCAATCAGCGAGGGCGTCGCGACGCGCCTCTTCGACGCCCTGCAGACCATTGATCGTTGGCGGGGTACCGAAGACCTGCCCGTTCTTGCATGACGCCTGCCAAACTTTCCCTTACGCCACTGGGAGCCGCCTACTCATGAATGAAGACCCGCAGCTCTATCCCTATCTGCCCAGCATCGCGCGGCCGAAAATCAGCTGGCCGGGGGGCGCACGACTGGCCGTCTGGGTCGCGCCCAACATCGAACACTATGAATACGATCCACCGCCCAGTCCGGTTCGAAGCCCCACGCCACGTCCCGCGCCCGACATCAACTGGCTCACGCTTCGAGACTACGGCAATCGCGCTGGTGTCTGGCGAATGATGGAGGTGATGGATCGATATGGCGTGCGGGGTAGTGTCTCGCTCAACGTGGGCGTGTGCGATCACTATCCCGAGATCATCGAGGCCTGCGTCAAGCGTGGCTGGGAGTTGTTCTCACATGGTGTCTACAACACGCGCTATCTCTACGGCATGGATACCGATCAGGAACGCGAACTGATCGAAGACGTGAAGGCCACCATTTACCGCGCCTCCGGGCAGCCCTTGTCGGGATGGCTCTCGCCCGCGCTGTCCAACACCGTGGACACCATGGATCTGCTGGCTGACGCCGGTGTGCTCTATACCTGCGACCTGATGCATGACGATCAGCCGCTTCCCGTCAAGGTCAAGTCAGATCACCGCCTGATCAGCATGCCTTATTCGCTCGAGGTCAATGACTATACCTGCCTGGCGCTCAAGCGGATGACGCCACGCCGCTATACCGAGACCATCAAGGCGCAGTTCGATCAGCTTTGGGAGGAGGGTGCGGACAATCCGCAGGTGATGTGTCTGCCGCTCCATCCGTGGCTCATCGGACTGCCGCATCGATTGCGTGAATTCGACGAGGCGCTGCGCTACATCACCCGTCGCGACAAGGTATGGCTTGCAACCGGTCGTGAAATTGCGCAGTGGTACCTCGCCAATCACTATGACCCGGTTGCGAGCGCGCTTGGCGCATAGAAAGGACCTCTCATGACGCTGCCCCGCTCCTACCTTGAATATCCCCGTCGTGCGCCTGGCATGGACCATGACCGCTACGACTATCGCAATCTGTTCCGGCACAAGAAAATTGTTTGGCCAGGCGATGCACGCATCGCGCTGGTGGTGGTGCCGGTGGTGGAGTTTTTCCCGCTGAACATGAATCCAGCACAGATGGTGGTCAAAGCGGTGGGTGGCATGGAGCGCCCCTACCCTGACTACTGGAACTA
>CAIPNM010000254.1 GCA_903866395.1 uncultured bacterium
CACTCTCGAGGCGCTAGGCTTTGCGCCCGTTCAGCTAGCCGACGTAGGCATCATGCCCGGCAGTTCAGGCGCTGAAAAACTGCTCGCCGATTTTGGTGGCCGCATTGGCCGCTATGCCGAAGCGCGCGACTTTCCCGGCATCAAAGGCCCCTCGTATCTGTCTGTTCACATGCGATTTGGCACGCTCTCGGTGCGGCACGCCGCGCGCCTCGCCCGCCAGGTAATCGAAAGCGATCCCGCTGCTCAAGCCGGGGCCGACACCTGGCTCTCGGAACTCATCTGGCGCGACTTCTATTTTCAGATTCTCTGGCACCACCCGCGTGTGGTGGAACGCGCTTTCCGCGCCGAATACGACACGATCCGCTGGACCGACGACCAGGCACTCTTTGCGGCCTGGTGCGAGGGCCGTACCGGCTATCCGCTGATCGATGCAGCCATGGCTCAGATCAATCGCACGGGATACATGCATAACCGGCTGCGGATGGTCGTTGCCTCATTCCTCACCAAGGACCTGGGACTCGACTGGCGCTGGGGCGAGCGGTATTTCGCCGACCACCTGATCGACTTTGATCTGTCCGCGAACAACGGCGGCTGGCAATGGGCATCATCAAGCGGCTGCGACGCGCAGCCCTACTTCCGGATCTTCAATCCGGTCACGCAGTCGCAGCGCTTCGACCCCGAGGGCAGATTCATTCGGCGCTACCTGCCGCAACTCGCAAATCTGTCCAACAAGGACATCCACGCACCCTGGCTTAGCCCCGCGATGGTGCTGGCGGGTGCGGGCGTTACGCTTGGCAGCACCTACCCCCGCCCAATCGTTGAACACGACCAGGCCAGGCAGGCAACGCTTGCCCGCTATGCGGTGGTGAAATCGAAAGCAGTGGGCTGACCGCGCCCGGTCGAGCTCAGAGCTCGACCATCTCGAAGTCTTCCTTGCGCGCGCCGCATTCCGGACAGGTCCAGTTCATGGGCACATCTTCCCAGCGGGTACCCGGGGCAATGCCCTCCTCGGGCAGGCCAGCGGCTTCGTCGTAAATCCAACCGCAGATCAGGCACATCCAGGTGCGAAACGGGGCGTCGGTGGTGCTCATGTTGGCAAAGCTGTCCGAGTGAGGGTTCGAAAGGAAGGATTCGATAAAACGGTTGTGCGGTAACGGACTGCTAAAGGCGCTGTAGACAGTCGGTTAGCGCTACAGCACGCTTTTCAGAAGGCGTCCCATTTCGGACGGGTCGCGCGTCACCTTGATGCCGCAGGACTCCATGATGGAGAGTTTTTCCTGGGCCGTGCCTTTGCCGCCCGAGATGATGGCGCCTGCGTGGCCCATACGTTTGCCAGGGGGAGCCGTGACACCGGCAATGAAACCCACCACCGGCTTTTTCATGTTGTCACGGATCCATTCGGCAGCGGCTTCCTCATCCGACCCACCGATTTCACCGATCATGACGACCGCATCGGTCTCGGGGTCATCGTTGAACATGCGAAGGACATCGATGTGCTTGAGTCCGTTCACTGGGTCGCCGCCAATTCCCACCGCTGACGACTGGCCCAGCCCGAGCGCAGTCAGTTGGCCCACCGCCTCATAGGTGAGGGTGCCCGAGCGCGACACCACACCGATTCGACCCTTGCGGTGGATGTGGCCCGGCATGATGCCGATCTTGAGTTCCTCAGGCGTGATCACGCCTGGACAATTCGGCCCCAACAGCAGCGTCTTGCGGTTTTCCTTGCGCATGCGGTCGCGCACGCGAATCATGTCGCGCACGGGAATGCCCTCGGTGATGCAGATGGCAAGATCGAGATCGGCCTCAACGGCCTCCCAGATTGCGTCGGCAGCACCCGCGGGGGGCACGTAAATGACCGATACCGTGGCTCCCGTTGCCTGCTTGGCCTCGCGGACCGAGGCGTAAATGGGAATACCCTCGAAATCTTCGCCCGCCTTCTTGGGATTGACGCCAGCGACATAGCAGTCGCGGCCGTTGGCATAGTCGCGGCTGGTTCGGGTATGGAACTGGCCGGTTTTACCGGTGATGCCCTGGGTCATCACCTTGGTGTTGCGGTTGATCAGGATGCTCATGGGGTATCCCTTGGGAATTCGGGTTCAGGCGGCCGACGCAGCGGCAACCACCTTCTGCGCGGCCTCGGCCATGGTGTCAGCCGAGATGATGGGCAGGCCCGACTCGGCCAGCATTTTCTTGCCCAGATCCTCATTGGTGCCCTTCATGCGCACGACCAGTGGAACCTTGAGACCCACCGCCTTGCTCGCGGCGATGACACCTTCTGCGATGGTGTCGCACTTCATGATGCCGCCGAAGATGTTGACCAGAATGGCCTTCAACTCGGGGTTACGCAGCATGATCTTGAAGGCCTCGGTCACCTTCTCGGTGGTAGCGCCACCGCCCACATCGAGGAAGTTGGCGGGCTCGCCACCGAACAGCTTGATGGTGTCCATAGTGGCCATGGCGAGACCCGCGCCGTTCACCAGGCAGCCGATGTTGCCATCCAGCTGGATGTAGGCGAGATCAAACTTCGAGGCCTCGATTTCGGCGGGATCTTCTTCGTCGAGATCGCGCAACGCCACGATCTCGGGGTGCCGGAACAGGGCGTTCGAATCGAAATTGAGTTTGGCGTCGAGCGCCACCACTCGGCCATCGCCCGTGAGAATCAGCGGGTTGATTTCGGCCAGCGACGCATCGGTGTCCCAGAAGGCTTGATAGAGACCTTTCAGAATGGTGCGCGCCTGAGGCAGGGACGCCTCGGGAATGCCAATCTGCCGGGACAGGCTGTCAGCCTCGGCATCGGCGAGCCCGACCGCGGGATCGACCGCCACCTTATGGATTTTTTCGGGCGTATGCTCGGCCACCTCCTCGATGTCCATGCCACCCTCGCTCGAGGCCATCATGGTGATCCGCTGCGTGACACGGTCGACCACCAGCCCGATGTAGAGCTCTTTTTTGATGTCAGCGCCTTCTTCGATCAGCAGCCGTCGCACCTTCTGGCCCTGAGGGCTGGTTTGATGCGTAATGAGCTGCATACCGAGAATTTCGCTCGCGCGTTGCCTGACTTCGTCAACCGAGCGCGCGAGCTTCACACCGCCACCCTTGCCGCGCCCCCCAGCGTGAATCTGCGCCTTGACCACCCAGACCGGGCCGCCAAGCGTTTTCGCAGCCGAGACGGCTTCGTCAACCGAAAAACATGGAATACCGCGTGGTACCGCCACGCCGTAGCGCTTGAGCAGTTCTTTACCCTGATACTCGTGAATTTTCACTGGATGGCTCCCCGGTTAGGTCGCGCGGCCACTTGGGGTGGTCAGGCCGGCACCGGGTCGGGACCTCCCGAAACGCGCAGCCGCACGGACCAGCTACTCTGCTGACCGGCGATCGCATTGCCTGCCGGAATGGCGCCGGAGTGTATCACGCAGCCCCAGAGCGAAAAGCGTGTTGCAGCGTGTGGTGAAAGCAGAACACCCGCCCCGACCGACGGCAAGCTCAGAGGTCGTCGGGCTCCTCGGCAACACTGGACGATCGGCCCGCCGCGCCCACCACTTTCCGGATCACCTCGCCGGCAAAGCCGCGCCCTGCAAGGAATCGCATCTGGCGTAGCCGCTCCTCGCGACTGGCGGGCGGCTCGCCGAAGCGCCTCTGCCAAACCTCTCGCGCTCGCTCTAGCTCGGATGCCTTGAGAGCCTCAAGCGCGGGCGCGAGTTGCTCAGCCGACAACTGATGCGTGCGCAGTTCGTGTTGGATTCTTGCGGCGCCGAACCGCTCGGCGCGTCGCCGCACGAGGCTCTCGATAAAGCGCTGATCTGACAGGAGTTTTTTTGCAGCGAGTTGGTCGAGCACGGCGTCGAGTGCATCGGCGTCAGGCGCGTGCGCGGCAAGCCGTGCCCGAAGTTCGGCACGGCTATATTCGCGCCGCGCAAGAAACCCCAGCGCCCGGGCCTCGAGGGAAACCGGTGGACGGCTCAATCGACCCACCCTCGACGCTCAACCGATCAGGCCGCCGCCGCGCCTGCTTCACCCACCGGGCGCTCGACCACACCGAAATGCACACGAACTTTGTTTTCCATTTCGTGTGCCATCTCGGGATGATCGCGCAGGTACTCGCGCGCGTTGTCCTTGCCCTGCCCGATACGATCACTGCCGTAGCTGTACCAGGCGCCGCTCTTCTCGACCACGCCGCAGTTGGCCCCCAGGTCGAGGATTTCGCCCTCGCGCGAGATGCCCTCGCCGTAAAGGATGTCAAAGTCAGCCGCCTTGAACGGCGGAGCGACCTTGTTCTTGACCACCTTCACGCGGGTTTCGCTGCCAATGACTTCGTCGCCCCTCTTGATCGCACCCGTGCGACGGATGTCCAGGCGCACCGATGAGTAAAACTTGAGCGCGTTGCCACCGGTGGTGGTTTCGGGGTTGCCAAACATGACGCCGATCTTCATGCGGATCTGGTTGATGAAGATGATCATGGAGTTGGTGCGCTTGATGGTTGCCGTGAGCTTGCGCAACGCCTGCGACATGAGACGCGCCTGCAGGCCTGGCAGGGAATCACCCATTTCACCTTCGATTTCGGCCTTGGGCGTCAGCGCCGCGACGGAGTCGATGACGATGAGGTCGACCGAGCCGCTACGGACCAGGGCATCTGCGATTTCGAGCGCCTGCTCACCCGTGTCGGGCTGGGAAACGAGAAGGTCATTGAGCGTGACCCCGAGCTTGGCCGCGTATTGGACGTCGAGCGCGTGCTCGGCGTCGATGAAGGCGCAGGTGCCACCCAGCTTCTGCATTTCGGCGATGACCTGCAGGGTGAGCGTGGTTTTACCTGACGACTCGGGTCCGAAGATTTCGATGACACGGCCACGTGGCAGGCCGCCCACGCCGAGTGCGATATCAAGCCCGAGCGAGCCAGTGGAGACCACCTGGATGTCGTGTTCGACGCCGGCATCGGCCAGCCGCATGATGGAGCCCTTGCCGAACTGCTTTTCGATCTGGGCCAGTGCGGCGCTCAGGGCCTTGCCGCGTTCGGTACGGGATTTTGCGTCGTCCATGTTGATGACTTTGTCCATGTTGACCTCGTCTGGGTGTGGGGTGAGAAGCGCGAGTGACGAGGATTATTGCACGCGACTACTGTATAAACAATCAGTTCTTTTTGGCTAGACGGTCGGGTCAAGCGGGCGCTTGCACCGCGCCGGCAAACGTGGCTGAAAAAATCTCCCGAGCGCGCAAGAGCGCATAAAGCGCGGTCTGCGCACGCACGGCATCTCTTGCGCCATCGAAGTGTCGCGTTTCAACGACGACCCGTTGTGCCGCTCCGGGCACCGGGCCGCCAGACCCAATCGCCCATCCGAAACACACGGTCCCAACGGGTTTCCCCGCGCTGCCGCCGCCTGGTCCGGCCACCCCGGTCACAGCGAGCGCAAGCCGCGCGCGGCTGCGACGCAGCGCGCCCTCGGCCATGGCCCGGGCAACCGGCTCGCTCACCGCGCCATGCGCTTCCAGCGTGTCAGCCGGCACCCCAAGGAGCTCATGTTTGGACGCATTGCTGTAGGTGACGAACCCGCGCTCGAACCACTGGCTCGAGCCAGCCAGTTCGGTCAGGGTGGCGGCAATCAACCCGCCGGTACACGACTCGGCGGTGGCCACCAGGGCGCCATGCGCCATCAGCGGGGCAGCCAACTGACGGGCAGCATCGAGAAGATCGGAGGGCAGAAGGACAACGGAGGTCATGGGAGAGGGATCATCCGGCGAAGGCGGTCAGAAGCCTGCGGCCCGCCAGATTGCAAAAAGAAGCAGGGTAAAAAAGGCCGCCAGCAGATCGTCGAACATGATGCCAAATCCGCCCTTCAAGCGGGCGTCGACAACCCCGATCGGTGGGGGTTTGGCGATATCGAAGAAGCGAAAGAGCGCAAACGCCACGAGCTGGGTGAACCAGTCGGTGGGCAGAAAGGCAAGCACCAGCCAAAACGCCACGACCTCGTCCCAGACAATGGCCGAATGATCGCTCACCCCGACATCGCGCGCCGTGCGGCCGCAGGCCCAGATTCCGATCAGAAACGATGTGGCAATCAGCAACAGCCAATGGTGAGGGGCCAACCAGTCTTCCAGGGCAACAAACACGCACCAGGCCCAGAGGGTTCCGACAGTGCCAGGAGCCCGCGGAAAGAGACCGCTGCCAAATCCGAGCGAAATCAGATGCGGGGGGGAGGCCAGGCGGAATCGAGCCAGGGCAGCAGCCTTCACACGCGCGCGGCTGGCATCCTCCGCTTCGCCGAGCGCGGCCTCGCCCGCGGGTTGCCCGCGCTCATTGGGGCGATCAGCGGAAATGATCAAACCCCCGTTCGCCCTGCTCAAGCAGCCGCCCCGCTCCATCCGTGACTCGCACGCCCGCACGCGTGGACATGCTGCCGATCCGAGTGACCGGAACCCCCAGCCGCGCGGGGAGTGCTTCGAGCGCGTGACGCTGCGACACCCGCGCGGTAAACAGAAGCTCGTAGTCATCACCACCGGAGAGCGCCAGTCGCTGGCGCTCGACATCAGGAACGCCTGCCAGCGTGGCGTCAACTGGGACCAGCGGCCAGTTGATATCGGCGCCCAGGCCCGAACGCTCGCAGAGATGGGTCAGATCGGCCAGCAGCCCGTCGGATACATCGATTGCGGCATGGGCGAGCGACCGCAGCGCAAGCCCGAGCGACATGCGCGGCTGAGGCCGCTCCATTCGCACGCGGGCCGGGTGCCCAATGGGAAGCATCCGTCCCGCGAGCGCCTCACGAACCGCCAAGGCCGCGCCGCCCAGAGCGCCGCTCACCCACAGGTCATCCTCTGCAACCGCCCGATCGCGGCGGAGCGCCCGATCAGGCGGCACCTCACCGAACGCGGTGATGCTGATGGTCAGCGGCCCGCGTGTGGTGTCCCCCCCCACAAGCTCGCAGCCCGTTTCATCGGCGAGGGCGAACATCCCTGCCGCGAATCCCGCCAGCCATCGTTCGTTGACATCGGGTAATGCCAACGCAAGCGTAAAGCCCACGGGAGCCGCCCCCATCGCCGCCAGATCAGACAAATTGACCGCGAGCGCCTTGTGCCCCACGGTGTCCGGGGGTGCGTCAGCGAGAAAGTGACGGCCAGACACCAGCATGTCGGTGGTGACAGCGAGCGCTCGGCCACCGGCAGGCGCGGCAAGCAGCGCGCAATCGTCGCCCACGCCCAGGAGCGCCCGACGCGCGGGTCGCTCGAAGAACCGCTTGATCAGCTCAAATTCACCGAGCGCCATTGGAGGCGTTGGCAGCAGCTTCAACGGCGCGGATCTTGAGCGCCACCCGATCGAGAACGCCGTTCACGTATTTGTAGCCGTCGGTGCCGCCAAAGGTTTTGGCAAGCTCAACCGCCTCATTGATGACCACCCGATAAGGAATTTCCGGGTGGTGCAGCAGTTCGAAGGCGGCAACGAGTAGCACCGCATGCTCAACCGGGCTCAGTTCGGCAACCGGCCGGTCGAGCGCAGGCGTGATGGCTTCATGGAGAAGCGCCGATGAACCCATCACCCCGTGAAGGAGCGCCTGAAAATGCTCCCGGTCGGCTTTGGCAAAACCGGGGTTGTCGAACTGCAGATGAGCTTCAATGGCGCCAGCTTCACTGCCATTTAACAGCCACTCATAGAGCCCCTGAAGCGCAAGCTCACGCGAACGCCGTCGAGCGCTCTTGGCAGGTGTGCCTCGGCTGGCGGGCTGATTCAATCGCGTACCCCGTTCTCGAGCGCCCAGCCGATATCGTCGGTGGACTCGAGATCATCGAGCCAATCGGACAGCCTTGCCATTTCAACGGCCACACGTGCGGCCTCGGCGCCCTTGACCGGTGCGCGGACCATTGCCTGCTCATCGGTGTTGGTGGTGAGTACCGCATTGGCCACCGGCACACCGAACTCCGTGGCAACGCCCTGAATGCCGCTTCCGGATTCATTAGCGACCAGCTCGAAGTGATAGGTTTCGCCACGAATGACCGCACCGAGCGCAATCAGCGCATCGAACGAACCAGTACCCGCCATGCGGTGCAGCACAAAGGGGATTTCAAGCGCCCCTGGCACCGAGCAGAGCACGATGTCGTCATCGCTCACCCCCAGCCTTGCAAGCTCGGCCAGACACGCCTCGCGCAGCGCCGTGCAAACAGGCTCGTTGAACCGGGACTGAACGATGCCGATACGCAGATCTGCGCCTTCGGGCTCCGCCTGGAATAGTTCAACCGACATTTGCTTCTCCCTGAAGGACTGGGGTCTCAAACTCCGGCTCGGCCTCATGCGCAAAACCGGTGACTTCGAGCGAAAACCCGCCCATGCTGGGCAGCTTGACGGGCCGTGACAGCAGCCGCATGCGCCCAACGCCGATGTCCCGCAGGATCTGCGCACCAATACCGTATGAGCGCAGATCCATTTTCGGGCGACGCGCCGATGTGGGCGCAGCGTCCCCTGAGCTGGCCAGTGAGATACCCGCATTCGAACAATTGAGCAGCACCAGCGCCCCGCAGCCCGACGCGGCAATCGCCGCCAGCGCCTTGTGCACCGACCAGGAGTGGCTGCCACGCTTGGTGTCGATGAGATCGATGGGTGAGGCCAGTTCCTGGACCCGTACCAATGCGTCGTTAGCGGGTCCGGGCTCGCCGCAGACCAGCGCCAGATGGGCGCCGCCCGCCGCGCGATCGCGATACGTGAGCATTCGGAATTCGCCGTGCACGGTCTGCACCGACGACACGCCAATCCGCTCGACCAGCGATTCATTTGCACTGCGGTAGCCGATCAGATCGGCGATGGTGCCGATTTTCAGGCCATGCGTACGACCGAATTCAATGAGGTCGGGCAGTCGTGCCATCGTGCCGTCATCGTTCATGATCTCGCAGATGACCGACGCCGGTTCAAGGCCGGCAAGCGACGCCAGATCGCAACCGGCCTCGGTATGGCCGGCTCGCACCAGCACGCCACCCTTCTCGGCGCGTAGCGGAAACACATGCCCAGGCTGAACCAGGTCGGCGGGGCGCGCTTCGCGGGCAATCGCCGCCTGAATGGTGCGCGCCCGGTCAGCCGCCGAGATGCCGGTGCTCACCCCCTCAGCCGCCTCGATTGACACCGTGAATTTGGTGCCGTGGCGGGTGCCGTTTCGGCTCACCATCAGGGGAAGGTCAAGCTGTCTGCAACGGTCTTCGGTGAGCGTGAGGCAGATGAGACCACGGCCGAAACGGGCCATGAAATTGACCGCCTCGGGCGTGACGAACTCGGCCGCCAGCACCAGATCGCCTTCGTTTTCGCGATCTTCCTCGTCGACCAGAATCACCATTCGGCCGGCACGAATGTCGGCAATGATCTCGGAAATGCTTGAAAGCGCCATGGTCGGATTCTACGCCGCGGGGTTGGATACACGGGTTGGCGCTCGCTCGCCCGCAGTGAGCAGGCGCTCGCAGTAGCGCGCGATCAGGTCGATCTCGAGGTTCACCTGTACACCCGGCAGCAGATGTTTCAAGGTGGTGACCGCGATCGTGTGCGGAATGAGGTTGATGGCGAAGTCGGTGCCCGCAGGTGAATCATCAACCTGGTTCACGGTGAGGCTCACGCCATTCACGGTGATCGAGCCCTTGTAGGCCAGATAACGACCCAGCCCGACCGGCGCACGCACGACGAGCAGCCACGATTCCCCCACCGCTTCAAAGCGGCGCACCTCGCCCAGCCCGTCGACATGGCCCGACACGAGGTGCCCGCCCAGCCGGTCAGCGAGCCGGAGCGATTTTTCGAGGTTGACCTCACCCGGCTTCGCGAGTCCGACTGTGCGCGCCAGGCTCTCGGCCGAGACATCGAAGGACAGACGGCTGCCCTCAATCGCCACCACCGTCATGCAGGCGCCTTGAATGGCAATTGAATCGCCAATGGCGACATCATCCAGCCCCAACGCGCCTGCCTCAACCACAAGCCGCACGCCGGTGGTCCCCAGCGGCTCGCAGCGCTCGATGCGGCCGACCGCCGCGACGATTCCGGTAAACATTGCCTGATTCCCAAAAGTCAGCCGGCGCGCGCCACACGGGCGAGCAGCCTGACGTCATTGCCCAAGCGTTCGACCGCCTGCAAGTCGAGCGCGATCCGCTCATCGAGCGAGGCCACCGCCTCAAGTTCAAACATCGGGCGTCCGCTGCCCAGAAGCGATGCGGACAGATACACCAGCAGTTCATCCACACAGCGTTCGCGAAGCAGCGAGGCGTTGAGTTTGTGCCCCGCCTCGACATGGACCTCGTTGATGCCGCGCCCCGCGAGCGTTCGCATGAGCGCAGGCAGATCCACCTTACCCGACGGATTACTGAGCGCCAGCACCTCGCAGCCGCGGTCCCGCAGTTCGGCGGCCTTGTCGGGCCGCTCCTGGGAGCAGACCACCAGCACGTCGCCGCCCTTCAGCATTCGGGCCTGGAGATCCACCTCCAGCCGCGAATCCACCAGCACCTTCAGTGGCTGGCGCCGCACGCCCTCCAGCCGCGCGGTGAGTTGCGGGTCATCCTCGCGCACGGTGCCGATTCCAGTCAGGATGGCGCAGGCACGGGCCCGCCAGCGATGACCATCCTCCCGCGCCGGCTCACCGGTGATCCATTGACTGCGCCCGTCGGGGAGCGCGGTGAATCCGTCAAGACTTGCGGCCACTTTCATCCTCACCCACGGCAAGCCTCGGGTCATCCGTGACACAAAGCCCGGATTGAGATCGGTCGCCTGAGTGCCGAGCAGCCCGCAGCGCACATCAATGCCGGCCGCGCGCAGCCGCGAGAGTCCTTCGCCATTCACCAGCGGGTTGGGGTCTTCCATCGCGGCGATCACCCGTGCCACCTTCGCCTCGATCAGCGCATCGGTGCAGGGCGGCGTGCGGCCATGGTGGCTACAGGGCTCAAGCGTGAGATAGACGGTAGCGCCCCGGGCGCGCGCGCCCGCATGGGCGAGCGCAATCACCTCTGCATGGGGCTCGCCGGCTCGCACATGCCAGCCCTCTCCCACCATTTCACCGTCGCGTACCACCACGCAACCGACCCGCGGATTGGGGGTGGTCGTGTCCATACCGCGCGCAGCCAGTTCGATGGCGCGCAGCATCCAGCGGTGGTCTTCGGAAGTGAACATCGGGCAGGCCGTAAGCCGCGGGCGGACCCCGGCCAGGAAAAATGCAAGACTGCGATTATCACCCGAGCGGCGATACCCCCTCGGCGCGCCCGCCGCGGGATCGCTGTGGGACCACCGCAGGACCGACTCAGCCCCTCCGCCTCAGCACCCGCCCCCGACACACTACCGGTCGACATCCCGCGCCGGGCACTACAATGCCGCGACGCATCGAATGACCGGTTGCCCTGGAGATCGACAATGAGTTCTGCCCACGACCAAGCGCCGGTATCCATCGGCGGCCACCTTCTTGCAGACGCCCTCCTCGCACAAGGCGTTGACACCATTTACGGCGTGCCGGGTGAGAGTTATCTCGCCGTGCTCGACGGCTTGTGGCGTCATCGCGAAACCATCCGGTTCGTGATCTGCCGGCAAGAGGGCGGGGCGGCGTTCATGGCCGATGCCACGGCAAAACTCACCGGCAAGCCGGGCGTCGTCATGGTGACCCGCGGCCCTGGCGCCACCAACGCCTCCATCGGTGTTCATGCCGCACACCAGGATTCGGTACCGATGGTGCTCCTCATCGGGCAGGTCGGCTCTGACTTCGCCGACCGTGAGGCCTTCCAGGAGATGGATTACCGGCGGATGTTCGCACCCATGGCCAAGTGGGTGGCCCAGATCGAACGCGCTGACCGCATTCCTGAGTACATCGCCCATGCCTTTCAGGTGGCCACCAGCGGCCGGATGGGCCCGGTGGTGCTTGCGCTCCCCGAAGACATGCTGGCCGCCCCGGCCGAAGCGCCCGCAGCAGCCATGCACCGGCCAGTGCGCGCCGCGCCCTCGCCCGCCCAGCTGGCGGAGCTGACACAGCGGCTCGCAGCCGCCAAGCGTCCCGTTGTGATCCTGGGCGGCACCGGCTGGAACGCGCAGGCCTGCGCCGACATCAGGGAGTTCGTCGAAGCCAACCATCTGCCCGTCACCTGCGCATTCCGGTTTCAGGATCTTTACGACAATCGGCTGCCGAACTACGTGGGCGACGTCGGTATCGGCATCAACCCGCGCCTGGCCGAACGCGTCCGCGCGTCCGACCTCGTTATTGCCATCGGCCCGCGCCTGGGCGAGATGACCACCTCCGGTTACACGCTTTTTCAGGCGCCGCGACCCGCCCAGCCGCTGATTCATGTTCATGCCGGCGTCGACGAGCTCGGTACTGTCTACCAGGCTGATCTGATGATCGCCTCGGGCATGCCTGAGATTGCGACAGCGCTCTCAGGCCTGCGCGTCGATGCCTCGGCCTGGGCGGCCCAGCTCGCGCCTGCGCGCGCCGACTATGAAGGCTGGCAAAGCCGCCCTCCGCTCTATCAGGGCATCGACCCCGATCTCGACCTCTGGCAGGTGATGCGCACGCTTTCAACCGTGGTGCCCGCCGACACCATCGTCACCAACGGCGCAGGCAATTTCGCCACCTGGGCGCATCGCTTCTGGCCCTACGCGGGACTGCGTACCCAGCTCGCAAGCACCTCGGGCTCCATGGGCTATGGCGTGCCCGCGGCAGTTGCCGCCAGCATCGTGGCACCCGACCGCACGGTGGTGTGCGTGGCCGGCGATGGCGATTTCCTCATGACCGGACAAGAGCTTGCTACGGCAGTCCAGCACGGCGGCGCCCCCCTGGTGATCGTGTTCAACAACAGCATGTACGGCACCATCCGCATGCATCAGGAGCGTGAATACCCTGAGCGCGTGCATGGCACCCGCTTGGTCAATCCTGATTTTGCGCGCTACTGCGAGGCATTTGGCGGCTTTGGCGCACGGGTGGCGCGCACCAGCGAGTTTGAGCCTGCCCTCCGGGCCGCTCTCGATTTCATGGCCCGCGAGCGCAGGCCCGCGCTCATCGAACTCACCGTTGACCCGCAGCACATCACGCCCAACCAGTCGCTTGAAAAGATCAGCAGAGCCGCCAAGGCGCGCTGATCAGCGCCGGCGCGGTCGGACCTCTTCGATCGCGTCGGCAAACTCATCCACGTCTTCAAAACTGCGATAGACCGACGCAAAGCGCACATAGCCGATCTTGTCGAGCTTCTTGAGCTCTCGCATCACGAGTTCGCCCACGCGCTCGCTTCCCACCTCGCGCAAACCCAGAACAAGCAGCCGCTCCTCGATGCGATGAATGGCCGCATCCACCGCCTCGGCGCTCACCGGTCGTTTTCGAAGCGCGAGCGACATGGAGGCCCGGAGTTTCCGGCGATCGAACTCAGCACGCATTCCGTTCCTCTTCACCAGGACCGGTAGCGCGAGCTCAACCCGCTCATAGGTGGTGAAACGCTTATCGCACTGCAGGCAACGACGCCTGCGCCTTGTGGAGGCGCCGTCGTCGGTCTCGCGCGTTTCAACGACCTGCGTATCGGCGTGATCGCAGAACGGGCAGCGCATGATCGGCTTCCCGCCCCGCCACGCTCAGCGGTAAACCGGAAAGCGAGCGGTCAGCTCGCCCACCCGGTCGCGGACGCGCGCAATCACCGCCTCATCGGCCGGTGCATCGAGAACATCGGCGATCAGCTGACCCACACGGCGGGCCTCGTCCACACCAAAGCCGCGGGTGGTCATGGCGGGCGATCCCAGCCGGATACCACTTGTCACCATCGGCTTTTCCGGGTCGTTGGGGATGGCGTTCTTGTTGCAGGTGATGTGGGCAAGCCCCAGCACCCGCTCGGCCTCCTTGCCGGTAATGCGTTTGGCGCGCAGGTCAACCAGCATCACATGCGACTCGGTGCGACCCGACACGATGCGCAGCCCACGCTCGATCAGCGACTGCGCAAGCGCCGACGCGTTGGCGAGCACCTGCTGCTGATACACCTTAAAGCCCGGCTCGAGCGCCTCGCGAAACGCCACCGCTTTGGCCGCGATGACATGCATGAGCGGGCCACCCTGCAGCCCCGGGAACACGGCGGAATTGATGGCTTTCTCATGCTCGGACTTCATGAGAATAAAGCCCCCGCGCGGCCCCCGCAGACTCTTGTGCGTCGTAGAGGTGACGATGTCGGCGTGTGGCACCGGGTTGGGATAGACGCCACCGGCAATCAGGCCGGAGTAGTGCGCCATGTCCACCATGAAGAGCGCCCCGATCTCGCGCGCCACGTCAGCAAAGCGGGCCCAGTCAATCCGCAGACTGTAGGCGGAGGCGCCGGCGATGATGAGCTTGGGGCGGGCCTCGCGGGCCTTTCGCGCCATGGCGTCATAGTCGATGGCCTCGCTGGCATCGAGGCCATAAGACACTACGTTGAACCATTTACCCGACATGTTGAGCGGCATGCCGTGGGTGAGATGCCCGCCCTCGGCGAGGCTCATGCCCATGATGGTGTCACCGGGCTTGAGAAAGGCGAGAAACACGGCCTGATTGGCCTGTGCGCCCGAATGCGGCTGTACGTTGGCGGCATCAGCGCCGTAGAGGGCTCGCAGACGGTCAATGGCCAGCTGCTCGGCTACGTCGACATATTCGCAGCCACCGTAGTAGCGCCGGCCGGGATAGCCTTCCGCGTATTTGTTGGTGAGCTGGCTGCCCTGCGCCGCCATCACGGCAGGGCTCGCGTAATTTTCAGAGGCAATCAGCTCGATATGCGCTTCCTGGCGCTGATTTTCCTGGCGAATGGCATTCCAGAGCTCGGGATCGACGCGGTCGATGCCGACAGAGCGGTCAAACACGGCAGACTCCTGCGCGAAAGGCGCGTTAAATCGACATTTTAGCGAGGTGCGACACATCGCCCCAGCCGAGCACGCTGAATTGCTCGCCGTTCCAGCCAATCCGATTGATCGAAGCGTTGTTCAACTCGAATCGGCGGGGTTCATCGGCGGCCAGCCCCGAGGCAATGCGGTAGATTGAATCGAGCACGCCGCCGTGGGTCACCGCCACCACAGTCTGTCCCGCGTGGCGCTTCGCGAGCCGGTGCATCTGCTCGAACACGCGCGCGCGCAGCGCCACCAGCGATTCGCCCCCGCCCGGCAACTCATAGTCGGGCACGCGGTCGCGCCAACGCTGATAGGCCTCCGGATGATTGCGAAGCAGTTCGTCGTGGGTCTGCCCCTCGAACGCTCCGTAACTGCGCTCGCGCAGCTCGGGCTCAATCGCCACCGCCAGCCCCAGCGCCTCGGCGATCGGACGCGCCGTTTCGCGGGCCCGGCCAAGGTGGCTGGAATAGACCGCCGCGAGCCGATGGTCCTGGAGCCTGTCAGCGGTGTGCCGCGCCTGCTCAAGACCCGTGGCATTGAGCGCAATGTCGATACAGCCCTGGAAACGCCGCGCCCGGTTCCAATCGGTCTCGCCGTGACGGATAAAGATCAGCTCGGTCATGCTCATGTAGAGGGCTCCGCCTTCGGTTCTTGCCGTAGCCACAGTGTGACCGGCCCGTCATTGATGAGTGACACCTTCATGTCGGCGCCAAACATGCCCGTGCCAACGGGGGCATGCGTCTGCCGCGCCAGCGTCACGAATCTTTCAAACAGCCGTCGCCCCTCCTCGGGTGGCGCGGCACCGGTAAAGCTTGGGCGGGTGCCCGAGCGCGTGTCGGCTGCGAGCGTGAACTGAGGCACGATCAGAAGCCCTCCGGAGACATCTACCACGCTCCGGTTCATCCGCCCCGCCTCGTCAGAAAAGCAGCGCAATTTGAGGAGTCGGGCGAGCAGGCGCTCACAGAGGTTATCGTCATCGCCCCGCTCGGCACAAAACAGCACCAGAAGACCGGTTTCGATCTCACCCGTGATGCGGCCATCCACCCGGACTGCAGCCTCGGAAACGCGTTGTACCAATGCGAGCACAGCGGGCCTTTCGCGAAAGCGCCTGGCGGGAGATCCCGCTCAGGCTCCGAGGGTGACGCGGGCAAAGCGCCGCTTGCCTACCTGCACGACATAAGTGCCCACTGGGAGCTTGAGCGCCCGATCCTCGACTCGTTCGCCGTCGATCTTCACGCCGCCCTGTTCGATATTGCGGATGGCCTCCGAACTCGAAGCCACCAACCCGGCCTGCTTGAGAAGCGCCGAGATGGCAAGCGGCGCCCCGCCAAGCGACACCTCGGCAATGTCGTCGGGAATGGCCCCCGCACGGAACCGCGCCTCAAAGTCTGCCAGCGCCTGCTCGGCTGCCGATGCCGAATGGAAGCGGGTCACGATTTCCTGGCCCAGCATCACCTTGGCGTCGCGCGGGTTGCGGCCCGCGGCGCATTCAGCCTTCAGACGGGTGATTTCATCAAGGCTACGAAACGACAGCAGTTCGAAATACCGCCACATCAGCTCATCGGAAATCGACATGAGCTTGCCGAACATCTCGCCCGGTTGCTCGCTGATGCCTACATAGTTGCCCTTGGATTTCGACATCTTGTCGACGCCATCGAGCCCTTCAAGGAGCGGCATGGTGAGAATGCACTGCGGCTCCTGTCCCATTTCGCGCTGCAGCTCGCGCCCGACCAGCAGGTTGAATTTCTGGTCGGTGCCGCCAAGCTCGATATCGGCGCGCAACGCCACCGAGTCGTACCCCTGCATGAGCGGATACAGAAACTCATGCACCGAAATGGGCACCCCACCCTTGAACCGACGCGAAAAATCATCGCGCTCCATCATGCGGGCGACGGTGTAGCGAGAGGCAAGCTGAATCATGCCGCGCGCGCCCAGCGGATCACACCACTCGGAGTTGTAGCGAATCTCGGTGCGCTCGCGGTCAAGGACCAGGCTTGCCTGATTGAAATAGGTGCGCGCGTTGTCCTCGATCTGCTCGCGGGTGAGCGGCGGGCGCGTGCTGTTGCGGCCCGACGGGTCGCCGATCATGGCGGTGAAGTCACCGATCAGAAAAATGACGGTGTGGCCAAGATCCTGCAACTGCCGCATCTTGTTCAGTACCACCGTGTGGCCCAGATGCAGATCGGGAGCCGTGGGGTCGAGACCGAGCTTGATCCGAAGCGGCTGGCCGGTTGACTCGCTTTTCGCAAGCTTCAGCCGCCACTCGGCCTCGACCAGAAGCTCCTCACAACCGCGAAGCGAAACCGCCAGCGCCTCGCGCACGCGGTCGCTGACCACTGCGGGCTCGGCGGGGGGGGCGGCTGCGGGCCTGGACGCGCCTTCAGATCGATTCATGAGAGTCCTGGAACGATGATCGAGTGAGAATTTCACGAAAACCAGAGTTCTCCGGTAGACTTCGCGCTCCGGTTTGTCGGGAGGGCAGTCCGCCGGGATCTTTTTCCCTGCGAATTGCGTCGGCAGCCCGCAAGTTTATCTGAGTGTTCACACCCGCTGAGTCCCGCCCTACAGGGAAGGCCGTGTGAATGTTCCGTCAATCGCTGTGCTTTGGTTTGGTCTTATTTCGCCCATGTCGACTGCGCCAATTTCCGCTGACGCTTCGGCTGTGCCGTCCTCCGGGCCGCACACCGAATCGCCATGGGTCGACGCGTTTGATTCACTGGAATCAGCGCTGGCGGCCTGCGGGGCGGGAGCGCTGCTCGCCGCCGAGCTGCAAGACGCAGAGCACCTGTGCCTGGCCGCTGTAGCCACCATAGCCGACGACCTCGTACTGGCTCTGCCCGAGCCCGCCTCCATCCTGGCTCAGCCCCACGACGCGCTCCTGGCAGCCGACTCTGATGCGGTGTTCGTTTCCGATTTCTCGATCACACTCGGCCCAGCCGAGGTCGCGATCGAAGCTACGATCACCTCCGAAGCGGTTCTGTCGGCACTCGAGGTCGCTGTCGCCCAGCAGCATGTTCACTTCGGCGGGGCCAGTGCATCTGGTCTCACGCTCTCGGCGGGCCAGCACGACGACGACGACGACGACATCCCGACCCTGCCTCGTCTTACGCTGCGTCGCCTGGCGCTCGCCATGGGCACGGTTCTGGGGTTAGGTGCCGTCACCGCTGTGGCCATTGCACCCGCCACCGACATCACGCCGCCATCTATCAGACTGGTCGTTGAGCAAGTCTCACTGTCGGCGCCGTCTGCGGTGGCCGATGACCCCGCGCTTCCTCTGCCCCGGGTCAGCCAGTCTGAAGTGGTCAACCGCGGTGAAACCGCCTCCAGCCTGCTGTCACGGCTGGGTGCGAACGACCCCGAGCTCATCAAATTTATTGGCTCCGACCGCATCGGCAAGCGCCTGCTGCAACTCCAGCCGGGCCGCACCGTCACCGCTGAAATCGACGATGTCGGTGTTGTGCATCGTCTACAGTACCGTCACGGCAACATCGAAATAGATGGCCGCCCGCCCATGCGGGTCACCATCGTGCGCGAGGGCGGGCGTCTCGTTGCCACCGAGCAGGCCGTCGCGGTCGACCGCGGCATCGAAGCCCGGGCCGCCGAGGTTCAAAGCACCCTCTTTGCCGCCACCGACGCTGCGGGCATCCCCGACTCCGTCGCCACCCGCGCAGCCGACATCCTCAGCAACAGCATCGACCTGCGCAAAGACCTGCGCCGCGGTGCGCGCCTTCGCGTGGTCTACGAAACCCTGCGCGAGGCCGACAGCCTCGATCTGCCCGTGCCCGGCCGGGTGCTGGCCATCGAGATCGAAAGCGGCAACATTCGGCATGAGGCTGTCTGGTTCGAGCACGACGACGGTCGGGGCGCCTTTTATAACTTCGCTGGTCAGAGCCTGGTTCGGTC
This sequence comes from uncultured bacterium, assembly GCA_903866395.1. Classification (GTDB taxonomy): domain Bacteria; phylum Pseudomonadota; class Gammaproteobacteria; order Burkholderiales; family Burkholderiaceae_E; genus SYIM01. Next base: position 18,713 of record CAIPNM010000254.1, read on the forward strand.
GTTCCTGCGCGAACCCATCCAGTACACGCGCATCACCTCGGGCTTCAGCGGCGCGCGCCTTCATCCCCTGTTCCAGGATGTTCGCGCCCACACCGGCACTGACTTCGCCGCGCCGGTAGGCACGCGGGTCCGGAGCGTGGCCGATGGCGTCGTTGATTTCGCTGGCTACAACGGCGGCTACGGGCGCACGGTCATCGTGTCCCACCCGGGCAAGATCACTACGCTTTACGCACACCTCAATGCCTTTGGCGAAGGTGTCACCAAGGGCGCACGCGTCACCCAGGGCCAGGTGATCGGCACCGTGGGCATGACAGGCTGGACCACTGGCCCCCACCTGCACTATGAATTCCGCGTGGGCGGCCGACACGTTGACCCCATGCGCGCCGTATTGCCTGAGGGACGTAAGCTCTCCATGAGCGAACGCCTGCGTTTCACCCCTCTCGCTGACACCTACCGCGAACACATGGCCCAGATTGGCTCGGCCAGCACCACCGCCCAGGCCAAGTTCGAGTAGTCCTCGCGTCCGGCACGACTACCCGGCGCAGCATGTCCTCCCCCGATAGTCGGCTGTTCATCGGCTTGATGTCGGGCACTAGCGTCGACGCTATCGATGCCGTGCTTGTGAGGCTCCATGCCTCCACCCAACGTCTCGAAACGCTGTCGTGCGTTTCCGTGCCGTTTTCGAGTGACATGAGGCAGTCCATCCAAACGCTACAAGCGCCGTCTGCAGGCGAACTCGAGCTTGCCGCCAGGGTGGCGCTCAAACTCGCTCACCTTTACGCTGAGGGCGCGCAGCGAGCCATCGATCGCGCAGGCTTCACAGCCCGCGACATCACCGCGATCGGTGCCCACGGGCAGACGGTTCGGCACCACCCCGCCGAAGGCTTTACGCTCCAACTGCTGAACGCCGCGCAGCTTGCTGAAACAACGGGCATTCCCGTGGTTTATGACCTGCGCCCCGCAGATATCGCAGCCGGCGGACAGGGCGCGCCCCTGGTCCCCGCTTTTCACGCCCACGTCTTCGCCGATCAATCCGAATGCCGTGCAGTCGTGAATATTGGCGGCATTGCCAACATCAGCGTGCTGCCGGCTGCCGTCCCCAACAGTACCTCTCAGGTTCTCGGTCACGACACGGGCCCTGGCAACACGCTGCTCGATCAATGGCATGAACGCCACCAGGGCGAACGCTTCGACGCCAAGGGCGCCTGGGCTGCGGGAGGCACCGCCGACCCAGGACTCCTTGCGGCAATGCTGGCCGATGAGTATTTTCACCGACCGCCCCCAAAGAGCACCGGCCGAGACGACTTCAATCTTGAATGGTTGGACCGCCACCTGCGGGCGCACACCTCAGCCCGTGACAGCCCGCCACTGTCGGCTCGCGACGTGCAGGCTACGCTCTCAGAGCTGACCGCCACCACGATCGCACTGGCGTGCGAAGAAGCCGCCCCCGCTCAGGTGTTTCTGTGCGGCGGCGGGGTCTATAACGCAGATCTGATTCGCCGGATCGCCCAGCGGCTACCCCAATGCCGCGTGGCGAGCACCGAAGCAGCAGGTGTTGACCCGATGGCCGTAGAGGCCGCGGCGTTTGCCTGGCTGGCCGCACGGCGGGTAGACGCCCTCCCGGGGAACCTACCCGCTGTTACCGGCGCATCGGGCAGCCGGGTGCTAGGGTCGGTGGCCGACCCGTGGGGCCGACTCAGAGCCTAATTAAACCGAGAACGACGAACCGCACCCGCAGGTGGTGGTGGCGTTGGGGTTCTTGATGACAAACTGCGAGCCCTCGAGATCGTCTTTGTAGTCGATCTCGGCACCCACCAGATACTGGTAGCTCATGGCATCGATCAGGAGGTGCACACCGTTCTTTTCCATCACGGTGTCATCGTCGTTGGTTTCTTCGTCAAACGTGAAACCATACTGAAAGCCCGAGCACCCGCCACCCTGGACGAACACGCGAAGCTTGAGGGACGGATTGCCCTCTTCGTCAATGAGCTGCTTAACCTTGCTCGCCGCGCTTTCGGTGAAGACGAGCGGGGCTGGCATTTCGGCAATGGCGTTCATGGTTTTTCTCCCTTGACACAACCGTCAAGTGTAGCTCAGGGCAGCACAGGAATCTGGGTCAATCCCATTTCTTCGGGGAGGCCAAACATCAGGTTCATCACCTGCACCGCCTGGCCCGAGGCGCCCTTCACCAGATTATCCTCCACCACGAGCACCATCAGCAGGTCGCTCTCGGGCGGGCGATGCACCGCGATCCGGGCCATGTTCGATGCGCGCACGGAGCGGGTGTCCGGTGTAGACCCTGCAGGCATCACATCGACGAACGGCTCGGCGGCAAAGTACGCCTCGTAGAGCGCCTGCAGATCTGCCGCGCGGCCAGCCGGCGTGAGCCGCGCATAGAGGGTTGAGTGGATGCCCCGAATCATCGGCACCAGATGCGGGGTGAACACGAGGTTGATGGGCTGCCCCGCAATAGCCGAGAGGCCCTGGCGGATTTCAGGCCAGTGGCGATGGCCACTCACCCCATAGGCCTTGAAATTGTCCGAAGCCTCAGCAAGAAGCGTGTGAACCTCCGCTTTCCGGCCGGCGCCCGACACTCCGGACTTGCAGTCGGCGATGATGCCGGTGGGTTCGATGAGCGGCGGTCCACCGTCTTTTGCTGCAGCCAGCACCGGCAGCAGCCCAAGTTGAACCGATGTGGGATAACACCCCGCCATGCCGACGACGCGCGCTTTGCGGATGGCCTCGCGGTTGACCTCGGGCAGGCCGTAGACCGACTCGGCAAGAATGTCGGGACAGCTGTGCGGCATCTTGTACCAGCGCTCGAACTCCGCTGTGTCCTTCAGCCGGAAGTCAGCGGCAATGTCAATCACTCGGACACCCGCCGCGAGCAATTCGGGCGCCTGAGCCATCGCCACGCCGTGCGGCGTCGCAAAGAACACCACATCGCAGCCAGTGAGCGGGGCCTTGGCGGGCTCGCTAAACGCGAGGGACACCCGTCCCCGCAGCGACGGAAACATTTCCGCCACCGGCATGCCGTCTTCTTTGCGGGACGTAATGGCGTGCAGCGCCACCTGGGGGTGCTGGGCAAGCAGCCGGAGCAATTCCACCCCGGTGTAGCCAGTGCCACCAACGATACCAACCTTAATCATGTTCGACTCTCCCGAGGTTCAGGTGCAACAGCCCATGGGCTCCGCATGGTGCGATACACGAAAAAAAGCCGCCCGGTAGGCGGCCTTGTGCAGCGGGTTGCGCGCGGGACGCGAGGCGCCCCAGCCGCGATCAACGCTTCGAGAACTGCTTCCGACGCCGCGCTTTGTGCAGGCCGACCTTCTTACGCTCGACCTCTCGCGCGTCACGCGTGACCAACCCCGCCGCCGACAGCGCAGGCTTCAGCGTTGCGTCATAGTCGATCAGTGCGCGGGTGATGCCGTGACGAACCGCACCGGCCTGGCCAGTTTCGCCACCACCGTGCACATTGATCTTGACGTCAAACACGCCGAGATTGTTGGTGAGTTCGAGTGCTTGCCGGGCCACCATGCGGCCGGTTTCCCGAGCAAAGTACTGATCGAGCGGGCGGCCATTCACCACCACCTTGCCCGTGCCCCGCTTAAGGAACACGCGAGCAACGGAGGTTTTGCGACGCCCAGTGCCGTAGTAGTAATCACCGATCATGGTCAGATCTCCAAGGCCTTCGGTTGCTGGGCCGTATGCGGATGGGTGCCCTCCGCGTAGACCTTCATTTTCTTGATCATGGCGTAGCCGAGCGGGCCTTTGGGCAGCATGCCCTTGACCGCTTTCTCGAGTGCACGCCCGGGGAACCGGCTTTGCATCTTGCCAAACGAGGTTTCGCTGATGCCGCCGGGATAACCGCTGTGACGGAAATAACGCTTGCCTTCGGCTTTGTTGCCGGTAACGCGGATATGCGCCGCATTCACCACCACAATGAAATCGCCGGTATCAACGTGCGGGGTGAATTCGGGTTTGTGCTTGCCGCGAAGACGGTGAGCGATTTCAGCGGCCAGCCGGCCAAGTACCTTGTCGGTGGCATCAATCACAAACCAGTCGCGCTTAACTTCGTGCGGCTTGGCGGAAAAAGTCTTCATATGTCTGCTCTGGCAGGGTTTATCCGCGCTTCGGTGTTTGCTGCCCGACACGAGCGATCAGCTTCTGCATTTCGGCTTCTGCATTTCAGCTTCTGCCCTTCGATCACTGCGTCTTGCGCTTCACCCCGGCCTTATCTGAACGCCGTCTTTCTCTAAGCGCCGCCCCTCTGTAAGAAGCATGAATCAAAGCGCAAAGCGAATGGTTTTCGCGGAAAGCCTTCTATGCTATCAGGACTCGCCCGCCCAAGTCAAAACGAATCCGGAAAGCGCACCGGGAAGTGTCCCGCCAGGGGGCTCGCCCGACCAACATCCCCGCAGAAGCGCCAGGCAAAAAAAACCCGACCCTTTGAGGGGGCCGGGTTGAATCCACCTTTTGGAGGAGGGTGGAGGAGACACTGAGAGACTGCATGCGCAGCCAACAACCCGAATGCTACGGAAATCTGTTGTGCAACGCAAGAGCGCCATCCGCCGCGGAGGTGAAATTCGACACGGTTTTTCTATTATTGTCGCAACACACCAACAAATTAGCGTAAGTGATTGATTTAACTCAAATCACGGCGATCTGAGCGTCCTAGGAAATACACGCTCCCTGAAACCGAAAACCCTAGGCCTCAATTAACGAAGCCCGAGTCGGAAACAGGGATTGCGCAGTGCAGCATTGGTAAGGAGGCCAGCTGGCAGATAATGCCGGCGATCAACACACAGCGCGCGACCATCCCGCGCCGTTGCCCCCTTCAAGCCCTGGAGCACACACCATGAAAGCAAGCGTCAGTTGGACCGGCCCCGGCGGAATGAGCTTTGTCGCCGAAACCGGAAGCGGCCATGCGGTTCTGATGGACGGCGCGGTCGAAGGGGGCGGACGCAACCTGGCGCCACGCCCCATGGAGATGGTGTTGCTCGGCACTGGCGGCTGCACCGCCTACGACGTGGTGGTGATTCTCACGAAAAGCGGCTTGGACGTCCGCGGCTGCGAAGTGCGGCTGGAGGCCGTACGCGCCGAGACCGACCCCAAGGTTTTCACTCGAATCCTGTTTCATTTCGTTGTTCGCGGCCGCGGGTTGAAGCCGAATATCGTGGAACGGGCCATCAAGCTGTCCCACGACAAATATTGTTCGGCCTCGGCCATGCTTGCCCACACGGCGGAAATCAGCACCAGCTGGGAAGTCGTTGAAGACTGAGCGCGACTGACCGCGCCGCCGCGTTCCGCTTCAGATCCGATGCGCCACCGTGGTCATCACCCGGGCAGCCGCGCGCATCCCTTGCTGAACAACCGTTGGGAGCTCTGCCCCACCCATTTCGTGCGCGCGCCGCGCATGCGCGGTTTCGTCGCGCTGCATGGCCTCAACGATCTGCCTGGAACGCTGATCGGCGGCAGGTAAGCGGTTGAGGTGGGACCCCAGATGCGCCTCCACCTGGCGCTCGGTCTCGGCCATGAAGCCCAGGCTCCAGCGGTCGCCCACGCGCCCTGCCACCAGACCCATGGCAAGCGAACCGGCAAACCATAAGGGATTCAGGAGCGAAGGCGACGCCCCCAGCTCATCCAGCCGCGATCGCGTCCAGGCAAGATGGTCGGCCTCCTCGCGCGCCGCCCCAAGAAAGTATTCACGCAGTGCCGGGTCGGACGTGCTCGCCGCCTGCCCCTCATAGAGCGCCTGCGCGCAGATTTCGCCGACATGGTTCACCCGCATCAACGCGCCCGACAGCCGGCGCTCGGGCTCGGTGAGTTCAACCTCGTCGGCCAACTGCGAGCCGCTTGATGCGCCCGGCACCGGCCGGCGGGCAGGTACCGCATCAGAAAGCGTGGCAAGTGCGCGACACGCGCCTCCCAGCACACGGTCCACCAGCGAAAAGCGCCGAAGCGACTCCATCACATCTCCTCAGGCGACGCCTGTTTCCACGACAAACGACACAACGGTTGCACACGAGCCGCCGATATTGAGCGTGGCCGCCCGCCGCGCGCCGGCCACTTGATAATCGCCCGCCTGGCCACTGACCTGACGCGCAGCATCCAGCACCATCCGAGCGCCCGTCGCGCCTACCGGATGCCCGCCACCGATCAGGCCACCCGAGGGGTTGACTGGAAGTCGGCCACCCATCTCGATGTCACCCGACTCGACCGCGCGCCAGCTTTGCCCGGGCTCGGTCAAGCCGAAGTGATCAATGGCCATGTATTCGGTGGTGGTGAAACAGTCGTGGGTTTCGAGGACATCAAACGCCTCCGGGCCCGACACGCCAGCCCGCGACCAGGCATCGGTGATGGCCGCCCGCACATGCGGAAACACATAGGCATCGCCGCGGCTCCGCTCGAGCTTGTCGAGCGCACGCAAGCCCACCGTGCGGTGGCCCCAGCCCGTGATTTTGGGTAGCCGGTCAAGCGCCTGCCCGGTACGGGCAGCATGCTCGGCCGCGAACCGACCCGAGGCGAGCACCAGCGCGCAGGCCCCGTCGGTGATTTGCCCGCAGTCCTGCCGGCGGGTGCCGGGCTCGATGACCGGATTGGCTTCATCGTCGTCGGTAAAGCTCGCTGCATCGAACGCCCACTTGCGCGTCTGGGCAAGCGGGTTTCGCTTGGCGTTGCCGTAGTTGAGTTCGGCGATGCGGTTCAGATATCGGCGATCAAGACCATAACGCCGCTCATATTCAAAGCCCATCATGCCGAAGGCCGCGGGCCAGAGAAAACGGCAGTCAATGCCTTCGCGTCCCTGCCAGCCTGCGGCGTTTTGATTGGCTGACGACACATCGCCCGGGAGGTTCTTCAGCTCCTCGGCCCCCACCACCAGCACGCAGTCGTAGCGCCCAGCCTCGATCTCGGCCATGGCAGTGAGAATTGCAAGCGAAGCCGAGGCGCATGCCCCCTCGTGCCGCATGGCGGGCACGCCCCAGAGCGCCGGCACCACCGATGACACCATGGCGCCGAGGTGTGCCTGGTTGCGCTGAAGCTCACCAAACGCATTGCCCACATGGATGGACTGGACCACGCCGGCCTCCACGCGGGCCGCCTCGAGCGCACCAAGCGCCGACTCGCGGATCATGTCGGAGAGGTCCTGTCCGTTTCGCGACCAGACCCGCGCAAAATCGGTCTGGTGGCCGCCGAGAATATAGGTAGGGGATGTCATGGCTTGGCCTTCATCTGAGGGCGGCGAACCGGGCGCGCGCTTGACGGTATTCTGACTCAAGCCGGTCGACCACCGCCGCAACCGGCTCAATGGCATGGATGCTGCCCAGCCCCTGCCCGGCGCCCCACAGGTCTTTCCAGCCGCGCGAGGCCTCGACGGAGCGGTTGCTGTCATAGACCCGCTCACGTTTGTCGGGCAGGGCCGAGAGGTCGACGCCAAGCCGTTTGAGAGACGGGATCAGCCAGCTGGCGGCGGTGCCGGTGATGCGGTCGCTCACCACCAGATCATCGGCGTTTGAATCGACCACCATTTGCTTGTACTCGGGCGCGGCCTGGCTCTCCACGGTGGGGATGAAGCGCGTACCCATGTAGACCAGATCGGCGCCGGATGCGATCGCCCCGGCCACGCCCCAGCCGTCGGTGATACCGCCCCCCGCGATCACCAGGCCGTCAAAGAACTCGCGTACCGCGCTCACGAAGGCAAAGGGAGACAGATGACCCGTGTGGCCGCCCGCCCCTGCGCAGACACAGGCAAGGCCATCCGCCCCCGCGGCCACCGCCTTCCGGGCCAGGTTCAGGTTGACGACATCGGCAATGACCATGCCGCCGTAGGCGTGCACTACTTCGATGGCCGGCCTGGGGCTACCTAGCGCCGTAATGACGATGGGCGGCCGGTAGCGGGCGATGAGCGCGAGGTCTTCAGGCAGGCGGGCGTTTGAGGAGTGGGTCACCAGATTGGCCGCCCAGGGGCCAATGCGCGCCTGCGGGTTCTCGGCCCGCGCCCTCGCAAGCCCCTCGGTGATGGTTGCCATCCACTGATCCAGCACCTCAATCGGGCGGGCGTTGGGCGTGGGGAAAGCACCCACGATGCCGGCCCGGCAGGCGGCCAGCACCAGGTCTGGGCCCGAAATCAGGAACATGGGGGCGGCGATGATAGGCAGGCGGAGTTGTTGAATCGCAGCGAATGTAGCAGCGGGCATCGCTTCTCCTGAGGGCAACGCGGCGGGGCCACTCTCGCGGCCGGTCATGTCACCAGGATTGTGGCCAGGATCAGACTTGCGCGGCAAGTCGCCGGGCAGCGGCCGTTTGCTCGGCCTGTTGTTGCATGGGTGCAACGCTGAGCCAGGCTCAGGAGCGCTTTTCTTTGCAGCTCCCCCCTCCCTCTGTTCAAATACGCTTCAACTTCCCGTCAGGAGGTTGGCACGGGTGCCGCAATCGTCTGATTGCGTCCCCTCGATCTAAAGAGACTTGTACAACTCTTCAAGAGGCATGCAATGAAAAAATCACTCATCGCGTTGGCAGTGCTGGGCACTTCCTTCGCAGCGTCCGCCCAAGTGACCCTTAGCGGCCGCGCGGCAATGGAAGTTGGTAACTGGCAAGCCACTGGGGCCACCTCAGGCGTCGCTGCTGATTTCAAGGACCGTACCCGCGTTGCCGACGTCGGCTCGCGCGTTATCCTCAGCGTGAACGAAAACCTCGGCGGCGGGCTGCGTGCCTTCGCAATGTGCGAAACCGGCATCAACATCGACAACGGCAGCTCCACCGGCCAGGCCAACACCAACAACGCCAACACCACGACATGGTGCTCGCGCGAAGGCCACGTTGGCATCGGTAACAACACCGTTGAGGCTCGCCTCGGCCGTCAGAACGTGTGGTGGACCCAGGGCGCGATCAACGTGACGGGCGCTCGCTGGCACGCCGGCGACTCCATCACCGACCTGATCACCGGCGGTATCGGTCAGTACACCGTGCGCGGCGAAAACATGATCATGGTCGTAGCCGGTCCTGGCACGGGTGCCTGGGCGGGTTCGAATGCCTACATGGGCTACATGGGCGCCAGCGGCAACGTTGTGCCGGGCATCACGACCGCGGCTACCACCGGTATCGGTGCTGGTCAGGACAACGGCGAGTCCGTTGGAGCCAACCTCAGCGCCACCGGCAAGTATCAGGGCCTGAAGGTTTCCTACTCCCAGGGCGCACTGGTTGGTTCGTTCGACATGCAAACGTCGGATACCGGCCCGATCACCGCCGGGGCCTCAACGACCACCCCCGCTGGCAGCAAGCTCGAGCGCTCCGCATGGAAACTCGGTGCAGGCTATCGCTACTCGGGCGCCAAGTCGCAAAACATCGTGTCGATTCAGTACGTCGAGCGTGAGCGCACGATCACCACTGCAGCTGGTGCTGCCACCAAGGGCAAAGAAGATGTGGTCGCTCTGGTCGGTCAGTATGATGTGGGCTCGGGCTGGTTGCTGAACGCCACCTACGGCGTTGCGTCCGATCGCAAGGACAACAACGTTTCCGTCGCTGGCTCCGGTGCCAAGTCGTACGGTCTCGGTGTCGTCAAGACCCTGAGCACCCGCACCCACGCGCTGTTCCACTTCCGCGTGATCGACAACGACCGGGCTGGCGCGTACGGCTTGGCCGGCGGTAACTACCAGAGCGGTACGCCCGCTGCTGGCGCCGACTCCAAAGCCTTTGGTTTCGGTCTGGTGCACCTGTTCTAATCGAATCCAGCGCAAGCTGAATTTCGTTTGAACAAGCCGCCCTGTTCGCAGGGCGGCTTTTTTTTCGCCTGTGACCCGCGCCAGGCCTGGTAGTACTTTAAGTCTGAATCATTCAGGCTTAAACTTTCCTGCGATGAACAAGCGGGAAGACACTAAAGCGCCCTTCACCCCACTGGATCAGGAAAGCCGGGTGGTGGCGCGTGACCATACTGCGCTCAAGCTCTGGTTGCGCTTGCTCACATGCACCACGCTAATTGAAGGCTCGGTCAGCCAGCGGTTAAAACGTGGGTTCAGCTCCACGTTGCCACGCTTTGATCTGCTCGCGCAGCTGTATCGTGTGCCTGCGGGCTTACGAATGAGCGATCTCTCCCGCCGCCTGATGGTGACCGGAGGCAACATCACGGGGCTGGCCGATCAGCTGGAGCATGAAGGTTTTCTGGTGCGCGAGGCCGTGCATGGCGACCGACGCGCCATCTGCCTGAAACTCACCGACTCCGGACGAGCGCGCTTTGCCGAGATGGCTCACGCGCATGAATCCTGGGTCGTTGCGCTGATGTCATCGCTCAGCGCAACCGAGCAGCAAACGCTGCTCGACCTGTTGGGAAAACTCAAGCTCGCGCTTCACCACGACTACGACCGTGACCACGGTGCCGCTCGACCGCGCCCTGCGAACTTAGGGCTGGCTCCGCACCCCTCGGGGCACGACCGCACGCGGCTGTCGCCGCCCCAATCACCGCGGAAACGCGGCGTCAAACGCAACGGAGAAACCTGATGCACCGCTCCGCCCATCTCGACACCTTCGCCCGGGACCATCTGCCATCGCGCGCGCAGTGGCCAGAGTTCCTGGCTTCGCCCGACACCCGCTATCCCCCGCGCATGAACGCCGCAGTGGAACTGCTTGATGCAATGATCGAGCGCGGTCACGGCGATTCGATTGCACTCATCAACGACGACGGCCGCTGCACCTGGCGCGAACTCGCCGCGCAGGTTGACCGCATCGCCCACGTGCTCACCGGCCCCATGGGGCTGGTGCCCGGTAACCGGGTGCTGCTCCGCGGCGGCAACCATCCGATGATGGCGGCTTGCTGGCTCGCCACCGTGAAGGCGGGGCTGGTGGCAGTGGCTACCATGCCGCTGCTCCGTGCAGCCGAGTTGATTCAGATTGCCGACAAAGCACAGGTCAATGCGGTGCTCTGCGACCTGAAACTGCGCGCAGAAATCGACGTGGGCGCCGGTCAGTGCGAGCGCCTGCGCGGCGCCCTGTTTTTCAATGACGGAAGCGGCGCGGCCGACGCGCTTGAAAGCCATTTCCCGCGGATCGACGCACCCTACATGGCCTGCAATACCGCATCCGACGACGTGGCCCTGATCGCTTTTACCTCGGGCACCACCGGCCAGCCCAAAGGCACCATGCACTTCCACCGCGATGTGATCGCGATGTGCGATCTGTTCCCACGCCATGTGCTGAAACCTGTGGCTACCGACATTTTCTGCGGCACCCCGCCGCTTGCCTTTACCTTTGGCCTCGGCGGCATGCTGTGCTTTCCCATGCGGGTAGGCGCCGCAACGCTCCTCCTCGAGGGCCTCACGCCCGAGAAACTGCTCGCGGCGATCGAGCGCCATCGCGCAACGGTTGTGTTCACCGCGCCCACCTTCTATCGCCAGATGGCACCGCTCCTCGGTCGGTTCGATCTGAAGTCGCTTCGCGCGAGCGTGTCAGCGGGCGAAGCACTGCCCGATGCCACCCGTCAGCTCTGGCGCGAGGCAAGCGGTCTGGAGATGATTGACGGCATCGGCTCGACGGAGATGATTCATATCTTCATTTCGTCGGCGGGGGCCGAGGTGCGCCCCGGGGCAATCGGAAAGGTCGTGCCCGGCTACGAGGCCCGGATCGTCGACGAACACATGAACACGCTGCCACCCAATACCGTGGGTAAGCTCGCCGTGCGAGGGCCCACCGGCTGCCGCTATCTGGCTGACTCACGCCAGAGCCAGTATGTGCGGGACGGCTGGAACCTGCCCGGCGACACCTTCATGGTGGACGAAGACGGCTATTTCCACTATCAGGCCCGCTCCGACGACATGATCATCTCGGCGGGCTACAACATCGCAGGCCCCGAGGTCGAGGCGGTGCTGATGGCCCACGAAACGGTGGCCGAGTGCGGGGTGGTGGGGGTGCCCGATGCCGAGCGCGGTCAGATCGTGCGCGCCTATGTGGTGGCCCGACCCGGCATGATCGCGCGGCATGGCGGCGAACCCGCGCTCGCGAAAGTGCTGCAGGACTATGTGAAGGCCACGATTGCGCCATACAAGTATCCGCGCTCGGTCGTGTTTCGGGAGAGCCTGCCGCGCACCGAAACGGGGAAATTGCAGCGGTTCAGGTTGCGGCAGGAATAAGCCGTCGCGGAATACGCTGGCCCACAACCGTAGCGGCCTCATAACCAATCATATAAATTCTTTTAAATGCTTTAGTAATTGATTTATAGTTGCTTGATGAAGAGCGCCTCCCCGCCCCCTCTGCCGGTTTTACGATGCCTCGCCCGACTGGGGGCGGGCATTTCCCTGGCTCGGCGCCGTCGGCATCTCACGCAGCAGGATCTTGCCGAGAGAATTGGCGCAACGGCCAACACTGTTCGCCGGATAGAGGCGGGACACCCAGGGATTGCGATGGTTCTTTTCGCGCGAGCGCTGCAGGTATTTGGCGAACTCGACAAACTCGATCACATCCTCGATACCGATCAGGACACCGTCGGGCTCACCCTGATGGATGCACGGCTTCCCCAGCGCATCAGGAAGCCGCGAGGTACGCCAGAGTCGGGAGGATTTTGATGCCATCCCGGTCGCCCCCCCAGGCAGGCCTGACCAGGGTGGAGGTCAGCGTCTGTCTCGGTCGCGCAGCAGCACCGCTCGGCCAGCTTGTTTTCGTAAAGGACGGGCAGCGAGAGTTTTCTCAGTTCGCATACAGCAGCGAGTGGCTATCTGATGCCCGCTACTTTGATATATCGCCCGACTTGAGCCGTCATCCCGGCTACCAGCTTCGAAAGCCACCCACCAGGAATGACGCCAGCTTCTTTCTAGCGCTGGCCGACACCGCACCCGACGCCTGGGGCCGGCGAGTCGTCGCCCGCGCTCATGCAAAGGCGCGCGCAACCAACGCAACGCTCTCACCGTTGACTGAAATCGATTATCTCGCGGCAGTGGACGACTTGAGTCGCGTGGGCGCGCTGCGCATTCGCGATGCCCAAGGGCGTTATCTGCGAACAGTCGCAGCGGGTGAGCGCTCTACGCCCACCCTGCTGGAGCTCGAAGACATACTCCTCGCCTCTCACGCTGTCGAGATGAGTCAGGAGACCGCAGAAGATCTTGCTTATCTCCAGGGGAAGGCGACGTCCCTGGGGGGGATGCGCCCGAAATGCAGCATGATCGACCTGGATAGCGCCTTATCCATTGGGAAATTCCCGAGCATGACCGATGAACGTTCGGTCACGCGCGGAGAGGTGCTCGCACTCCGTCTGGCGAAACTGGCGGGTATCAACAGTGCCGAGGCTCGCGTCACGATGGTTCAAGGTCAGCCCGTTTCCATCATTCGACGGTTCGATCGGACACCTGGCCAAAACCGTATTCCCTACCTGTCTGGCGCGACGCTCCTGCAGGCCAGGCGCGATGATGAGCACTCCTACACCGAGATCATCGACGTCATGCGCTCAATGTGCGCAGACTTCGTGACCGATGCCAGGCAGTTATGGCGACGGCTTGTCTTTAATCACCTGATCAACAACGTCGATGACCACCTACAGAACCTGGGGTTTCTGTACAGTGCGAGAAACAGGTGGCAGCTATCTCCCGCATTCGATCTGAACCCTTTCCCGGATAAGACCCGCGAGTCGAAAACCTGGCTGAGCGAGGATACGGGCCCAATCACCTCGACTCGGCAGCTGCTCGATCAGGCAATCCGGTTCGAGCTCAATTCGGACCAGGCGAAGTCTGTTTTCGCGGAAGTCGCCACTGCTGTTTCAAAGTGGGAGGAGGTGGCCACCTCTCCCGAGGTGGGACTATCGAGTCGCGAGCTCGACGACTTCAGACCCGCGTTTCAGCTCCCCCGCCGGGAAGCGGCGCGCTCATGACGCCCCTGCTCACGAGGTGCTCAACCGCCCCCGCTCAAGCCGCTTCGCGAAGCGCCCGGCGCAGAATCTTCCCGACATTGGTTTTGGGGAGCTCCGCTCGGAACTCCACCTGCCGCGGCCGCTTGTAGCCGGTGAGCTGCTCGGCACAGAAGCTGATCAACGCCTGCTCGGTCAGCGCCGGATCTTTGCGCACCACATAGAGCTTCACCGCCTCGCCGGTCTTGTCATCGGGCACGCCCACGGCGGCCACCTCCAACACACCGGGGTGGAGTGCCGCCACCTGCTCGACCTCGTTCGGATACACGTTAAAGCCCGACACGAGAATCATGTCCTTCTTGCGATCCACGATCCGGATGTAGCCGCGCTCGTCGGCCACACCGATATCGCCCGTCCGGAAAAAACCGTCGGCGGTAAACACCCGCGCAGTTTCGTCGGGGCGCTGCCAGTAACCGGTCATGACCTGAGGGCCGCGAACGGCGATTTCACCGCGCTCACCGGGCGGCACCTCTTGCCCGTCATCATCGAGCATGACCACGTCGGTGGACGGGAGCGGCAAACCGATAGTGCCCGAGTAGGCATCGGTATCCGTGGGATTGCAGGTGGCCGAGGGCGACGTCTCCGAAAGACCATAGCCCTCGCAAATCGGGCATCCGGTGAGCTCAAGCCACTTCTGGGCCGTGGCAGCCTGCACCGCCATGCCGCCGCCGTTACTCACCACGAGGCCCGAGAAATCGAGCTGCCGGAACCCTTCATGATTGACCAGCGCGTTATAGAGCGTGTTGACCGCCGGGAAAATATTGAGCCGGTGCGGCCTGACCTCTTTCACCAGCGCATCGAGGTCGCGCGGATTCGGGATGAGAATGTTTTTCGCGCCGATCCGCATGCCAAGGAGCGCGCAGATCGTGAACGCGAAGATGTGATAAAGCGGCAGCGCGCAGACCACGGTGATCGGTTCGCCCGCAGGCAGCGGGCGCTTGGTGTTATGAAGCGCGGGCTGGATCCAGGCCTCAGACTGCAACAGGTTCGCGATCAGATTGCGGTGCGACAGCGCAGCGCCTTTCGAGACGCCCGTGGTGCCACCGGTGTATTGCAGCACCGCCAGATCCTGATGCCCGACCTGTACCGGTTGCAGGGCGAGGGACTCGCCGCGCTTGAGCACCGCCCGAAACGACAGCGCCTCGGGCAAATTCCAGGCCGGCACCATCTTCTTCACGTGCTTCACGACCGCATTGACCAGCATGCCCTTCAAGCCACCCAGCAGGTCACCCATTCCGGTCACCACCACTGATTCGATTGAAGTGTTGGCCACGACCTGCTCGAGCACATGCGCGAAATTTTCGAGAATGACGATGGCGCGCGCGCCGGAATCTTTCAGTTGATATTCAAGCTCTCGCGCGGTGTAGAGCGGATTGACGTTCACGATCACCATGCCGGCGCGCAGCACGCCTGCGAGCGCCACCGGATACTGAAGCACATTGGGCATCATGAGTGCCACCCGGTCGCCGCGGCGCAGCCCCGTTGACTGCAGCCACGCAGCGAACGCACGCGAACGCGTATCGAGCTCGCCGAACGTCATGCCAACGCCGAATCCAACGTACGCGGTGCGTGCGGCGTGCGTGCGAAAAGCCTCGTTGATCAGGTCGATGAGCGACCCGTAGAGCGTGTCGTCAATCGTGGGGGGAACCCCGGCCGGGTAAGACTTCAGCCACAACCGCTCCATGTTGCCTCCTGTGCACGGCGTCTTTTGGGTGCGCATGGCGCCGCGAATCGTTTGATATCCCTCCTTTTACTCCATTCGCGCGGCCGCGGCCAGACGTGCCGCACGCGCTTCAGGGGGAAGCGCGGCGAGCGCACGCACCGCTTCGTAAAACCGCGGCAGGTTCTCGCGCTCGGCACGGTAAAGGCCGAGAAACGCTGGGACCAGGTCATGGTAAAGCCCGACCGACATCAGATGCGCGTTGCCGAGGGGCTGTGCAAACCAGCGATCCCAGGCCGAAAAAGCCGGGTTGGCCTCCCTCAGCGTGGCAAACGCTGCGCGAAGATCGGCGAACGCCTGGCGGCGGCCCTCGCGCTTTTGTTCGTCCGAAATCGACTGGCTGTAGATCGCCCGCAAGCGCCCGGCGGTCTCGGACAACAGCGAGACAATCCGCTCGCGGCGTTCGCGCCGGGCGAGCCAGCTGGCAAGTACCGACGGATCAGCAGCCGCGTGGGTCAACCAGCGCTCCACGCCGATTCGCTCAACCGCGGTGGCAAATGATTCATTGAATCGGGTGTCACCGGGCACCCAGACCACCTGATGGGCGAGCTCGTGAAAGATGAGCTGTGCAAGCTCGGGCTCGGGCTGGCCAACGAAGGTGCTCAGGAGCGGATCGGCAAACCAGCCAAGAGTGGAATAGGCCGACACGCCGGCGACCTGCACATCGAGCCCCTCGGCGCGCAGGCTCGCTGCATACGCCTCGGCCTCTCCCTCGTTGTAGTAACCGCGATAGGCCACGCAACCCGCCACTGGAAAACACCAGCGCACCGGATCAAGCGACAGCTCGGGCGCGGCCTGCACGTTCCACACCACATGCGGTCGATCGATCTGCGCAAAACGGGTGAAGCTGCCGTTATCGGGGAGCGCGAGTGCATCCACCGCAAAGCGCCGCAGTTTTTTCGCGAGCTCAAGCCTCTGCTTGAGGGCTGGGCGCGTTCCGGGATCGCCGATCAGCTCATCGACCGGCCGCGCTGACCACCAGATCGAGAGATGGCCGCGCGCGGACTGCCAGAGATAGGCGGGTTCGTAGCCGCTACGGGCGGCGGGCTTTGCCACCGCTTCAGTTGGAGGTCGGTCTGCGGTGGCGGCCGCACCGGTCAGCGCCACCCACACCCCGAACGCGATTCTCGCGATCTGTTGCAGCAGATGAGACCGCCCAGGATTCACGAGCAACACCCCCCTATAATCGCCTGCAACTGGCCGCCCGATTGCAAGATGCGCCATCTTCCCACCGCCTACGCAAGGTCCTTCCATGTCTGATTTCGTTCTCCGTGGCGCCACGCTGGTGTTTCCCGACCGCGACCCCGAGCGCGGCGATGTGCTCGTGATTGACGGCCGGATCGAGGCCCTGCTCGAACCGGGTGCGCCCGCCCCAGCCGGTATCGCCGAACAGCGTGCCGAGGGCCTGCACGCGTTCCCGGGCTGCATCGATGCGCATGTGCACTTCGGCATGGGCGAAAAAATCACCGAATACAGCACTGAAACCGTCTACGCCGCGCAGGGTGGCATCACCACCATTCTGGGCTATTTCCTGAATAACGAGGCCTACTCCGAGGTCTTTCGGCGTGAACAGGAGTACGCGCGCTCGCGCATGCATGTCGACTACGGCTTTCACTTCAGCACCGCCAACGAACTCCACATCGAGGAGCTCGATCGCTATGTGCGCGACTACGGCGTCACCTCCTTCAAGTACTTCATGAATTTCAAGGGCGAGGAAGGGCGCTACCTCGGGCTAGACGGCACCGATGATGGCTTCTTTTATGATCTGCTCAAGCGCTCGGCCGAGGTGGGCCGACCGATGATCGTGTGTCATACCGAGAACATTGAAATCGTCAACCGCCTGCGCCAGCGCGTGCAGGCCTCGGGGGGTAGCACCCTACGCGATTGGGCCTCGTGCAAGCCTGCGCTCACCGAAGCCGAGCCCGCCATCCGCGCCATGTTCCTCGCAGAGAAGCTGGGCGCGCGCGTGTTCTTCCCGCATATCTCCACCCGCATGACGCTCGATGAAGTACGCTTCTGGCGCGGTCGCTTCGATCAGGTGTTCGTTGAAACCTGCCCGCACTACCTCACCCACACTGAAGACAGCGACCTCGCGGGCATGGGCAAGGCCAACCCTCCGTTTCACACCGCCGACGACCGGGAGGCGCTCTGGGAGGGCATTGCCGATGGCACGATCGATGTCGTGGCCTCCGATCATGTCGCACGCAAGCGCGCCACCAAAGACAAATCAATGTGGCTCGCGTCGCAAGGGTTTCCGGGTAGCGCCACCATCCTGCCCGTGTTGCTCTCCGAAGGCTGGCACAAGCGGCGCATTCCGCTCCGAAAGCTGGCTGCAACCGTCACCTCCGGGCCGGCGCGCATCTTCGATCTGGCACCGATGAAGGGGTCGCTCGCGCGTGGCGCCGATGCCGACTTCACGCTGGTCGATCTCGAGCGCGAACGGACGGTGCGAGCCGATGAGCTGGGCTCTTATTCCGACTACAGCCTCTACGATGGCTGGACCTTCAAAGGCTGGCCGGTGCGCACCATTGTGCGCGGCGTGACGGTGATGGATGAAGGTCGAATCACCGGCCCCGGCGGCCATGGCGAATACCTCTGGCGCCGGATCGGCGAGCCACCCATCCGAGGCCGCAGCGCTTAAGCCGCCTTTTCCACCTCAACCAGACAATCGTAGAAGGTGGGCCCGCGGCCCAGGTCGGTGAGCGCCTGACCCGTCACCGCGTTCACGTTGCGGGCCCCCGGCACGAGCTTGTGCCACCAGAGACCCCAGGCCACCACCAGGTCGCGGCGCGTGCGATCACTCACCCGCGCGCGCGCCAGAAACGAGCCCCGGTCGTTGAACACCCGAACCTGATCGCCATCGGCAATACCGCGTGCGGCCGCATCGTCGGGGTGGATTTCGCAGCGCTGTTCGCGCTCAGTCGCCTGCAGGCTTGCCACATTCACAAAGCTTGAATTGAGGAAGTGGCGCGCGGGCGGCGAGATCATGGCGAGCGGGTAACGGGCAGCAAGGGCTGGATCAGCATGCCGGGATTCACGGTTGGGGAGCCAATCGGGAAGCGGGTCATGGCCTTCCCTCTTCAGCCGCTCGCTGTAGAACTCGCATTTTCCTGAGGGCGTCGGAAAGCTCCCTTCGGCATACGGCGCATCGGCATGCCGCATCTTGATCCAGCCTTCCCGAATCATGCGCTCATAGGCCTCTGGACCGGCAAGCGGACTCGACCAGTCCATCGCATCGCGGGCGATCGCCTCGTCGCTTGCCTGAAGCAGGGGGTCGGTGTAGCCCATTCGGCGCGCAAGGTCACGGAACACGTCGCTGTTTGAGCGCGCCTGTCCGAGCGGTTCGATGGCAGGCTGATTGGCGAGCACATACCAGTGGCCGTAGGCTTTGTGAACATCGAAGTGCTCGAGCTGCGTGGTGGCAGGCAGCAGATAGTCGGCGTAGTCGGCGGTATCGGTCTGAAAGTGTTCGAGCACCACCGTGAACAGGTCTTCCCGGGCAAAGCCCCGGATCACCTTGTCGGACTCAGGCGCGACCGCAACCGGATTCGAGTTGTAGACCACCACCGCCTCGATCGGCGGGTCGGCGGCGAGCAACGCGTCCCCAATCTCCACCATGTTGATGGTGCGGGGACGCGCGCCGGGAAGCAGCTCGGTGCGCACATGGCGCGCCGGCGTGGCCGGCACCATGTGGCTGGAGGAGAGCAGTAAGCCACCGGCCGGATCGCGCCATGCGCCGATGAGCGCCGGCAGACAAGCAACCGCGCGCACCGCGTTTGCCGCGCCATAGACGCGCTGCATGCCGTAGTTGAGCCGGATCGCAGCCGGCCGGATCGTGGCGTAGTCATGCGCGAGGCTTCGTACCTGGTCCTCGGAAATGCCGCAGACGCTGGCCGTACGGGCCGGCGTCCAGGCCGACGCGCGCTCGGCGAGTGCTTCGAACCCCACGGTATGCCGGGCCACGTAGTCCTGATCGATTCGTCCCTCGGCAATCAGAAGGTGCATGAGCCCCAGTGCGAGCGCCGCATCGGTACCGGGCATCAGCGCGATATGTTCATGGCATTTGAGGGCGGTGTCCGTGCGGTGCGGATCGATGGCGATCAGCTTCGCGCCCCGGCGCTTGGCCTCCTGAGCAATCGCCCAGAAGTGCACGCTCGACGTGATGGGGTTTGATCCCCAGATGAGAATCAGCCTCGAATTGACGAACTGCTCGACATCCATGCCGACCGAACCGCCGAGCGTGTACTGAAGCCCCGTCATGCCAGGCGAGGAACAGATCGTGCGATCAAGGAGCGAGGCCCCCATCTTGTGAAAAAGCCGCGAGCCCATGCCCTCGCCCTGCACCCATCCCATGGTGCCCGCATAGCTGTAGGGGAGAATGCGCTGCGGATCGCGGGCGGCGATCGACTTGAGGCGCGCCGCGATGTCATCGAGCGCCTCGTCCCAGCTCACCTGCTCGAACCGGCCCTCACCCTTCTTCCCCACCCGGCGCATCGGGGTGAGCAGACGATCGGGAGAGTAGGTGCGCTCGGGGTAGCGTGACACTTTGGTGCACAGCACGCCCGCGGTACTGCCGTGGTCGGGATGACCGGCCACGCGAATTGCCCGGCCCTTGCGCACGGTAACGAGGAGCGCACAGGTATCGGGGCAATCGTGCGGACACGCGCCGCGCACAACGGTGTCGCCCGGCTCGGAGCCGGCGTCGGAAGTGACCGGAGATGCCTCAATGGCCGCGCTCATAGAAAACCCTGCCTGTTCGGTGAGACCGCATGAAACTGTCGCCTAGGCTGATATTCTCAACCGATTCCGGAAAACTGACGAGTCGCAGCTAGCGCTCGTGTCGCCCATGAAACCGATCGAACAGATTGTTGCCTTTAACGCCGAGATCGCAGCCGTCCGCCGCGAGATCCACGCCCATCCCGAGCTGCGCTACGACGAGCACCGCACCAGCGAGCTGGTGGCAAAGAAGCTTGCCGAATGGGGAATCGAGGTTCACCGCGGCCTCGGCAAGACCGGTGTGGTCGGAGTCATTCGACAGGGCAGCTCGCGACGTGCCATCGGCCTGCGCGCCGACATGGACGCACTGCCCATGACCGAGCTCAACCGCTTCGCGCATGCTTCGCGCATCGCGGGCCGCATGCATGCGTGCGGGCACGACGGGCATACCGCCATGCTCCTTGCCGCCGCTCGTCACCTCTCCACGAACCGCAACTTCGACGGCACCGTCTATCTGGTGTTTCAGCCCGCCGAAGAGGGCGGCGCAGGCGCCCGCGAAATGATGCGCGACGGACTCTTCGAGCGCTTTCCCATGCAGGCGATCTTCGGCATGCACAACTGGCCGGGCCTCAAACCCGGGCAGATCGCAATGCGTCCCGGGCCCATGCTCGCCTCGTCCAACGAGTTTCGAATTGTGTTGAAGGGGCGCGGCACCCATGCGGCCCTCCCGCACCTGGGCATCGATCCCATCCCGGTCGCCTGTCAGCTCGTTCAGGCATTCCAGACCATCGTCTCGCGCAACCGAAACCCCATTGATGCGGCACTCATTTCGGTCACCATGCTGCACGCGGGTGAGGCCACCAATGTGGTTCCCGATTCAGCCGAGCTGCGCGGCACCGTGCGCACCTTCCGCCCGGAAACGCTCGACATGGTCGAAAGCCGCATGCGTGAAACCACCGAGCACACGGCCAGTGCATTCGGCGCAAGCGCCGAGTTTCACTTCCACCGCAATTACCCGTCCCTCATCAACCACGAGGCAGAAACCCATTTCTGCCGGGCCGTGGCGGCCGACGTGGTCGGTGCCGACAACGTCTTCGAATTTGAGCCCACCATGGGCGCTGAAGATTTCGCGTTCTTCCTCGAGAAAATGCCGGGCTGCTATGTGGTGATCGGCAACGGCGTGGGCGACCATCGTGCGGCGGGTCATGGGCTGGGCCCCTGTGTGTTGCATGGGCCTCACTATGATTTCAATGACGAGATCATCCCCATTGGCGGCAGCTTCTGGGTGCGGCTGGCCGAGCGTTGGTTGGCCGAGGCACCCGAGCCCGCGGTCTGAGCCAGCCCGCAGCGCCATGGCCCACGCCAGTCTCAGCGCCTGAGCAATCTCCGCGATGCTTGCCTTTGTTCTACGACGACTGCTGCAGGCGCTTGCCGTCATGGGGGTTGTGGCGCTCGTTGCCTTCGCACTGTTCCGCTACGTGGGCGATCCGGTGCTCTCCATGCTGGGGCAGGACGCCACCCCCGAGCAGCGGGTTCAGGTCACGCAGGCGCTCGGCCTCGATCAGCCCTTCTACATCCAGTTCGGGCATTTCATCGGCAACGCGGTGCAGGGCGAATTCGGTGTGTCGCTCAGGCAGGGCCAGAAGGTGTCGTCGCTGCTCGCGGAAAAGCTTCCCGCCACGCTCGAACTCGCGCTCACCGCCGCGGCCATTGCGCTCCTAGCGGGCGTTCCCATGGGGGTCTACACCGCGCTCAGACGTCGTGGCGTGCTGTCCAATATGCTCCTTGCGCTGTCACTGGTGGGCGTGTCTTTACCCACATTCCTCATCGGCATCCTGCTCATTCTGTTTTTCGCGGTACTGCTCGGATGGCTGCCGTCGTATGGCCGGGGTGACACGGTGATGGTGGGTAGCTGGTCAACCGGCATGCTCACCCTGGATGGCTGGAAGCACCTGATCCTGCCTGCGCTCACGCTGGCACTTTTTCAGATGACGCTCGTGATGCGGCTGGTTCGCTCAGAGATGCTCGAGGTGCTCCGCACCGATTACATCAAGTTTGCGCGCGCACGCGGCCTCACCAACCGTACGATTCACTTCGGTCATGCGCTTCGCAACACGCTGGTGCCAGTCATTACCATTGCGGGCCTGCAGCTGGGCGGCATCATCGCCTTTGCAATCGTCACCGAATCAGTGTTTCAGTGGCCTGGCATGGGGCTCCTCTTCATTCAGTCGGTGCAGGTGGCCGATATTCCCGTGATGGCCGCCTACCTGTGCCTGATCTCGCTCATTTTCGTCACCATCAATCTGGTGGTCGATCTCCTTTACTTCGCGGTTGACCCACGACTGCGAATCGAGCGTAGCGGCGCCGGACATTAGCCATGAAGCCTTCCGAGCGCAGCCTTCTCGCCCGATTTTTTGATAGCGACCTCTGGTGGAGTTATCGGCACACACCGGTTGCGATCGCAGCCAGCGTGGTCACGTTTGTTTTGTTCATCGGCGCATTCGGCGCGCCCGTGCTCGCGCCTCACCAGCCCTTTGATCTGGCCACGCTGTCATTGAATGATGCTTTGATGCCACCCGTCTGGGTGGAAGGCGGCCAGCTCACCTACCCGCTCGGCACCGATGACCAGGGGCGCGACGTGCTGTCCACCCTGCTGTATGGCTCGCGAATTTCGCTCCTGGTGGGCCTCGCGTCAGTGCTGGTTGCGATGGTGCTGGGGGTTACATTGGGCCTCCTGTCAGGCTACCTCGGCGGCCGACTCGATGCGTTCATCATGCGGGTGGCCGATGTGCAGCTGTCCTTTCCGGCCATCCTGATTGCGCTTCTCATCGACGGCGTTGCGCGCACGCTCCTTCCCCAGGGCTCGCATAACGACTGGATGGCAGTCGGTGTGCTGGTTGGGTCGATCGCGCTTGCCAATTGGGTGCAATATGCGCGCACCGTGAGGGGCTCCACGCTCATCGAGCGCAACAAGGAATATGTGCAGGCTGCCCGGGTGATTGGCGTGCGCCCGATCGCCATCATGCTGCGCCACGTGCTGCCGAATTCGCTCGGTCCGGTGCTGGTCATTGCCACCATCAATATCGCCCAGGCGATTCTCACCGAGGCCACCCTGTCGTTTCTGGGTGTGGGGGTGCCGCCCACCTCGCCGTCGCTCGGCACCATGATCAATAGCGGCAATAATTTCCTCTATTCGGGCGAGTGGTGGCTGGTGATTTTTCCCGGTGCTGCGCTGGTGCTCCTCTGCATGTCGGTCAATTTGCTGGGCGACTGGCTGCGCGACGCGCTCAATCCGCGGCTGCAATGACCCCCCCACCGCTCTTGGAAGTCAGGCACCTGCGCGTCGAGTTTCCATCGCGCCGCGGTACGCTGGTGGCTATCGATGATGTGTCGCTCACGATCGCCCCAGGCGAGGTGCTGGGGGTGGTCGGCGAATCCGGCGCCGGCAAGTCGGTGACCGGCGCAGCCATCATCGGTCTCATCGAGCCACCGGGCCGCATTGCGGGAGGCGAAATTCTGCTTGAGGGCACCCGCATCGACAATCTGCCGCCCGAGGCCATGCGTCAGGTGCGCGGCCGAAAGATCGGTGCGGTCTTTCAGGATCCACTCACCTCGCTCAACCCGCTTTACACCGTCGGCCGCCAGATCGAGGAAACGATCCGCACGCACCTTGCGCTCGACGCCCGTGCGGCCCGCGCTCGTGCCATTGAACTGCTTGAGGCCACCGGCATTCCGGCCGCCGCACAGCGGATCGATCACTACCCGCACCAATTTTCCGGTGGTATGCGCCAGCGGGTCGTGATCGCGCTTGCGCTCGCCGCTCGGCCTCAACTGGTCGTGGCTGACGAACCCACCACCGCACTGGATGTGTCGATTCAGGCGCAG
>CAIPNM010000255.1 GCA_903866395.1 uncultured bacterium
ACTGACCCGTCTTGCCTGTGGCCCCGGTCCCGTGATGCCGAGCGATCGCAGCGCCCGGCCGGGACGACCGGTCGCATCGATGAATCTTGGCGACGGGCCGCCCCGGGTGGGGCCGCTCCTCGTGCATGCCCTCGAGCTCGCGGAACTCTGCCAGCAGGGCGAGGGCAAGGCGGCCGGCGCCCTCATCGTGCAACTGCGCGACCGCGGCGTGCCGATCGAAGCCCTCTTTCTCCAGGTCATCCAGCCGGCCGCGCGGCATCTGGGCCAGGGTTGGAGCGACGACCGCCTGAGCTTTACCGATGTCACGATCGCGTTGGGTCATCTGCAGCAAGTTTTCTCTAGCTTGCTCGATGACTTTCAGTGCATCGGCCCTTCGGATGCCCCCGCCCCCTCCACCGCGGAGACCATCCTCCCATCAGCATTTTTCTGCACCATGCCAGGCGCCACCCACCGGCTGGGCGTACAAATGGTCAGAGCGTTTTTTGCGAGGGCCGGCTGGCGCACGCGGCTGGGCCAAGGCGATGAGGCCGCACTGGTCAGCCAGATCACCGCCATGAGACCCGCCCTGATCGGGCTCTCTCTCAACTCGGAAACCGATCTGCGTTCAGCGGGAGCACTGATCCTGCGCGTGCGCAATGCCTGTCGCGGTTTTCGTCCCACAATCATGGTGGGCGGCGCCGCTGTCCCATTCTTTCCCAAGCTCGTTGAGCGCTTGGATGCAGATATCGTATCGGGCGATGCCACCGACGCGCTTAATCGGGCGGTACAGCTGTTAACGGAGCATTCGGTTGGGATACGCTGACGAATCCCGCGGCAAACTCGCCGCACTCGATGCAGAAGCCAGCGCCGCGCTCGTCGAAGCTGCGTCCGACATCGCCCTGGTACTCGATTCTGATGGTGTGATCTCCAGCGTGTCCATGGGCACCGACGACTGGCCCACCCAGGACATCCTGCACTGGGCAGGCCAGCCGTGGTCGCAAGTGGTCACGAGCGAAAGTCGGCCCAAGGTCGACGAACTGCTGCGCGAGGCCGGTGCCGGACGGCGCACCTCGCGCTGGCGGCATATCAACCATATTGACGCCGCTGGGCGCGACATCCCCATCCTGTTTTCCCTGATCCGAGTAGGCGATTCCGGACAAATGGTGGCGGTGGGTCGCGACCTGCGCGTGGTGGCCTCGCTGCAGGCGCGACTCCTTGAAGCGCAGCAGCGAATGGAAACCGACTACCTGCGCCTGCGCCGAATCGAGAACCAGTATCGGCAGCTGCTCGATGTCATCCGTGATCCCATCCTGATCGTTCAGCCCGACGAGCACACGGTGGTCGAGGCCAACCGCGCCGCGTCCCTCTATTTCGGGCTCGATCGCGAAACGCTTGCCACGCGTACGATCGACAGCTTTCTGGGACCCAAGGCCACTGCGGCCTTCCGCGTCACGGTCGAGCAGGTGATCGGATCGGGGCGACCGACCGAACTCACCCTCAAGTTCGGGCATGACAAGAAGCCCGCGCACCTGTTCATCTCCAGTCTGCGGCAGGAAGAAGAGACCATGGTCCTGCTGCGGCTCGAACCCGAGTCGCGGCTTGCCTTCACTGGCGAAGATGCGTCGATCCTTGAAGCCATCCGTCAGTTCAGTGACGGCGTTGTGCTCACCGACGCGAGGGGCCTCATCCAGAGCGCTAACCCAGCCTTCGTTGAAATGATCCAGATGGCGCATGCCGGGCAGATCATCGGCGAGCCGCTCAACCGCTGGCTGGGACGCTCGAACACCGACCTCGCCGTGCTCATCAACAGCCTCGCGCAAGGCGGCACCATCCGGCTGTTCGCCACCCGGCTGGTGGGAAGCGGCGGCATACCGGTTCCGGTCGAAATTTCCGGCGTAGCGGTAGCCAGCGAAAGCGACCCCTACCTCGCCTTCGTAGTCCGCGATACGGGCCGTCGGCTGGGCGCGCAGGACGAGCCCACGGCCGTCACGCGATCCAGCAGCGATCTCGCAGCGCTGGTGGGCCGGATGCCGCTGAAAGACATCGTCGGGGAAACCGTCGATCTCATCGAACGGCTCTGTATCGAGGCTGCGCTCAAGATCACACGTAACAACCGCGCCTCGGCGGCCGACATGCTGGGGCTCTCACGACAGAGCCTGTACGTGAAGCTTCGCCGCTACGGGATCGAAGGTCCCGACCCCGACGACAGCGGTGCCTGAGGCAAGCGCGACGCAGATCTCCGGCCTGCGGGCCGGGTCGGGTGCCGACCCGACGGCAACCAGCGTCGCGTTGGTGCTGGCGGTGTGGCGCCCGGCCTATATCGCGTGGGGCCTCGCGCAACTGGTCCAGGGCCCGCTCACCCCGCCCACCACTCCGACCATGCGCTGGCGCAAGGTACTGGGTAGCGGCCACAACGGCGGCTTCGGTCTCCGCCCAGCGTGGAACCGGCTCGGGCTTTTCTGCGCATTCGACCATACCGACTCCGCCCGCGACTGGTTGGCTCGATCCGCCGAGGTTGCGCGGTGGCAGGACCGCGCCGAGCAGTGGCTCACCGTGCTGCTCGAGCCGCTCGCGAGCCGTGGGAGCTGGTCGGGCAACAGCCTTGCGGTCGCCCAGGCCGATGTCGCACCGCCCCCCGAGACCCTGGTGGCCTCGCTCACGCGGGCCTCAATCCGCCCCCACCTCGCACGCCGGTTCTGGTCGCTCTCGCCCGCTGCCGAGGTCTCACTCGCTCAGGCACCGGGGTGCCTGTTTGCGGTTGGGCTGGGCGAGGCGCCACTACTGCGGCAGGCCACATTCAGCCTCTGGCATCACCAATCGGCAATGGACGCTTACGCGCGAAGCGGCGCCCACCTGGAGGCCATCCGCCAGGCGTATTCGCAGGGATTTTTCTCCGAATCCATGTTCACGCGGTTTCGTGTACTCGAGATCGGCGGGCACTGGCCAGAAGCCAACCTTGAGCTCAGCCAACGGTTAGGCCAAGGCAGGGGCCAGGAAGCAGGCGAGCGACTGAGCAGCACGGTATGAGCGCACGACGCGTGATTGTGATTGTCGCAGGCGCGGGCGGACTTGCAGCCGCCTGCGACCTCGCTCGCCAGGGCGTTGAGGTGACGTTGCTTGAGCGCGCACAGGTCACCGGCGGCAAGATTCATCAGCATCAGGTCGGACCGGTGCGAATCGACGCGGGTCCCACGGTACTCACCATGCGCTGGGTCTTCGATCAGCTGCTAGCGGACTGCGGCGAGCGCCTCGAAGATGGCACGCTCACCCTGCGCCCGCTGCCGGTCATTGCGCGCCACGCCTGGTCGGCAGGTGAGCAACTGGATCTGCACGCGAGCCCTGAAGCATCGGCCGACGCGATCGGCAAGCTTGCGGGCGCCGCCGAAGCGGCCAGATTTCTTGCCTTCTGTGATGAAACGCGCAAGCTCTACCACACGCTTGAGCACGCCTACATCCGCGCCGAACGACCGACGCTTGTCTCGATGAGCCAGGATCTGGGCGCCCGTGGGCTCGCGCTACTGGCGGGGCTCGGGCCCTTCGCGAGCCTCTGGCGAAGCCTCGCACGGCACTTCCACGATCCGCGTCTGCGTCAGTTGTTCGCCCGCTACGCAACCTACTGCGGCGGCTCACCCTGGGACGCACCCGCCACGCTCGCGTTGATCGCCTATGTTGAGCTTCGTGGGGTGTGGGCGGCCGATGGCGGCATGCAGGCAGTGGCCACGCGGATCGAGCGAACCGCCCGCCGACTGGGGGTCGACTTGCGGCTGGGGTCCGGCGTCCGGTCGATCGATGTGAGCGCCGGACGCGCAAGCGGCGTGACCCTCGACGACGGCACCAGAATCACCGCGGATGCGGTCGTGTTCAACGGCGACGCGCAGGCGCTCGCTCGCGGCCTCCTTGGAGAGGCGGTGCGTCGGGCGGTCCGGTCCGATGGGCTGTCACCGCGGTCCCTGTCAGCACTCACCTTTGCGATTCACGGCGTCGCCGATGGCTTTGATCTCAGCTACCACAACGTGTTCTTTCAGCCGGGCTATGCCACCGAGTTCGACGACATATTCCGGCAGGGTCGACTGCCCCGGCAGCCCACGCTTTATCTGTGTGCACAGGACCGAACAGGCAGCAAAGCCCCGCCCTCCGGGCAACCCGAGCGCCTGTTTTGCCTCATCAACGCGCCCGCACGCGGCGACCAGTCTGCGCCTGCCGCCGAGGAGATCGAACAATGTCGAAACGCCGCCTTTTCCCATCTCCAGCGCTGTGGCCTCACGATCCGTTCAGCGAACGAGGCGCAGGTCTGCACCACACCGCAGCTATTTCACCAACGCTTTCCGGCGAGCGGGGGCGCGCTCTACGGGATGGCCCCGCACGGCTGGATGTCCTCCTTTCGCAGACCCTCGGCGGCCACGGCGATTCCGGGGCTGTTCCTGGCGGGGGGCAGCGCACACCCGGGAGCGGGCGTGCCAATGGCCACCCTGTCGGGCCGGCTCGCGGCCGCAACCCTGATGGCACACCTCGATTCGACCAGGCGGTCGGCTCGGGTGCGTATCTCTGGTGGTATGTCGACGGCCTAAGCGATTGCGGCAAGCACGCGATCACACTGATCGCCTTTGTTGGAAGCGTGTTCTCGCCCTACTACGCCTGGGCTCGCGAACGCGCTGCGCGCTCCGGTACGCCGGTCGATCCGGAAAACTTCTGCGCGATCAACGTGGCGCTCTACACGCCCGGCCGCAAGCGCTGGACGATGACCGAGCGCAGCCGCGCGAGCATCGAGCGCAGCGCCCGCGAGTTCAGGGTCGGCCCAAGCGCACTCGAGTGGACGGGCTCAGAGCTGGTGATCCGGATCGATGAGCGATCGGCACCGATTCCGCTGGCAGTACGCGGAACGATTCGCCTGAGCGCCCCGCGCTGGTTCGACTGGCAGCTTCCGCTCGATCCCTCAGGGCGTCATCGTTGGGGCCCACTCGCCCCCGCGGGGCGGATATCGGTTAACTTCGATTCGCCCGGCATCCAGTGGCAAGGCCACGGCTATCTGGATTCAAACGAAGGCGATGAGCCGATCGAGTCGCGCTATGACGAATGGGACTGGTCGCGAGCGACACTGGCTGATGGATCATCGGCAGTGGTCTATGACTTGCGCACCCGCGATGGCCGCGAGCATCTCATCGCCCGCCGATTCCAGACCGACGGCCAGGTGACCAAGTTCGATCCCGGGCCCCGTCACGCACTCGCCCGAACTGGCTGGCGGATCGGCCGATCGATT
This sequence comes from uncultured bacterium, assembly GCA_903866395.1. Classification (GTDB taxonomy): domain Bacteria; phylum Pseudomonadota; class Gammaproteobacteria; order Burkholderiales; family Burkholderiaceae_E; genus SYIM01. Next base: position 5,237 of record CAIPNM010000255.1, read on the forward strand.
CGGTCCGAGGGCACGGGCCCTGCACCACGCATCACCCGCACGTTGGAGGACACGCCGTTTTATGTGCGCTCGCTTGCCGAATCCACCGTGGACGGACGGCAGGTGGTGTCCGTGCACGAGACGTTGAATGGCCCCAGGCTGCGCTCAGCGCTGGTCCGACTGATGCTGCCCTGGCGGATGCCACGCCTGCGTTGAGCGCTCGCGTTCAGCCACCGTCACCAGCAGATTCACCATCCAGGCGGCTTTTTCCGCGACGTTGCGCGGCGGCAGATCAGCGATCGCCGATGAGGCAGCGTCCACAAGGAAACGAATCGCATCGAGCGGCACATGGCCACGCGGCCGCCGCGGCGCTGACAGCGCGCACGGCAGACTTTGCGCCACACGAACAAGCTTTCGGCGACCACTCACCACTGCACGGCGGTTGACTGAATCGAGCCGCGCACGGCGAATCTCCACACCGATATCGGAATAGATCAGTCGCGCCGCCAGGATCGCCGGACGACAACCGCGCGGCAAGTTCCACAGCCCTTCTTCGGCACGGCGATAGAGCAAGTCAGCCTCGCGCAGCAGCCGTTCGACCAGGCGCCCGATCGAGGCAGAGAACCTTGGATCCAGGAGCCAGACATCGGGATCCAGCCCCTCTTCGCGCAGCCATTCAAGCGGAAGATAGATGCGCCCCATGCGCGCGTCTTCGCCGACATCGCGCGCGATATTGGTGAGCTGCATCGCCACGCCCAATTCGCAGGCCCGCGCAAGCGCCCGTTCGTCGCGCACTTCCATCACCAGCGCCATCATGGCCCCGACCGTACCGGCCACCCGCGCGCAGTAATCTAGGAGCTCCTCGAAAGTGCGATAGCGCCGACCCTGCGCATCCCACTGAAAGCCTTCCAGCAGCGCAAGCGGGATGCGGCGCGGCAACCGATAGCGATGCACCACACGCGCGAACGCCTGATCGGCCGCGATGGCATGGGGCACACCGGCATATACGGCGTCGAGCCGGCGATGAAGCGCGGCGAGCGTGTCGGGGCTCGCGCCACTCCCATCGACCTCGTCGTCGGCCACACGACAGAACGCGTAGAGCGACACTGCCGCATCGCGATAGCGCGCAGGCAGCAGCCGTGAGGCAGCAAAAAAAGATTTCGATCCATGCCGCATCAGCTCCACGCAATCGGGCGCGGGCGCGGCAAGCAGCCGCTCAATCTCCGGGCTCGAATGCATGTTCATCGGACGGCCTGCGCGCGTACGACCCTGGCTGCGGGCGGAATGATTGAATCGAGCACCTTCGCGGAAGTGAGTACGCCTGGAATGCCTGCGCCAGGATGCGTACTGGCCCCCACCAGGTAAAGATCTCGGATGTCTTCGCTGCGGTTATGCGGGCGAAACCATGCGCTCTGCAAGAGCTTCGGCTCCATGCCGAAAGCTGCGCCCTTGAAAGCGAGATAACGACTCTCGAAGTCAGCCGGCGTGAGATAGCGCTGTGTGCAGATCGCCTCAGACAAGCCGGGCAGCACCGTATCGCCCAGCATCTGCGCGATACGCTGCCGATAGGGTTCGGCGCGGCTTGCCCAGTCGATGCCAGCATCGAGGTGTGGCACCGGCGAAAGCACATAAAACGTGTCGCAGCCCTCAGGCGCAAGAGAGGGGTCGGTTGCCGTGGGTCGATGCAGGTAGAGACTGAAGTCGTCGGCCAGCACCTTGCGATCGAAGATGTCACCCAGCAATTCACGGTAGCGGGGGCCGAGAAGGATCATGTGATGAGGAACATCGGGGTAGCGCCGTCGCGTGCCGAAGTACCAGACGAAAAGCCCCATCGAATAGGCTGCGCGTTCCACCTTGCGGTCATTCCACACGCGGCGCGGCTCGGCCTTGAGCAGATGCTTGTAGGTCCAGGCGGTATCGGCGTTCGACACCACAATGTCGGCGTCGACTCGCTCACCGCTTGCCAGGATGACCCCGCGCGCACGCTGATCCACCACCCGGATGCGCGCGACATCAGCGCCCAACCGGATCTCGCCTCCCAGTTCGACGATCAGCTTCGCCATCCCTCGCACGATCGCGCCCGTTCCGCCCATGGCCGAATGCACACCGTGAATTCGCTCGAGTGAGGGGATGAGACTGTAGACACTCGTGACCGACATGGGGTTGCCGCCGATCAGAAGCGGATGAAAACTGAAGACCTGGCGAAGCTTTTCGCTCTTGAAGTGGCGAGAGGCCATCTGATAGATGCTGCGCCAGGCGCGCATCCGAACCATGGCTGGCAGGGCGGCAAACAGATCGCCAAGCGATTCGAAGGCCACGGTGCCCAAGTCCTCATAGCCGAGCCTGAAGCAGCGATCGGCCTCGGCCATGAAAGCGTGCAGGCCGCCAACATCCTGCGGGCTTACGCGCCTCACCTCCTCGATCATGGCCTGCGGCTCGCGCTGGTAGTCGAAGTGGGTGCCGTCATCAAAACGAATCCGGTAGCAGGGATTCATCGGCCGCAGGTCCACGTCATCGGCAAAGCGTCGGCCAGCCAGCGCCCAGAGCTCCTCGAGAAGAAACGGCGCGGTCACGATGGTGGGACCGGCATCAAAGGTGAAGCCGTCCTGCGTGAAGACGCTCGCACGCCCGCCCGGCTGATCGAGCCGCTCAAGCACCGTCACCCGATAGCCCTTGCAGAGCATGCGGATGGCGCAGGCGAGGCCACCAAAGCCGCTACCGATGATCACCACTCGTGGCGCGGAAGACGAGCCGGCACGACCCGGCATGACCCGCGCGGGGGCGGAGCGTGCCTCGCCTGGCGCTGCTTCCCGAAGGGGCGGCGCGATCGGGGTGCCCGGTGAGCCGGCGAGCGGCAGGGCGTCGGACGCGGATTGAAGCATCGGCGGTTGTCGCCTCCTCGCGACGGATTCGGGGGGCCGCACCGAAACAAACTGTCCGGGACGACGCCAAGATGTGTAAATTGCAATTGACGTTCGGTTTTGTCAAGCAGAGAATCCACAGATGGCTGTTCGCACCGTCCCTACCCTCTCGGCGTTTACCGAGCTGCTCAAGCCCATCACCTGGTTTCCGCCCATGTGGGCGTTTGCCTGTGGCGTGGTGGCCTCGGGGGCACAGCTCGCCACGCACTGGCCGCTCGCCCTCCTGGGCGTGCTGCTCGCGGGCCCCATGGTGTGCGCGACCAGCCAGGCGGTGAACGACTGGTTTGATCGCCACGTCGATGCCATCAACGAACCGCAGCGCCCCATTCCGTCAGGCCGCATGCCCGGACGCTGGGGGCTGTATGTCGCCATCGCCTGGACGGTGCTGTCCCTGCTGGTCGCAACCGGGCTGGGCATCTGGGGCTTTGCTGCCGCTGCGCTCGGACTGGTGCTGGCCTGGGCCTACAGCATGCCGCCCGTTCGGCTCAAGCAAAACGGCTGGTGGGGGAACCTCGCCTGCGGTCTGTCCTACGAAGGGCTCGCCTGGATCACCGGCGCGGCGGTGATGGCGGGCGGTGCTGTGCCCGAGGCGCGGTCGCTGTTGCTTGCCCTTCTCTACAGCATCGGCGCCCACGGAATCATGACCCTCAACGACTTCAAGGCCATCGAGGGGGATTCGCGCATGGGCATCCGGTCGCTACCGGTTCAACTCGGCCCCGACCGAGCGGCACGGGTGGCCTGCTGGGTCATGGCGGTGCCGCAGATCATCGTTGTGATTCTGCTCGTGCAGTGGGGAGCGCCGGTGTCGGCGGTATCGGTCGCTGCGCTGATCGCGGCCCAGGCAGTGCTGATGCGTCGCCTGATC
>CAIPNM010000256.1 GCA_903866395.1 uncultured bacterium
ATTGCGGGTTCGATCTCGGGCAATGCCGGAACTGCAACCGCGCTGGCAACGGCGCGTATGCTGGGCCTGTCCGGCGATGTAACCGGCACCGCCTCGTTCAATGGCACCGCCAACGCGTCCATCGCCGCGACGCTTGCGAACAGCGGTGTGACCGCAGGCTCCTATGGTTCGGCGACACAGGTCGGCCAGGTCACGGTCGATGCAAAGGGTCGCGTCACTGCCGCCAGCAATGTTACGATCACGTTCCCGGTGACTTCGGTGGCAGGGCGCACCGGTGCCATCACACTCTCCACCAGCGACGTTTCCGAAGGCACCAACCTCTACTTCACCGATGCACGCGTTCGCACGAACCGGCTCGATCAGTTGGCCGCACCCACCGCTGCGGTGGATTTCAACAGTCAACGGATCACAGGCCTTTCTGACCCGACAGCTGCCCAAGACGCAGCCACCAAGAACTACGTTGATCTCACTGTTCAGGGGCTCGATCCCAAGGCTTCGGTTAAAGCTGCATCGACCGCGAACATCGCCTCGCTGTCTGGCACCATGACAATCGACGGGGTGGCGCTTGCTGTTGGCGACCGCGTGCTAGTGAAGGACCAGACCATAGCCTCGGCCAACGGTGTCTATGTCGTTGCCTCTGGCGCTTGGGCACGCGCGGTCGACCTCTCGACATGGGATGAGCATGTCGCGGCTTACCTGTTTGTCGAACAAGGTACCGTGAATGCCGATATCGGCTATCTCTGCACCGCTGATGCCAGTGGCACGCTTGGCACTACGGCTATCACCTTCGTCCAGTTCAATGGCGCGGGTCAGATCATCGCTGGAAACGGTCTCACCAAGACAGGCAACACGATCGATGTGGGTGCAGGCACAGGCATTGCCGTCGCAGCTGACAGCATTGCGCTGACTGGGCAAGCGCTTGCAGTCCATAACCTCGCTGCCAACGGGGTCATCGTCCGCACGGCCTCGGGGATAGTGGCAGCGCGGACGCTGACAGCAGGCTCGGCCAAGGTTGCTGTCACCAATGGAGATGGCGTCGCCGGCAACCCGACTGTCGATGTCAACGAAGCCAATCTGAGCCTGGGCAATATCGGCGGTACGCTCGGCGTCGCCAAAGGCGGCTCCGGGGCGACCGCGCTCACGGGCTACCTTAAGGGCAACGGCACCGCTGCCTTTACAGCGTCTGCCACGATCCCCAATACTGACATTTCTGGCCTTGGCACCATATCGACCCAGGCGGCGAATAACGTCGCCATCACCGGCGGTTCGATTGATGGCGTGACGCTAGACGGTGGAACCTTCTGATGGCGAGCCGCATTCTGTTGAAACGGTCCTCGACCGCCTCCAGCGTGCCTGCCGCTGCGTCGCTGCAGGCGGGCGAGCTGGCGGTCAATTTGGCCGATCAGAAGCTCTATTCAAAGACTGCGGGCGGCACCGTTGTTCAGGTGGGCTTTGGCAATCTGACTTCGGTGATGGTCACGACCGCGCTGGGCTTCACGCCCTATAATTCGACCAACCCCAGCGGTTATATCACGGCCAGTGGGTCGATCACCGGTTCTTCAGGATCCTGCACCGGCAATGCCGCGACAGCAACCAGGTGGGCGACTGGGCGCACCATTGCGCTGACCGGTGATGTGACGGGGACGAGCGGCAGCTTCGATGGCTCTGGCAATCTTTCGTTCGCCGCCACGCTGGCCAACAGCGGCGTGACGGCCGGGACCTATCTCAAGGTCACCGTAGACGCCAAAGGGCGGGTAACGGCCGGCTCCTCTATGACGTCGGGCGATGTGACCGGCGCACTGGGCTTCACGCCGGCCAACAAGGCGGGCGAAAGCTTCACCGGCAGCATCTCGGTCTCGGGAACCATCACCGCTACTGGCGACGTGACGGCGTTTTCCGATGCGCGGCTCAAGACCGACGTGGAGACGGTTTCTGACGCCCTGGATCGCGTCCGCAAGCTTCGCGGAGTGACCTTCACTCGGCGTGACACTGGCAGTCGCGGTATCGGTATCGTTGCCCAGGAACTGGCACCCATCGTGCCCGAAGCAGTCATGACCCATGACGATGGGCTCATGTCTGTTGCCTACGGAAACCTGGTGGGACTGCTCATCGAAGCGATCAAGGAGCTCGCCGACCAAACCAAATTGCAGGCACAGGCCATTGCAAAACTCGAGGCTCAACGATGACCCTGCAAACAACCGGCGCTATTTCCCTTGGCAATGTCGGCACCGAGCTCGGCCGGG
>CAIPNM010000257.1 GCA_903866395.1 uncultured bacterium
ACGCCCCGAACCAGCACCATGGTGCCGAGCGTGGTGATGAAGGGATTGACCCGAAGATAGGCGATGACCAGGCCGTTCACCAGTCCGACCAGTGCGCCCACGAGCACACCTGCCACGACGCCTGCCACGATACCGGCCTCGAGCATGACCATGGCCGCCACGCAGCCGGACAGTGCTGCGGTTGATCCCACCGACAGATCGAATCCGCCGCCAATGATGACGAAGGTCATGCCGATTGCGATCACCGCCATGATCGACGACTGAACCAGGATGTTGTTGAGATTCACCGGAGACAGAAAGCGATCGGTCATCAACGCGGTCGCAGCGCACAGCACAAGGAGCGTGACGAGCGGAATCTGGCCAAGAAGCCGGGATGAAACAGAGTGTGAAGCCATCAGCGTGTCCTCTCGAGCGAAGCGCGCAGACGCGCTTCGTTCATGCCATCGGCGCGTTCAACGCGACCAATAATTTGCCGCTCGCGCATGGCAAGCACCGAATCACACAAGCGGGCGAGTTCGCCCAGGTCGCTGGAACTCACCAGTACGCCGCCGCCGTCTTGCGTGAAGCGCCTGATCAGCGCATGCACATGCATCTTGGCGGCAATATCGATGCCGTGGGTGGGCTCATCGAGCAGGAGAACCGACACCCGTCGCGCCAGCCATTTGGCAAGAATGACCTTCTGCTGGTTACCGCCCGACAGTGATCCCACCCTAACCTCCGGGCGGCGAGGGCGGATGTCCATCAGATCCATCATTTCATTGACCAGGGCGTCGGCGCGCGAGCGGTCGATTTTGAAAATTGAGCCGATCTGAAACAGATTGGGCAGCAGAATGTTGTCGCGTACCGATTGGTTCATGACCAGCCCTAGCGAGCGGGTGCCCGGGACCAGGCCGATTCCCTGTGCGATCGCATCGCCCGGTTGCCGCAGGAGCACGGTCGCTCCGTCGGCGCGCCGAACGGTTACCGGCTCAGGCCCCGCGCCAAACAGTCCGCGCACTTTCAGGTCTGCGCCGCTCCCCAGCAACCCGGCAATGCCAAGGGTCTGCCCAGCGCAAAGCGAGATCGGGGCTCGCGCGACCTGCTCGGCGAGTAACTCTGGCCCATGCGGGCGGGCAGCGCTATCTTCGTGGGCGGCCGCGCGACCGGTCATTGCTTCGATCAGGTCACCGATCGAAAATTGGCCTTTCTCGCAAACGGTGACCACTCGGCCGTCCCGAAGCACCGTGCAGCGATCGGCAAGCGAGACAATTTCGTCTAACCGATGCGAGATGTAGATGATGGCGGTACCGGCCGCCTTCATTTGCGCGAGCACCGAAAAAAGGCGGTCGATCTCGCGCGACTCGAGCGCGGCCGTCGGCTCATCCAGAATGAAGACGCTGCACTGGCGACGCAGCGCCTTGGCGATGGCCACGAGTTGCTGTTCGGCAAAGCTGAGTGTGCGGATCGGCTCGCGCACGTCCACATCGAGATTCAGTTGGGCGAGCTGCGCGCGGGCCTCCGCATTCATGCGCGGGCGATCGATGGCGGGAACGATGCCAAACCGTCGGCGCATGGGAAGGCTGCCCAGCATCAGGTTCTCGGCAATCGACAGTGCAGGCACCATCCGCAGTTCTTGCGGAATCGTGACTATCCCGCCCGCGATCGCTGCCCTCGGGCTGCCGAAATGAACCGCCTGGCCCGCAACGTCGATCGTGCCGGAGTCGGCCTGATGAATGCCGCTCAGAATGCGGATGAGCGTAGATTTCCCCGCCCCGTTCTCGCCCACCAGCGCATGGATCTCGCCCATTGCGACGGTGAAGTCGACCTCATGGAGCGCCTGGGTGGCCCCGAAGGACTTGGAAAGCGCACGGACCCGAACGGCCTCATGATCGACCGCGGCTGGGCTCGAGATGCTGCGGGATTCGGGCCCGACCGACGGCGACACTCGCTGAATCCTCAGGTGATGCTGATGCGTCGAACCTGCATGGCGGGGTCGACGATCCGGCCTTTGTCGATGATGACCTGACCGTCTAGCATGACGGTGCAGTCGCGCATGGGTACGTCATAGTGCCCACGCGTGGTGCGCTTGCCACCGCCCTGCGAATTGGGCCCGGTGGAAAACAGGAAATTACCCGCGAACACGCGAGCGCCTGCGCGGTGGCGCTCAGGCTCCTCGCCATGCAGTGCCATGGCATACCAACGAGCCTGCGGGTTGAGCCCCCAGCCCAGATGCGACACCGCATACGGGTCGCGATCGGCGTCATGCGCTTTGCCATCGTCCAGCCAGTCGCGCATCAGTTTGGCATCGAGCCCGCCTTCGACTTGGGTGACGAAACCATCGTTAATCTCGAGGCGAACCGCATCTTGAACATAGCGACAGTAGGGCAGGATGACGATGTCCCCGGGTTGAATGACGACCGTACCGTTTGCTGAGCCCTCATTGGGAAAGGTGTGCAGATGACCGCCCCCCCAGTGGTCGAAGTGGCCGGGTTCATCTGAAAACCCCCACTGAGCCATCACCGGATACTCGCCCCGTGTGTAGCGCAGGTCGGTACCCGCCTCCGACGTTACCCGCACCTCGCGGGTACGGCTGTATAGGGCTTCGGCGTATTTCACCGCGTCTTTCAGACCCGGTGGTGAGATCAGTTGTTCAAGATCATCTGGGCCGTCGATGATCATGAGTACACGCGTGCCGCCGTCCATCACCTCTTTTAGCCAGCGCGTGAAGAGCGGCACATGAAAGATGACGAGAAGATCGGCGGCCTTGACCGCCTCCAACGTACCCTTGCACTTGCCGATGGTGGGTACGCCTACCTTGGTCCAGGAGGGCACAGAATTGACGCGCATTTCATAGACGTCTGCGCCGAGTTCGTCGCAGGCAGCGAACGCCGCCTCGATGTATTCGCGTCGGGTGGCGAGATCACTCACCAGCACCACGGTTTCGCCAGCGCTTACTTTTGATAGCTCAAACTGACGTCGGAATAAAAATCCAAGCTTACCCGGGTTGATTTCAGTGGCGCGTAGGGCGGGAGAGATCATGAGCGTGCTCGCGGCAATAACGCGTTGGCAGAGAGTGGTCGATTGTGGGTGGGGGCAGCCCGGGGTGTCAACATGGCGAGGTCCGATTCGGGAGCGATCCGATTGGCGGTGCGATCTGATGACGAGCATGCCCGCACCGGGCGGTCAGAATGGATTCACGACACGAAGGCTTCGCTGAAACATTCGCCCATGCTGAAGGTCTTCTGAATAAAGCACGGATGACCCGGCTTCGATTGCGGCGGCGACGATCATTGCGTCGTAAAGCGAAAGCTGATGCCTTGCGTGGATATCCATTCCGCGATCATGAGTGGATTCGGTGAGCGGGATCACGCGGCAGACCACTCGGAAGGTGGCCAGCACTTCCCTGACCTGCGGCAGCGGTAAATTTAACTTTCGCCGTGCGACCGACGCGAACTCGTTCAGCACCTGCACGCTGATAACTCCGCCCGTCTCCAGTAAAGACTCTGCCCGGTCAGCTTTACGGGTGTCACTCGATAGCAGATAGAGCAGAACCTTGGTATCGAAAAACGGTTCAGCTGCGCTCATTGGCCTCCAGCCGATCGAAGTGGAAGGTGGCGGGCAAAGTGCCACGGAATTTTCTGAGCCGCCGTAGCAGCTCGCGCCGGCCGGGGGCTTTTGAGACTTCCAGGGTTCTGCGATCGACCAGGTGTAATTCGATCTGGTCGCCCTCCTTGAGCTCGAGGGCGCGAACGACCGAAACGGGCAGGCGTACAGCCAGACTGTTACCCCATTTGGAAACTTGCATAATGACTCGCTAGATATACTTTTGAATCAGTATATCTAAGTCTTCGGCGCGACGCTGCTACCTCGCCAAGTCGTAGGCCATCTTCCGCAAGGCTGGCTTGTCGGGCTTACCCACCGCGGTCTTGGGCAAGGTGTCTACCTGAATGAGATGCGCGGGCACCTTGTAGCGGGTGAGGCGTGCCTCGAGGTGTTCGCGTAGCGCCTCGGTGTTCAGCCACTCCACACGTCCAACCGCATAAGCCACCAGCACCTCACCCCGATAACTATCGGGAATGCCCACGACTGAGGCCTCTTGTACATCCGGGTGGGCGAGCAGCACCTCCTCGACTTCGCGCGGATACACATTGAACCCACCGACGATCACCATGTCTTTTTTGCGGTCTCGGATAAACAGATAGCCTTCATGGTCGAACTCGCCGATATCGCCGGTGTAGAGCCAGCCGTCGCGAAGCGCAGTGGCGGTCTCCTCCGGCAGGCCCCGATAGCCTTGCATGATTTGCGGGCCGCGGGCGCGGATCTCGCCGCTGCAGCCTTCGGGCAGTACCCGTGTGCCGGTCTCAAGATCAACGATCTGAATGTCGGTGAGCGGTAGCGCAACGCCCACCGATCCGGGCTTGCGAATGCCCTCCACCGGGTTATAGCTCAGCACCGGACCGGCTTCGCTCTGGCCGTAACCCTCCACCACCGTGCAGCCGGTGGCTTGCTGCCATCGCTCGAGCACGGCCACCGGTAGCGCGGCTGCACCGGAATAACAGAGACGCAGCGATTGAAGCGTGGCGGTAGCAAAGCCCTCGTGAGCCATCAGTCCGGTAAAGAGGGTTGGGCTTCCCGAGAACAGCGTGATCTGATGGCGTTCGATAGCCTCGAATACCCATTCAGGCCGATAGCGCGGGAGGATCACCAATGTGCCCCGACAGAACACAGCCAGGTACAGACCCATGGCGACCGCATACACATGAAAGAGGGGCGTGACCGCGAGGATGCGCTCGTTATCCGTTTGGGTGGGAAGCAGCGCCTCGCGCTGGCTCACGTTGATGGAAACAGACTCATGCGTGAGGTTCACGCCCTTCGAGCGGCCAGTGGTACCACCGGTATATTGAAGCGTGGAGAGCGCCTCGGGCGAGGGCAGGGGAAATATGCCCAGTTCCAGCGGGTCGTCGCGCCAGCGCGTCAGGCGCCACTCGGGGCCCACCGACCAGCGATGCTGCACACCCTGCTCGGTTGCGAGCGAGATGATGGTCTGCTCGCAATGGGCGTCGTGAATCAGTCCGGCAGGCTCGGCGTTTGCAAGAATCGGCGCAAGTTCATGTGGTGTGTAGGCAGGATTGAGCGGCACCAGCTGCAGCCCCGCAGCCTGCACCGCGAAGCTTGCAATGGCGATGTCGATGGAGTTGGCCATCAGCACGGCGATACGGCCACCTGGCGGACAGCCGATCGCCAATTCGCGCGCTAAGCCCGCTACGCAGGCTGCGTAGTCGCGATAGCTTAAGCGCTCGTCGCCACAGATCAGTGCGGGCGCATCGGGTACGTGCCGTGCCGCGTCGACCAGTGCATGAACGACGGTAGGGTATCGCCTCGGTAGTGCGTGCCCCGCATCGGTCAAGCGTCATCTCCGACACGGATCACCACCGCCATCCCGGTGTCGCCGGCCGCG
>CAIPNM010000258.1 GCA_903866395.1 uncultured bacterium
CCGAACTGGCGACCCGCCCCGACGACCTGGTGTTTCTGCCGAACGCCACCACCGGCGTCAACATGGTGGCGCAATCGCTCGCGCTGTCACCGGGTGACGAAGTGCTGGGCACCGACCTGGAGTACGGCGCCTGCGAGGCCGCCTGGGAGCGAATGTGTGCAAAGCACGGTGCGCGCTATCGTCGGGTCACGATTCCGCTCCCCTTCAACAGGGAGCAGGTCGTTGAACAGATGATGGCAGCCGTCAACCCGCGTACCCGGCTGATCTTCGCGAGCCACATCACCTCGACCACCGCACTCATTTTGCCGGTGGCAGATCTGTGCGCCGCCGCTCGTGAACGCGGCATTCTCACCCTGATCGACGGCGCCCATGCGCCCGGACAGATTGCATTGTCACTCGACGCGATTGGCGCTGATTTCTATGTTGGCAACTGCCACAAGTGGCTGTGCGCACCCAAGGGCGCAGGTTTTCTGCATGCCGCGCCTGCAAGGCAGGGTTGCCTCGACGCATCGGTCATCAGTTGGGGCTATGCCGGGCACGCAGGCGGTCACACCGGATTCGAAGCCTATCTGGGTCGCACACCCTTCGAGCAGCGTCTGCAGTGGCAGGGCACGCGTGACCTCTCGGCCTGGCTCGCGGTGCCCGAGGCGATTGCCTTTCTGAAACGGCACCGGTGGGCGGACGTTCGAACCCGCTGCCACCAGCTTGCCTCCCAGGCGCTCACCGCCATCACTGAACGGTATGCTCTCCCCCCCATTGCCCAGGATGATGACTGGGCTCAGATGGTGGCCATTCCGGTACCGGTTGCCGATCCCGAGCGGCTTCGCGCCGAGCTGTTTCATCAACATCGCATTGAAGTGCCGGTGACCCGCCACGCGGGGCAGGTCTTTGTCAGACTGTCGGTGCAGGGCTATAACACCGAAGAAGACGTTTCGCGCCTGGTTCGGGCGCTGTGTTCATTGGATCGCTGATCTCATCATGACAACCCATCAGCTTGACACCCCCTGCCTGATTCTCGAGCGCGACACCGTTGCCGCCAACGCGCAGCGAATGGCAAACCAGCTTGCGCGATTCAACGTACCGTTGCGACTTCATGTGAAGACAGCGAAATCACTTGAAGTTGCCAGCCTCGTCTTGAACGGTGCGAAGTCGCCCATCACCGTTTCGACGCTCAAGGAGGCAGAACAGTTTTTCGACGCCGGGTATACCGATATTCTTTACGCGGTCGGGTTCGCTCCTCACAAACTCGCCCGCGCGCGAGCACTGGCTGAGCGCGGTGCACGCCTCACCCTACTGGTTGATAGCGTCGAGGGCGCCCAGGCTGTGAGCGGCTTTCACACACTGATTGAAATCGATACCGATGGCCATCGCGCCGGCGTCCGACCCGATGATCGCGACCACCTGATCGCTATCGCGAGAGCGCTTCACGATCACGGTGCGGTATGCGCCGGCGTTCTCACCCACGCTGGCGGCTCCTATCAGGGACGCTCTCATGAGCAGATTGCCCAGATCGCCGAGGCTGAGCGCTCGGGTGCAGTGCGCGCCGCCGAGACACTCCGTGCAGCGGGATATCCCGCATCGACCGTGAGTATCGGCTCCACACCCACGGCGCTCTTTACCGATTGCCTGGACGGCGTCACCGAGGTTCGGGCGGGCGTCTTCGTGTTCTTTGATCTGGTGATGGCCGGCATCAATGTGTGCCAAACCGACGATATCGCGTTA
>CAIPNM010000259.1 GCA_903866395.1 uncultured bacterium
CGTGAAGATGACGGTGGCGCTGATTGCACCGATCGCGATGGAGCAGGGGCTGCGCTTTGCGATCCGCGAGGGCGGACGCACGGTGGGCGCGGGCGTCGTCGCCAAGGTCATTGCGTAAGCAGGGCAACGCGCAATCCGCGCGGGGGCAGGCGGCTGCCCCTCGTTCTTTCGACCGCAGCCCAGGCTGCATCGTTCTTTAGGATGCTTCATTATGCAAAGCCAAAAAATCCGCATTCGCCTCAAAGCGTTTGATTACCGCCTGATCGACCAATCGGCGGCTGAAATCGTTGACACCGCCAAGCGCACCGGCGCGGTGGTCTGCGGCCCAGTGCCGCTCCCCACCCGAATCCAGCGCTTTGATGTGTTGCGTTCGCCGCATGTGAACAAGACCTCGCGGGATCAGTTCGAAATGCGCACGCATCAGCGGCTGATGGATATCGTCGACCCCACCGACAAGACCATCGACGCGCTCACCAAGCTTGATCTGCCTGCAGGCGTCGATGTGAAGATCTATGTTCAGCAGGCTGACGGCTGGCGCGGATAAACCGGTCAGGCGAGGCGCTGGGGTGCGCGTGCAGTCTGCGCCGCCCGAACGCCTCGTAGGCTCGTCCCGCAGAATGACCGCCCGAATCGCCCCGATTTGGTGATTCCGGCGATCTAAGTTATCATCGAAGGCTTTTCGGAATTCCGGAGCGGGCAGCAGGCGGTTATTGCCCTGGTTCCTGCCACCGGAATCGATGCAACACACCCGGCCAATTGCAGTCGGGACTGGAGAAAAAAATGACCCTTGGCCTTTTGGGGCGCAAGGTCGGCATGATGCGCATCTTCACCGACGACGGCGATGCCGTTCCGGTGACGGTGGTGGACGTGTCCGACAACCGCGTGTCCCAGATCAAGACTGTCGAGTCCGACGGTTACAACGCGGTTCAGATCGCGTTTGGCAAGCGCCGCGCAAGCCGCGTCACCAAAGCGCGTGCCGGGCACTTCGCAAAAGCCGGCGTCGAGGCGGGCAGCGTGGTGCGTGAATTCCGTGTCGAAGCTGATGTCGTGTCGGGTTATCAGCCCGGTGCGGTGGTTCCGGCTGGCCTCTTCGAGGCAGGTCAGAAGGTTGACGTGCAAGGAACCTCGCACGGCAAGGGCTTCACGGGCACCATCAAGCGCCACAACTTCGGTTCGGGCCGGGCCTCCCACGGTAACTCGCGTTCGCACAACGTGCCGGGCTCAATCGGCATGGCGCAGGATCCCGGTCGCGTGTTTCCGGGTAAGCGCATGGCGGGCCACATGGGTGCAGTCACCCGTAGCGTGCAAAACCTGGTTGTCGCGCGGGTGGATGCCGAGCGTGGACTGCTCATGCTGCGCGGTGCGGTACCGGGCGCTAAAAATGGCTCGGTGATTGTGACCCCGGCAGTCAAAGCTCCCGCGCCCCGGCGCTCGACCGGCAAGGCTTGAGGAGGCCCCTGACCATGGAACTGAATCTGCTCGATTCAAGCGGCCAGGCCTGCGCAAAGGTTGAAGCGCCCGATACCATTTTCGGTCGCGAATACAACGAACCACTCATCCATCAGGTGGTGGTGGCGTTTCAGGCCAATGCGCGCAGTGCTAACCGCGCTCAGAAAGACCGTAGCGAAGTTCGTCACTCCACCAAGAAGCCATGGCGGCAGAAAGGTACCGGCCGTGCGCGTGCCGGTATGACCTCCTCGCCGCTCTGGCGTGGTGGCGGCAAGATTTTCCCGAATTCGCCCGAAGAAAACTTCTCGCACAAAGTCAATCGCAAGATGTATCGCGCCGGAGTCTGCTCGATCCTGTCGCAGCTTGCTCGCGAGGATCGGGTGGCTGTGGTGGAGGGCCTCGCAATCGATGCGCCCAAGACCAAACTGCTGGCTGACAAGATCAAGGCAATGGGGCTGGGCGCGAACGGTGCGTCGGTGCTGGTGATTATCGATTCGGTCGATGAAAACCTGCTGCTGGCCGCGCGCAATCTGCCACACGTCATGGTGGTGGAGCCGCGTCATGCTGACCCGGTCTCGCTGGTGCACTTCTCGAAGGTGCTGATCACGCGGGCGGCGCTCGCCAAAGTCCAGGAGATGCTCGCATGAACCAGGAGCGACTCACTCAGGTGCTCGTGTCGCCGATCGTCTCCGAGAAGGCAACTTTCGTCGCTGACCGCAACAACCAGATCACCTTCCGCGTATTGCAGGACGCTACGCGGCAGGAAATCAAGGCGGCCGTCGAAATGCTTTTCAAGGTTGAGGTCGAGTCGGTGCAGGTGCTCAACCAAAAGGGTAAGGCCAAGCGTTTCGGGAAGTTCTCCGGTCGTCGACGCCATATCCGCAAGGCTTACGTCAGTCTTAAGGCGGGCCAGGAAATCAATTTTGCGGAGGCCGCGTAAATGCCTATCGCCAAGATGAAGCCCACCTCGCCCGGCCGCCGGGCGATGGTGAAGGTGGTTCACCCCAATCTGCACAAAGGGCGTCCGGTTGATGCCCTGACCGAAAGCCAGACTCGGGGTTCGGGGCGTAACAACCTCGGCCGTATCACCACTCGTCACAAGGGTGGCGGGCACAAGCGCCAGTACCGGATCGTTGACTTCCGCCGTAACAAGGACGGAATCTTCGCCAAGGTCGAGCGGATTGAATACGATCCGAACCGAAGCGCCCATCTCGCGCTTCTTTGCTACGCCGATGGTGAGCGCCGTTACATCCTTGCCCCTCGTGGCGTGGAAGTGGGTACTCAGCTCATGAGCGGCTCGCAAGCGCCCATCCGTCCGGGTAACACGCTGCCCATCCGCAATATCCCGGTGGGCCAAACGATCCACGCCATCGAACTGCTGCCTGGTAAGGGCGCGCAGGTGGCGCGGTCAGCGGGCGCCTCGGCGCGGCTCCTTGCTCGCGAGGGAACCTACGCGCAGGTACGTTTGCGTTCGGGTGAAATCCGCAAGGTGCACATCGAGTGTCGTGCCACCATCGGTGAAGTCGGCAACGAAGAGCACGGCCTGCGGCAGATCGGCAAGGCCGGTGCAACTCGTTGGCGGGGTATTCGCCCGACGGTGCGCGGCGAAACCATGAACCCGGTTGATCACCCGCACGGCGGGCGTACGCGTGGCAATCGCCACCCGGTATCGCCCTGGGGTACGCCCACCAAGGGCTACAAGACCCGGCGCAACAAGCGCACCGATTCGATGATCGTTCAGCGACGCGGCAAGTAACGGACAGGTGACGGAACAGCTATGGGACGCTCAGTCAAAAAAGGCCCGTTTGTAGACGGCCACCTGATGAAAAAAGTCGATACCGCAATTGCGGTTAAAGACAAGAAGCCGATCAAGACTTGGTCGCGCCGATCCACGGTGATCCCCGATTTCATCGGACTCACGATCGCCGTGCACAACGGCCGCCAGCATGTGCCGGTGTTCATCAACGAGAACATGGTCGGGCACAAGCTTGGCGAGTTCGCGCTCACCCGTACGTTCAAGGGTCACGCGGCCGACAAGAAGGCCGGCGCGAAGAAATAAGGAAGCGACATGGAAACGCAAGCCATCCTGCGCGGCGTGCGACTGTCGGCCCAGAAGGGTCGACTGGTCGCCGACATGATCCGCGGCAAGCCGGTCGAGAAGGCGCTGAACATTCTTATGTTCTCGCCCAAGAAGGCCTCCAAGATCGTCCAGAAGGTGCTCGAGTCGGCGATCGCCAACGCCGAGCACAATGACGGTGCTGACATCGACGAACTTCGGGTGAAAACGATCTACGTCGAGAAAGCCACGTCTCTTCGGCGCTTCTCCGCTCGCGCCAAGGGGCGCGGGGCCAAGATCGAAAAGCAGACCTGTCACATTTTCGTGACGGTCGGCGACCGCTGACCGCAGGCGCAAGGGAAACGACATGGGACAGAAGATTCACCCGACCGGATTCCGTCTTTCGGTCAGCCGTAACTGGGCTTCACGCTGGTTCGCCTCAGGCAGCCAGTTTCCGCAGCTCCTCAATGACGATCTGCGGGTTCGCGAGTATCTGCGTCGGAAGCTGAAGAGTGCATCGGTCAGCCGCGTGCTGATCGAGCGGCCCGCCAAGAACGCGCGCATCACCATTTTCTCGGCCCGCCCGGGCGTGGTGATTGGCAAGAAGGGCGAGGACATCGAACTCCTCAAAGCCGACCTGCAGCGCCTGATCGGCGTGCCGGTGCATGTCAACATCGAGGAAGTGCGCAAGCCCGAAATCGATGCTCAGCTCATCGCCGACTCCATCACCCAGCAGCTTGAGAAGCGCATTATGTTCCGTCGCGCAATGAAGCGCGCGATGCAAAATGCAATGCGCTTGGGCGCTCAGGGCATCAAGATCATGAGCTCGGGCCGGCTGAACGGTATCGAAATCGCGCGTACCGAGTGGTACCGCGAAGGCCGTGTGCCGCTTCACACGCTGCGCGCCGATGTGGACTACGGTTTTTCCGAGGCACGTACCACCTACGGCACCATCGGTGTCAAGGTTTGGGTCTATAAGGGCGACACCCTTGGCCGTCATGACGCGCCGCAGACCGCCGAGAAGGAAGCGCCCGCTCCCGAGCGTGAAGATCGCCGTCCGCGTCGCGGTCCGCCCTCGGGCCGTCCTGGCGCGGGTCCACGTGGTCCCCGCCGCGCGCCGGCAGCCGACGGTGCGCCCGCTGCGCCCGCGGCTGACGCCGTCGACGCAAACAAGACCGCAGTCAAGCGCGTGCGCAAGGTAGCCGCCCCGGCCACCGACGCCGCCAAGAAGCCTGAATGAAGGAGTGAGCGATGCTGCAACCCGCTCGACGCAAATATCGCAAGGAACAGAAGGGCCGCAATAAGGGCCTCGCTACACGCGGGGCTTC
>CAIPNM010000260.1 GCA_903866395.1 uncultured bacterium
ACCGTATCGTTGCCATCGCCCGCGTCGACGGTTGCGCGAACCAGTCCCGACTGAGTCGACTCAACCCGCATCTGATCATCACCTGCGCCAAGTGTCAGATTCCCGCTTTCAATGCCGGTTGCCGCTCGAGCGCCGGCATTTGTGACAACAACCGATACCCGATCCGCGCCCTCGCCAAAATCTGCAGTGACGCTATTCAACCCGCGCACAAAATTTTCAAGGCCGTCGTTCACCGTGCCGTCAGAGACCTTGACCTCGAGAACATCACGCCCCGCGCCAGCCAGCCAGGTCACCGCATCAAGACCGCGCATGCTGCGGTTGTCGTTGGTGGTGCCTGTATCAACCCGGACATCAACCAGGCTGTCGCCCGCACCGAAATTCAGTTGCGTATTGAAAATGCCTACAGTTGACCCGTTACTCACCACCTCAACCGTTACTGCGTGCGTGCCATCACCGAACTGCACGGTCGACGCCTCAATTCCGCTCGCACTCCAACCGCCCCGCGAGACGGCGCTGACCGTACTGTCGCCCAGGCTGTCCGTAATAAACGCACGTGAAATCGCTGTAAGGCCTGCACTTGCGTTCTGGCCGATGTACTGATCATGTCCGCTTGAGCCATTGATGTACCCAGAGAGTGGATCACCCTGATGAATACGACTCGACTCAGACAAGGTCGGCAAAGGCGTTTGCGCGAGCTCTGTAAGGGCCTGGCTAACGGTCATCGACCGGTCTGAGAATTGCAGCGTCTCAAAACCACTCACGCGCAGGTTAGTCCGACCATCGGTCATATCGCGGACTGATAATTGTCCAGGCGACGGCTGGGTCAACCGGAAGTTCCCCGACACGCCGTTGATGAAGAGCGTGTCAATTCCGAAACCACCTTCCAGCGTGCCATTGCCACGATCAACCTCAAGGCGATCGTCACCCGACCCGAGATTGATAGTGCTCATGTCGAGACTGGCTGAACGCTCTCCCCCCGGCATGAACATCACCGAATCGTTTCCGGTACCAAGAAGAAGCTCACTGCTCTTGAGCGCAACCTGCTCCGCCGCAAAAATCAGCGTGTCATTCCCTGCACCACCGTCTACGGTGCTCGAATCAAGGCCTATCAGCGATGAAGTGATCTCGAGCCTGTCGTCACCGTTACCGAGCAATATCGCGCTCCGCTCAACGACGGTTGCCGCCCGCGATCCAGCGTTGAATGCTGTCAGGCGAGCCTGATCGTTACCATCACCAAGATCGATCACCCCCGAGTTATGGATCGCCCGAACGAAATTCTCGATTCCGTCATTCACCGTCTCGTCGCTCGCCATCACCTCCAGGACATCTACCCCAGCCCCCATTCGAATGGTTGTGGCATCAATTGCGCGCATGTTGCGCGCATCATTCGTGGTGCCTGTGCCGATGTTGACGCTGATCCGCCCGGACCCCGCGCCGAATTCGATGAGCGAGGCGCTTATCCCTGTGAGTGAGCCATTGCTGATCGACTCAACGTCGATGCTGCTTGCGCCGTCACCGAATCGAATTGTCGACAACTCGATACCGCTAGCGCTCCATCCACTGCGAATTTCTGCGCGAACAGAATTCGAACCCAACGGGTCGCTGATGGTTGCGCGGGTAATTGCCGCGAGAACCCCAGAGCGCCCGCCGCCAAGGTAGGTATCGTTACCCGTTGAACCGGCGATGTACCCGGTAAGCGGCTCGCCCTCATGCGTTTTAAATGAGTTATCGGCCGGCGGTAGTTTGGTTGTAGCCAGGAGGGTCAGCGCTTCGGCCTGCGTTAAGGTCCGATCGGAGAATTCAAAACGCTCAACGTTCGAGACCGCAAAATCGGTGCGGCCATCAAGAACGTTTTTGACACTGATCCGACCTAGCGTGGCTTGTGCGACGAGGTACTGCCCCGACGCTCCGGCGAACCTGATGGTGTCAGCCCCGGCACCACCGTCGATCGTTCCAGTCCCACGTTCCAGCTCAAGCCGGTCATCGCCGGCGCCAAGCAAAATTTCTGAGCTATCCGTGCTCACTGAATAGTCACCGCCCCCCTGGAAGGCAATGATGTCGTTACCATCACCACCAGAAATCTGCGCGCTTTTTGCCCCCACCAGGAAGGCGTTGATTGCGATCTGATCGTTACCAGGACCACCTTCAATGGTGGTCCGGTCCAGGCCAACCAGCGTTGATTCAACGACGACTTTGTCGTGACCTCCGCCCAGCGCAATCAGGCTGGACTCCGCAGCCGTCGCGGATCGGCGGTCGGAGTTCGACGCCCTGAGAGTCACCTCGTCATCACCCTCCCCCATATCGATACCGCCAGACGATGAGGGGGCAACCTGGAGGAGCGCCCGAACAAAGTTTTCCGTACCGTCGTTCGTGGTTGCGTCGGTCGCCGACACTTCCAGAATGTCGCGCCCGGCCCCAGCCTTGAAGGAGCTATTCTGAATTGCCGACATGCGTCGCTCGTCGCCAGCCGCACCATTGGCGACAACGACTGTGACTGTGCTGTCGCCAGCACCCATCTCGACGCTGGATGCCGAGATCGCCGCCGCGTACCCCGGCCCCGCAACGCTCACCGAGATCTTCTGAGTTGAGTCCCCGAGCTTGATACTGCTTGCGTCAATCCCCAGCGGCTCCCATACACCAGAGGCGGACGCACTGATCTCGCTCTCGCCAAACAGATCGACGATCGATGCCTGGTAGATGGCAGACTTGGCCGTTGCAGCGTTCGCTCCGGTATAGGCGTCCTTGCCCTTGCTGCCCGTGATGGAACCGGTGAGGGGGGTGCCTTCATGGAGCGTGATGGTTTCCGTTGGGTTCCCGCTCACATACACAGCGGGTAACGTGTCAACCACGACAAAGGCAAGTGTCGTCGACCACCCTTTGTCGGCAAAATAAAGTGTGGCCACGTACACATCATCGCCCGCAACGGAGTAAATCCGCTCTCGTCCGTCGGAGCCAATTTCGAACGCCCGCTGGTCCTGCTTACCCTGTGTATCGGCCTCGCTCAGCAGCCTCAGTCGGCTACCCGTGTCGTTGGTAAAGACTTCGAAGAATTTCCCGTCCGGACCTGAAACATGGCTGACGATCTGGGCGCTTCCCTTCGCAAGGAATACATCGCCGCGCTCACCACGTTTGATGAAACCGGCAACGGGAAGTTCGCCGTTTCGGCCGTAGATACGGAAAAGATTGGAGTCCCATGACTCGACGGTTTGCGAAATTGTGAGCTCAGGGCCCACCTCCGCGGTCGCCGTACTGGACATCGACTCCGCGAAGCCCTCGTTGTCGACGTAGCGGGCGACCACACTTAAGGACTTCCCAACCTGGTCAGCGGTCGGGGTGAATGTTGCGGTGGTGGCGCCCGTAATGGGCACGCCCGCTGACAGCCACTGGAAGCTGATCGCACCATTCGAAATTCCATCAGGATCGGAAAGCGTCTGGCCAGCCGTTAGCGGGATCGCTTGTCGCGGATTGCCGGTTATCGTGACGCTACCCGTAGGCGGGCGGTTCACGATCGGCGGGAGCACCGTGACTGCGATTGAGTCCACATCGGTGAGGGTGCCGCCTTCGCCTGAGAACCCGAAGTCGGTTGACGTCATCGTGAGCGAATCGTTTCCGACGAAGTTAGGCAGGCTTCGGTAGCTCAGCCCTGAGGCCAGCGCCTTATTCAGATCAACCGCGGCACCGGTGAGCTTGATGGTGGACGTTCCGCTACCGGCCACCGCCACACCGATCGGGGAGCCCTGGGCGGTTAAAACGCCTTGTTGCGCTGTCAGCGTCACGCTGATGTTCACGCTGCCCGCATCGGGATCGGTCACCGCAAGCCCGTTGATTGAAAAATTGGCATTTGAGCGAACACTCAGTGCCAGGGGCGCAGTGTTGACCGGCGGATCATTGACCGCCGTCGAGTTCAGGGTAATGGTGTTGGGCGTGGCGTCGAACAGCTCGGCATCACGCACAGAGAAGCGGAAGCTTCCAAGCGCTCCGTGAACATTTGACGCAGGCACAAAGCGAAGCGAGCCCAGTTGTTCGACAAGAATCAGCTGGCCTGACGACACTGCGGCTGCGCCCAAGAGCAGCGCGCCCGCACTGGCCGGAGGCAGCGAGTCGATCCGGACCGCCCCAAGCTGATCGCCAGAATCCAGATCATTGAACGTAAAGTCTGCTGCGAAAAAAATATGCGCGACATCTTCCCTGAGCGCTAAAGCTTTGTCGGCGCTGGACGGCGCGTCATTCCGGTTAATAACCGGTGTTGAAGCAGCTGAGAAAACCGTCTCGGTGGTGCCCTGATTATCAAGGTAGGTAGCCCGTACACGAATCTGCCGTGCAACATCTGCGTTGGCGAGCGTATAGCCCGCACCGGTTGCACCGGTGATGTCTGACCAACCTTGATTACCTGAAGTGGCGCCGCGCTGCCACTGATAGGACACCGCGCCCATGCCATCCGCATCAGCCAACAAACCGGAATCGGCGTACAACACCTGCCCCTCGGTGAAGTGCGCAGCATCACCAGCAACAATGGTGGGGCGAGCCGGCGAAATCACTACTGGATCGCTGTACTCGACCACGTATTTTGGTAGCGCAACCGTTCCCGCGCGCGCATAGAGAATGGCCGAGTCACTCAGCGATACGTAGTCCGCCGATGCGCTGTTTTCGCGAATCTCCCAACTCGATGCCGTACCCTGCTCTGGCCCCGCGCCCCAGCGGAACGAACCCTCGGTATCGGCATCCGACAGACCAACCCAGGCCTCAGGTGATAACCCCGTTCCGCCGTAGCCCCCACCTGAACCAAAAATAAACATGAGTTCGGCATAGTCGGTTGGGGTTGCGAGATGGCCGCTCACCCCGGCGACCGAACGAATAGCGGCCGCCGCATTGGCCTGAGCCCAAGTGAGGTTCCCGGAGACAATCTCGTAGATATGCCCGGTGGCAGGATTGAAAAATTGTGACTGCGGTTTAGTGATGTCCGACGCACCCAACGGCCGTTCGACCGCCGCCTGCGCCACCTGTGCCAGCATTCGCACTTCGCCGGTCGGATCCCAGTTGACACGCTCAACCGGCGCGGTCGCTGCAGACACCACGTTTTCTTGGGTCCCAAAAGCATCGACGTATGCGGCGGAAACCGTGATCGCTTTACCCACCTGGGCACGCTCAAGCGTCAAGGTTGATGACGTCGCCCCGGCAATCGCCTGACCGTCCGCGCGCCACTGATACGAGACCTGTCCCATGCCATCGATATCGGCGAGATTGTTGGAGGCAGTGAGGGTCTGCCCGCGGGCGGCACGGCCAGCGATTGTGACCGAGCCGCTCGGCAGATCGTTGGCATTGGCCACCGCACGCGTGGCGGCAGCGCCAACCGATTCAGACGCACCGTACCCGTCCGTGTAAGACACGGTCGCTGCGATCCTGGCACCCACATGCGCCTGAGTAAGCACGAGCGATGAGTCGTTGGCGCCGGCAATCACATTGCCATTCGCAGACCAGACATACCTGAGCGCGCCAAGTCCATCTTCGTCTGCCAGCGATACCTCT
>CAIPNM010000261.1 GCA_903866395.1 uncultured bacterium
CGTTTCGCGGCCATCAATCGTTGCCACATCATCGGCTTTGCTGTCGTGATACATGAAGAATCCGCCGCCGCCGATTCCCGACGAAGCCGGCTCGACCACAGTCAGTGCCAGCATCATGGCCAGCGCTGCATCTGCCGCCGTGCCCCCCTGACGCAGCATCTCTTGTCCTGCGGCCGCTGCACGCGGATCTGCCGCCGAGACCGCCCCCTTCTGAGCAACGGCTGCCGCAGGTAGGCAAATAAACAGTGTTACATAGAGTAAAGATCTTCTCATGAAACGCAGGCACGACATCCTTCCGCTTTCAGTAGCGGTTGGGTCTGGAGTGTTCCGGAGATTGTAAGGGCCTTCTCGGTCATATGTTTTGCGTACGAGGTAGGGGGTAGCCCGCCGAGTGACTTCTTGGGTCTTTTGCTCATTGTATTCCCTCCGCTAGTCGTCGATGACAGCCTTGGCATGAACCAGGCTGGTGAACCAGTGTTTGTTCAGGCACTCGTCCCGCACTCGTCAATTAAAGCTCTCAACATAGGCGTTCTGGTTCAGCTTGCCGGGCTCGATTAGCTTCAGTTGCACGCCCATCCGGAACGGCCAGTTGAGTGCTGCAGCCCACAAATCCCGGACCGTTGTCAGATCGGACGATCGCAGGCTTGCCTTGCCTCGCGCAACATCGCTCAGGATCCTCGTCAGGTGCTTTCCGCCGATGCTGTGCTCGACTGCGATCGCCACGCTCTTATACGTCGCGTCGTCCACGATCACCAGTGACTCGATCGAAGACGAAGTCCATCGAGCAGACTTCATTGGCTGCGCCGGGCGGGATCAGCGGCTGACGCTCGGCCCGGGCCATCGAGCTCCCGGTCCACGCCAACCCACCACTCGGCCTTGATTAAGCCCCTGCACCGTTCCATCGGAGAGCGGCGCCACAGCGGGAGTCCCCTCGGCAAGACTCCGCGACTCCGCCGGAATGTTGAACACAAGCCAGTGCAGAGTCCCAACAGGTGACTTATTGGGCGCAGCGTCCAGATCTTCGCAGATCAGCACGAAACTCTGGACACCGTCAGGAACGTAACTCCAGGCGAGAGGCAGCGAGACGGGTGTGGGAACCGCTTGCGTGTATTTCTCGGGTATCAGAGCGCCACCGTCAAAGGCGGTCGACCTCAGAGTCATACCCATGACAGGTGCAGGCGCTGTCGGTGGCACTGACCCCTGCTGTGCAACGGCGAGGACCGATGTCATCACCATGATGCACGCAGCAATCGACTGTCTGCTTGATATCATCTCGAGTTCTCCGAACTATTCAGACATGGCGGTTTCATCACGCGTATCTCGCATGAATACATAAACAATCAAGGAGATCGCAATGCATGTCGTCAAGTAATAG
Organism: uncultured bacterium; assembly: GCA_903866395.1. GTDB lineage: Bacteria > Pseudomonadota > Gammaproteobacteria > Burkholderiales > Burkholderiaceae_E > SYIM01. The sequence goes on from CAIPNM010000261.1 coordinate 1,376, forward strand.
TAAAACCACGTCTCCCGACCGATCGATTTGAACCAAAGCGCTAAGGTCTCTGCGGTACCGCCAAACACCGACACCGTCACAGCATAGGGAAGAGCAACTCCCGTAGCTCGAACACGAGCCGGGAACAGTTCCGCTTTGACGATCGCATTAATCGATGTGTAACCGGAAACAATCACCCAGGCGATGGCAATCAAAAAAAATGCCTGCAAAGGCCCGGAAGCCGTCTGCAACGTCGTGAGTAATGGGATAGTGAACAGTGTGCCCGCGACACCAAAGCCAATCAGAAGCCACTTTCGACCGATTACGTCCGAGATCGCTCCGTAAATCGGCTGCAACAGCATCGCAAAGATCAGTGATCCGGCCGTCACCATCGTCGTTTGATCACTGTCGAGCTTCACGGTGAGACGAAGATATTTCTGCATGTAAGTCGTGTACGTGTAGAACGCCGCGGTGCCCCCCATGGTCAGCCCGACCACGAGGGCGATTTCACGCGGATATTGCAACAGCTCTTTGAGGGGATTTTTTCGCCCCGCTGTCTTGACTCGCGACTCAAAAACCTCCGTCTCTACTAGCGTTTTGCGCATGAGCGCTGCGACAACGGCGAGTAGAGCACCGATGACAAACGGGATTCGCCATCCCCAATCCATCAGCTGCTCTGTTGTCAAAAACACTTTTTGCAGGAGAAGCAGAACCAGAACGGCGGCAAGTTGACCACCAATCAGGGAAACGTACTGAAAACTCGAAAAAAAGCCACGATGATTCGGGTGCGCCACCTCGCTGAGATATGTCGCACTCGCACCATACTCGCCGCCAAGACTCAATCCTTGAAGAAGGCGCGCCGCCAGCAGCATTGCCGGTGCAAACGCCCCGATCTGTTCGTATGTGGGAGTGACGGCAATGATGAGCGAACCAAAACACATCAGCGCCACAGAAAGAGTGAGCGCCATCTTCCGGCCATGACGATCGGCGATATGTCCGAAAATGATGCTGCCGAAAGGCCGAACCAGAAAACTCAACGCGAAAAGAATTGCTGCATTCAACTGCTGGACGACGACATCGTCACCGGGAAAAAACAGATGGGCAAAAAACAGGGAAAAAGCTGCGTACGCGTAGAAGTCGTACCACTCGACCAGATTCCCTACCGATCCGATCATCACGGCTTTGCCGCGCCTTCGAAAATCGGCTCCATCCATCGGCGGATGAGTCTTCATTCGGCGCCGCTTTCTGTGTCAGGCATCGAGAATACGTACAACTGATTCCCCTTCAACGGCCGATGAACCTCGGGCAGGAGTGTCATCGGTCTTTACTGTTGACTGCCACCGCCAAGCCCAGTAGTGATGGCGATGTATTGTTTTCCCTTTACGCTGAAGGTGACCGAATGGCCCTGAACGGTGGTCCCGAGACGAGTCTTCCACAGTGTCTTGCCATTTCGGACGTCGACGGCACGGAAGCGCCGATCATAGTCGCCAACGACGGCTACGCCCCCAGCAGTGGATAACACAGCGGTGGTTAAAGGCGTGCGCTGCTGGACAGTCTATATCGGCTTGAGTGTCTTCACGTCGTAGGCGGATAGACGTCCTAGATTTCCATCGCTGCCAGGTGCGTAATACATTGTTTGCGAGTCATTTCCGAGCATCAGCACACAAGACTGGCTGAGTGGAACGATCAACGAATTCGTCGGGACGTTATAGCTCGCTGCGCGCCAGTGTTTCCCACCCTGCGGACCTGGGCAAGACGCCAACCAATCATCTGTACGTTGCTCCTTCCCCTCGCGTGTCAGACTCTAGATCACAGTGCTACTCAAAAGCGGGGGGACGTCACGTACATGAGCACCGCCCTCGTGGCGGCCCCGGATTGATGAACTGCCGGGTATCGTACATCCGTCGCGCGGTACATATCGCTCATGGTCACCCCCGACCAGTCGACTCAGAACTTGAAACGCGCCTGGATCGTGTAGGTCGCCGGCGGCTCAGTAAACGAGCTAATGGAGAAGAAGCCGCCCGGGATGGCATTCTTGAATGAGGCGGTCCGCAAGTCCGTGACGTTGCGGGCTACGACCGCGACCTCCCACTTGTCGTCGTTCGGTGCGAACGACGCGCGCAGGTTTACTCTCTCGAACCCGGACTGGAATGCAAAAGGATTGATATCAGACAGTGTCGCGAACTCGCTTGTGACATAGAGGTCTGCGCCCCACGTCGTGTAGAACCGGGCGCCAGCGTCGAGCCGGTAGTCCACACCCAGAGTGCCGGACCACTTGGGCGCGTACGGGAGCGTGACGCCGCTCAGGTCCTGAACACTGACCGCTGGATTCACAGACGAAGGGACGCACCCTGTCCCGAGTGTCGTCTGTCCTGCCCAGCAAGCCGCGTTGGTGAACTCGTCGTAGGTCGCGTCCAGATAGGCCACGTCCAGCGATAACCGCAGCTTGTCGGTGGCGGCAAATTCAGAGGAGAGCTCGACACCCTGATTCTTGGCGGAGGCGGCGTTGTTCGTCACGAAAGCGCGTAACACCGGATCAAACGAGGACACCTGCAGATCGCTGTATTTGCCGCTAAAGACTGCCACGTTGACGAGCAGACGGTTGTTGAGGGTCTTGGTCTTGGCGCCGAGCTCAACCGCGGTGACACTCTCCGGCCGGAAGCTGAGTCCATCTGTGCCCGAGAAGCCGCCTGCCTTGAAGCCCTTCTTGAGGCTTCCGTACAGCATGACGTCCTGCATCAGCTGGTAATCGAGCACCAGGACTGGCTGGAATTCCGTGTCCGTGAGCGAAGTTATGGTGCCGGCCGGGAGTGGCGCGAGGTTGCAGATCGGGAACGGGACCACCCCGGTACAAAATCTGAAGTTGTTGTCCTTCTTGACCTGCTCATAACGCACGCCCACGCGAGCGGTGAACCTGTCAGTGAAATCATAGCTGCCATCGGCGAAAGCTGCCCACGACTCGGCGTCCTCCTCCGCGTACTGGTATCTTCCACTGATATTGGCGGCAACGTATGCTGGCGTGCGGGGCGTCTGCGGCGGAACCACCGGCCCTGTGATCGGCAGCAAGTTTCTCGCGTTCACGCCCGATCCGTTCCAGACGGTATTGGTGTTCTTGTCGGCATACAGACCCAGGAACCACTTGAAGGCACCGGTATCCGGAGATATCAGGCGGAACTCCTGACTGGTCTGCTTGTAGTCCTCTAAGAATGTCGCCGCCGAGAAGTCGGCCACGCCCTGGTCGGTGTCGATGAACTGGAAGTTGTTGAATTCGTAGTAACCGGTCACTGAGGTCAGCGAGATTCCGCTCGGCAGAGACCAGTCGAGCTGCAGAACGCCGCCCTTGGCGATCATGTCACTGACAAACGAGCCGCCGCCATCATCCCGATAGAGGTCCGGACGGGAGGCCTGGGCGGCCGCCGGTATCGTACCGAAGCCAGCCTTCTCTAGATCGAAAACGCAGGGGTCCTGCGCTTCGCTTGAGATGTCGCGGCGGAAGTTCGGGGTACAGATCGTGGACTGGTTGTTGCGTCCGAGATCGAGGTTGTTTCCGTAGTAGGCGTTCGCGGTGAGCTTGAGGCTATCAGTGAGATTTCCGACCAGCGTCAGGCGCGCGAGATTGTCCTCGACGGCGGGTTCCTTGCGCCCGGTGACGGTATTGGTCAGATAGCCATCGGATTTGCGGTACTTGAATGCGCCCCGGATCGCCCACTGGTCCCCAAGCGGCACCGAAACTCCTCCGGATACGGCGCGCTCGTTGGTCACCGGTTCGTAGCTCCCCATGAAGTCGCCCTCGAGCTCGGGACCTGGCTTGCGGGTGGTAATATTGATTGCGCCCGCTGCGGCGTTTTTGCCGAGGTAGGTCGGCTGCGGACCCTTCAGGAACTCGATGCGTTCGACATCCAGGAATCCCAGCCGCTGCGTCCGCGCGCGGCCGTAGTAGATGCCATCGATGTACATCGGCGCCGACTGCTCGAACCCGAGATTCTGGCCGGAGCCGATGCCGCGTACCGTGATCGTGTCGGACATGCCGCCGCGCGAGACTCGCAACCCCGGCACCTCCAGGTTTTCGAAGTTCTGGACAGCCGCATTCTGCAGGCGTTCGCCGCTGACAACCTGAACGGAGATGGGCACGTCCTGCAGGCGTTCGGTGCGCTTCTGCGCCGTGACCACGATTTCTTCGAGTGCGACCTCGGCATCCGGACCCGCGCCGCCCTGAGCGGATGCCAGCGAGGAAACGGTCATCAACACGCCTGCGAGGATCGTCGCGGGGATCTTCGCTGCGAACGCTGGTACGAGTGGATTTCTTGCCTGAGTCACTTTGGTATTCCCCCTTAGCCTGATGCGCGGTAACACGCCATTGTTTCGGTTTTACCGTAGGCCACCCGGGCGCTGAAGCGTCCGCGAGAGATTTAGACCGATTTCGGCAAGAAGGGGACCGATAAAGTAAACGGCGCACCCGTCAGGACCTGTCCTCTCCGTCATCGGCGCGGCTCTGCGACAGTGAGCTGCGCCACATCGTTGAGCGTGCCGTCCAGCGACTCGATCACCTGACGCACGCGCGGAGTTTCCGGCAATGACACCAGCAGGCCCCGCAGCGCCTGCAGCCGCCTCGTTTGAAGTGCCGTGTCACCTGCAGGACCTCCGTTCGCCGACGGCGCGAGGAATTTTTTCTGTACGAGGTCGGCCAGCGCCGCAGCACTCTCGATGAGGATGTCATGGTCGACGGCCAGCTCCGCCGCCGCCGCACGCTGGAACAACAGATCGGTGGTCACACCGGAGACCAGAGCGGAATCGATGATCGCGAGAGCCTCTGAAACATAGGCCTTTCTTTCCATCGAGTCAGCATCGGCTCGCGCGGCGGCGTCCAACCGCCATTCCGCTCGGAGTCTCGATGAGGCGGCGAACCAAGAGTCCCTGCGCGATGTCTTCGCCATCACTGGATCGAGATCGCGGAGGGTGCTCACGGCACCGGCGCGCGCAGCCGCCCACCCCTGCACCACCGCCGCCGCCGAATCCGGTAGACGACGTGCGGCAGACATGACTTCGTCGGACGCGC
>CAIPNM010000262.1 GCA_903866395.1 uncultured bacterium
CAGCTTTGGGAGGAGGGTGCGGACAATCCGCAGGTGATGTGTCTGCCGCTCCATCCGTGGCTCATCGGACTGCCGCATCGATTGCGCGAATTCGACGAGGCGCTGCGCTACATCACCCGTCGCGACAAGGTATGGCTTGCAACCGGTCGTGAAATTGCGCAGTGGTACCTCGCCAATCACTACGACCCGGTTGCGAGCGCGCTTGGCGCATAGAAAGGACCTCTCATGACGCTGCCCCGCTCCTACCTTGAATATCCCCGTCGTGCGCCCGGCATGGACCATGACCGCTACGACTATCGCAATCTGTTCCGGCACAAGAAAGTTGTTTGGCCAGGCGATGCGCGCATCGCGCTGGTGGTGGTGCCGGTGGTGGAGTTTTTCCCGCTGAACATGAATCCAGCACAGATGGTGGTCAAAGCGGTGGGTGGCATGGAGCGCCCCTACCCTGACTACTGGAACTACACCACTCGTGACTATGGCACCCGGGTTGGCATCTACCGTATTTTCAAAGTGCTCGAACAGTTGGGTGTGCCGGCATCGGTCGCGATCAATGCCCGGGTCGCTGAGCGCGCTCCGTTTCTGTTGCAGGAAGTCACCCGTCGCAACTGGGAAGTGGTAGCGCATGGCCTGGATATGAGCCAGGTGTTTCACGGCAAGTCGGCGGTCGACGATGAGCGCGTAGCCATCACCCGTGCGCTCGCGCTGTTACGGCAAGCGTCAGGCCAGCCGGTGACCGGCTGGCTCTCGCCCATGCAGTCCGAATCGCACGTCACCCTTGATCTGTTGAGCGAACATCAGATTCGCTACACGCTCGACTGGAATATCGACGACTTACCCGTCCGCATGAACGCAAGCTCGAGTGCGGTGTACGGCATGCCATTCGCACTCGATGTGAATGACCGTCAGTCGGTGCTCGACTTCAACCTCTCGAACGACGCCTATGTCGAGCAGCTGGTCGATGGCTTTGTCACGCTGTGGCAGGAAGCCGAACAATATGGTGGACGGGTCTTCGCGATCTCTGCGAACAGCTGGCTTACCGGGCAACCTAATCGCATTGCAGCGTTCCGGCGTGCACTGGAGATCATCCTGTCGCATCCCGGGGTCTGGCCAACGACGTATGGCGCAATGCTCGATGCCTATCAGGCGCAGGAGTGAGCATGGATCTGTGGCGCATGACGGCTGCGCAGGCCTCGGCAAACATGGCGGCGGGGCTTCTCACCTGTGAGGACTACGCGCGGGCGTTCCTGGAGCGTGTGGCCGCGCGCGATGCGCAGGTGCGAGCCTTCACGGCCATCGATCCGGCTGCCGTGCTTGCCAGCGCAAGGGAGCGCGACCGTGAGCCACGGCGAGGCCCGCTACACGGCATCCCGTTTGCGGTGAAGGACGTCATCAACACGCGCGATGCGCCCACGCAGCACAACTCGCCGATTTATGAAGGCCATCGACCGGGCGAGGATGCCAACTGCGTAGCCGTCCTGAGGGCAAGCGGCGCCGTCATGATGGGTAAGACCGATACGCTTGAGTTTGCCTCCGGTGGCCGACGACCGCTCACGCGAAATCCCCATGATCTTTCGCGAACGCCAGGCGGGTCCTCCTCGGGGTCAGCCGCAGCAGTCGCTGACGGCATGGCGCCGCTATCGCTGGGCACGCAGACAGGCGGTTCAACGATTCGGCCCGCCTCATTCTGTGGCATTCACGGCATGAAGCCCACCATCAGCCGGATCAGTTTTGAAGGAATCAAGCACTACTCGCTGCATCTGGATACGGTCGGCCTCTATGGACGCTCGGTCCCGGATCTCTGGCTGCTCGCCCAGGCCTACCGGATTCTCGATTCGGCGCAGCTCTCGCCGCCCGCACCCGATGCGCTCACCATCGGCTTATGCGAGACACCCATGTGGTCTGCGGCCACGGAGGACGCCAAAGCGGCGCTCCATGCTGCGGCCGATCGATTTGTCAGAGCGGGTGTTCGTGTGCGGCCTTTCGTGATGCCTGCGTCGTTCAACACCCTCACCGCCGAACAGGATGCCCTCATGCATGAAGCCGGGCGGGCGGCTTTTCTTCCTGAATACCTTGCCCACCGGGATCGGCTGCATAGCGACTTTGCGAAGAAGGTTGAAAACCGCAACGGCTACCATGCCGCGCAGATGCGAGCTGCCCTGGATGCGGTCGCTGCCCGACGCGTGGAGTTCGAGTCGATGATGTCCGGGTTCGATGCGGTGATGACGCTGAGCGCTCCCGGTGAAGCAACACCGGGTCTGGCTTCCCAGGGTGAAGCCACCTTCAATCGTATGTTTACTGCGTTGGGTGTGCCCTGCATCAGTCTGCCTGGCATGACTGGCGCCAACGGGCTGCCCATCGGTATTCAGCTGATCGAGCGACGCTATGAGGATGACCGGCTGTTGCAAGTGGCCGCGGCGCTCTCGCCCATTCTCTTGCCGCAAGGAGAGAGCGTATGAGCGCCGGTCCTGTTGCTGATCCTTCTCCTGTCACCCCGGAGCGGCTGCAGATTGGTCTGCTGGCCTTTGACGACATGCTGCTGCTCGACCTCGTTGGTCCGTGGGAGGTGTTTTCAAGTGTCCCGTGGGCACAGGTGCATCTCGTTGCACCCCGCGCCGGGCCGGTCAGGGCGGCCAAGGGATTGAGAATCGAGCCCACCTCCACTTACGCCGACTGCCCGCCGCTCGATGTGGTGTGCGTACCGGGTGGGCCCGGTGTCGCAGCGCTCATGGAAGACGAATCAACGCTTGCCTTTCTCAGGCGTCAGGCGGGCGGTGCCAGGGTGGTGAGCGCGGTGTGCACCGGGTCGCTGGTGCTCGGTGCGGCGGGGCTGTTGCGCGGCCGTCGTGCCACGTGCCACTGGTTGTCGTTGCCACTCGTTGCCGCCTTCGGCGCAACGCCTGTCAATGACCGTGTGGTTGAAGACGGACCTCTCATTACGGGCGGGGGCGTTACCGCGGGCATCGATTTCGGACTCCATGTGGTTGCGCGGCTTTGGGGGCAGGCGGTTGCTGAGCGCGTTCAACTCGGCCTGGAATATGCCCCCGCACCACCGTTTGATTCGGGCAGTCCGTTGCGCGCGCCGCCAGCCCGCGTCGATGAGGTGCAGCAGGCATCGGCAGCGATGCAGGCGGCGCGTGAAGCGGTCGTCGCCCGAGCGGCGGCACGCCTGATTTAAACCTTTTTTCGAGTCTCAACACCCATGATCATTGACTATCGCGCCTACACGCTTCACTCCGGAACTGTCTCGGCATTCATGGAGCTGTTTGAAACCGAGGGACTTGAGCCGCAGGTTCGTATCTGCGGCAACTTCCTGGGCCTTTATCGGACCGAGGTTGGGAATATCAACCAGATCATCATGATGTTCGCCTACCAGGATCTGAATGACCGGCAGCGCAGGCGTGATCAGCTGTATCAGGATCCGGCCTTCAAGGCTTACCTCACGAAGGTGCGGCCGTTCCTGCGCGACCAGGAGGTCCGGCTGCTCACGCCCTCCCGGTGCAATCCGCCGATCGGTGATCTCAGCTTTGGTGCCTGACCCGGTGCGTGACAAACGAAGGGTGGCCCTGACGCGGCGCACGCGACTCAGGTCTTCCGAGGAGCGTTCATGATGGTTGCGCATTCACTCCCCGGGCCGATCGAGGGCGCGTCGGTCTGGTACGGATCCCAGGTTGCGGAGAATCCCCAGACTTGGTGCTTTGCCCTGGATGACGCCGATCTTGTCGAACTGCAACAGGCGGCGGAGCGGTTTCTCGATACGGGCGCCGATATCAGCGAGATCAGAGCGGCTGGTTTTCCGTTGCCCCGGCTATCTGCTCGGCTCGCTGTCTGGCATGAGCGGCTGGTAAACGGTGCGGGGTTTGCCCTATTGCGCGGGCTACCTGTGGATGAATGGCCGCGGGCGGTGAGTGCAGCGGCGTTCTATGGCGTGGGCGCCCACCTGGGGCTAGCCCGGCCGCAGAATGCCCAGGGTCACATGCTGGGGCATGTGATCGATATGGGGCTTGATGCAAAGGATCCGCGAGTACGTATTTATCAGACCCACGCTCGGCAGACCTTCCATACGGATTCCTGCGACATCGTGGGTCTTCTCTGTCTGCGTAAGTCGAGGCGGGGTGGCGAGTCAGCGCTGGTCTCGTCCAACACAATCTATAACGAGATGCGCGCGCGTGAGCCGGCACTCGCTGCCGCGCTCTTTGACCCGCTCGCCACCGACCGGCGCGGCGAAGTGCCGCCTGGCGGCCAGCCCTTCTTTTCGATCCCGGTATTCAACTGGTACCAGGGGTTGATGTCAACGATCTATCACCGGCAATACATTGACTCCGCGCAGCGCTTTGCCGACGCCTTTCGCCTGACGCCTCTGCATGTCGAAGCGCTCAATTATTTCGACTCGCTTGCCGAGAGTCCGCAACTGCACTTCATGATGGACTTTGAACCCGGCGATATGCAGTTTGTGCATAACCACACCATGCTGCATGACCGGATGAGTTTTGAAGACTGGCCGGAACCCGATCGTCGTCGGCATCTGCTGCGTCTCTGGTTATCGTCGCCGAGTGCGAGACCGCTGCCGCCTGTCTACGCTGAGCGCTATGGCTCTGTGAGGCCGGGTGAGCGGGGCGGGGTCATGATGCCGGCGGTTCGCTGGTATGCGCCGCTGGAGCCCTGATGCCCTCGGCGAGTCTCTGGTCTGCGATTGAGCTGGGCGGCGGACTTCGGTTGCCGAACCGAATCGTGATGGCGCCGTGCACGCGTAATCGTTGTACCTCCGATCTGTCGCCCCCTCCCGATGCGGTCGAGCATTACGCCAGTCGTGCTGAAGCGGGTCTGCTGATCACCGAGGCCACCATGATCGCCCCGGAAGTCCAGGGCTATCTCGATACGCCTGGCCTGTTCCTCGACTCGCATGAAGCGGCGTGGTCAAGGGTTACGACTGCGGTCCATGAGCGTGGTGGTCGGATCTTTGTTCAGCTCTGGCATACCGGAAGGGTGGCGCACTCCTATTTCTCGGGGCAGCAGCCCGTGGGCGCCTCCGATGTGCTCGACCGCGTACCCCGCCGGCAGGCGGGCGTTGCCAGCCTGTACAACGAACGCCCGCGCATGCTCTCAAGCACAGAGGTGGAGGGCGTGATCGCGCAGCACCGGGAAAGCGCCCTGCGTGCCAGGCGGGCTGGATTCGACGGCGTTGAGGTCCACGGCGCTAACGGCTACCTGATCGAACAGTTCCTGCGCAGCCATACCAACCGCCGCACCGATGACTGGGGAGGCGACCCCGAGCGTCGCGCGAGGTTTGGGATCGAAGTGGTACGCGCCTGCATTGACGTGTTCGGTGCGGGCCGGGTAGGCCTGCGGTTATCGCCAGCTGCTTACTTCGGTGAAATGACCTGGACCCCGGGCGACAACGAAGCGTATGCCGCGCTGCTGTCGGCGCTGGCCGACTTACCGCTTGCCTACGTACATACCGGCATTGTCGAGGACTGTGCCTACGACTACCTGGGTGGAACTTCCACGGAATTTCTGCGTCGGCACTGGTCGGGTTGTCTGATCGCCAATGGGGCCTACACGCCGGAACGTGCCGAGCAGATGTTGCGCGAGGGCCTGTGTGAGTTGGTGTCCTTTGGCAAACTCTTTCTTGCCAATCCTGATCTGCCCAGACGTCTAAGGGACGGTCTTGCACTCACTCCTTATTCGCCCGCTCTTCGTCTGCCCCCCACGTACGCACGCTCGCCCTATCCTGGTCCTGAGGCGCCGGTGTTCGTCAGGTAGGCGGGCTGCGCGTCAGACCGGGTCGACCTGAGCAGGAATCTCGATCTGGAAATGTTTTTTTGCTACCGCGCGCAGTTCATCGAACACGATGCCGATTCGAACTGGCCTGAAGCTGCGCAGATCGATGATGGACGACCCGAGTCCGCGCGCATTGCTGTACTTCGAGGCGCCGCGGTCAAGCGCGAGCGTGGTGGCAGCGACAACCTCCGATTCGATATCACGGAAGTGAAATTTGCTGCCGGTAAGCGACCGGTTGGCGGAAGAGCCGAAGACGGGTTTGAGCGTTTCAAGCGCCCGGCGCGCGATTTCGTCATGCGTGGGGCCAGCGTTCATCAGGATATCCATCGTGCCCGCTTTCGATGCGTTGGCGATCACAAACGGGGCGATGCTCCGGAACAGTGGATGATCCGCCCGAAATGGGGCCACGATCGAAATGGGCAGGTGATGGTCAAAGATCACGGCGTGCACGAAATCTCGCGCCCGAGCGTCAATCTCGACCACCTCCAGGAACATGTCATAAGAGCCAAACATGCCGCAGGGCTTCGAGAAACTGCGCTGCTTGGCCTCGTAAATCCGACGGATGGCGGGCTCGGTATGTCCCACGATTGCGTAGCCCACATCGGCCTTGAAGATGGCGACGCCACCCGCAACAACGGTGTCATGTACTTGCCGGCCATCGGCAATCGGATCAGGAGTGGTTTGCTCGCTCATGGTGGGGGGCTCTTTCCGGAAAGGGGGCTCAGGCGGCAGGCCGCTCGGGCAGTGTGACGTTGAAGTGCCGCTTCAGAATGTCCTGGATATTTTCATAGCAGCTTCCAAACCGCACGACCTGAAGCGTTTCGCAATCGAGCAGGGTGGATGACGCCTGCCAGGGGTGGTACTTCATCAGACCATAGTTGATGGTCACATCTGCAATAGCGAGGATTTCGGGTTCGATGTCTTCCACCCTGAACTTGGTGCCGTGCAGTGAAAGATTGGCAGACGATCCGAACAGGAGTGTCTGCTCGCGAAGGCTCATCTGGGTGATGGCGGCATGAAAAGGTCCGGAATTGAGCAGCATCAACAGGGTATTGTCTTTGGTGCTGCGCTCATAGGTATCCGGGTCGAGTTTGCGAAGCAGCGGGTGGTCGGCATCGCAGGGTGCGATCAGCCCAAGAGGCAGATCATAGTCCTGGGTGATGGCTTGCACGATCGCGCGTCCGCGGTCGCTCACCCGATGAAGTTCGCGGTGCAGGTCATCGTTACCCAGCATGGCGTTCAGCTTGGTGGGCGCTCGCCGTTTGGTGTCGAAGATACGGCGTAGCGCAGGGCCGTGGGCTGCAATGAGGGAGTAGCCGACATCGTTGGGAAGAATCGCGATTCCACCCTGCTTCATCACCTGAAAGGCGCGTTCAGCATCGACGCTGGGATTGATTACAGCCATGGTTGTCACCTGGGACGTGGGCTATGGAACTGGCGATTGTAATCAGCAGCGGCCGTTAGTGGCCGTAGCCGTGCAACCGGTGACACGCCGTTAACGATTGAGCCGCACCGCCTCAAAATTCAGCACCGCAGCAAAACTCACCCAGAGCAGGTAGGGCACGAGCAGGAACGCCGAGCGGGGTGCGTAGGGTCGGAAATGGAGGATGAGCGCCACGATCGAGCCCCATAGGATTACGACCTCGGCGAGCGCCCAGTCGGGGCGACGCAGGAAAAAGTAGAGCAGGCTCCAGCCCACATTGGCGAGCGCGTTGATTGCCAACAGCGTGAGCATGCGCGCTCGGGGCGATGGGCTGCGATGGGCCCCGGCGCGCCAGCCGACCACGGCCGCCCAGGCAATCATGAAAAAGAGCAACGTCCAGGCGGGTCCGAAGGCCCAGTCGGGGGGCTTGAACGCGGGCTGCTTGAGCGCGTAGTACCAATCATCCAGCCGGGTCAGTGCGCCGCCCGTGCCGGCAACGATGATGACTGCGACCGTTGCGACAAGCGAGTCGATGCCGAGACCGCGTGCGGGCGCAATGACGTCAGGGCCCGCACGCGGCGCTGCCGCGTCGGTAGACGGGGAATGCTGGACGGAGGACGAGGAAGGTTGCTGCGGGTGGGTCATGCCTTGGCGATGCCGAACAAATGCGCAAGATCCTTCAGGAAAATACGCAAGTGTGCAAGCGGACGCCGGCGGACCAGACGCTTATTCATGTAGGAATCGAACGTGATTTGCTGCACGTCGCGATCGCGGCAGATTTTGACGAACTGTTCGCGCCGCTTGTCGTTGCCATACCAGAACCGTTGCAGCAGACCCAGCACAAAAAACACCCGGCCATGCTCTTTCATGAAGCGTTTGCGGGCGGATGCGAGCTCGGCGCCCCGCCCGCTCTGGAGCGCGGCCAGCGCGGCGTCGGCTGCAAGGCGGCCGCCCAGCATGGCGTAGTAAATGCC
>CAIPNM010000263.1 GCA_903866395.1 uncultured bacterium
GCGTTGACGCGAATGCCATCGGCCGCATAAGCGGCGGCAAGCGACATGGTGAGATTGCGCACAGCGCCCTTGGATGCGGAGTAGGCAGGCTGCTTGGGCCCACCGAAAAACGACATCACCGAGCCAATGAACACAATGCTGCCACGGCTCTGGGCGAGTAGCGGTCGTGCGGCCGCGCTGACCCGCATGCCACCGTTCAGATTCACGTCAATGACATGCGCAAACACGTCAGGGTCATGCTCGGTGTCGCGGCGGATCAGGCCAGCGCTGTTCACGACTGCATCCAGTCTGGGCAACCCGCCCACGAGGGCATCGACCGCTGCACGATCGGTCACGTCGAGCTGGCGAAGTTCAATACCTGCGAAGCCGGGATTGGCGCGCGCTGCCGAAAGTTCCTGGTCGGTGAGACCGCAGGCGATCACGCTTGCGCCCGCCTGACGGAACGCAATGGCGGTGGCTGCGCCAATGCCGGACGTGCCACCGGTCACCAGGACATGGCGACCCGAGTAATCGAAGCTCGCTTTCATGGGTTACCGCCTTTGAAGAAAAAAGGTCCATTGCCGATCTTGCTCATCGACGCGCAGCAGCGTATGCCCCGTTTGCCTCGCAAACGCTTCGAAGTCGCGCTTTGAGCCAGGGTCGGTCGACACCACCTTCAGCACCTGGCCACTGCCCAGATCGGTGAGCGCCTTCTTGGCCCGCAAAATCGGCAGTGGACAGTTGAGTCCCCGCGCATCCACCTCGCGATCACAGGAGATTGCTTCATCAGCCATACCACACCCTCATTCATCGAGACATTTCATTAAGGCAGAACCCATGGCCCCAGCACTGCGCCCAGCCCAATCAGCCAAAGCGGGTTCAACTTCGACACCAGACACACCAGCACGGTCACTGCGCAAAGGGCTGCGAGCGCCCAGTGAGTGACCGCACCTTCGGCGATCACCCAGCCCGCCGATAAGGTGAGCCCCACTGCCAGCGGCGACAGGCCCAGCCGGATGGCGCGAACCGCGCGCGTATCGAGGTTGCCACTGCGCCAGCGGTTGGCATGATAGGTGATCAGGCTGGACGGCACGAGCAATCCCAGGGTCGCGAGCACGGCTCCCAGCAGCCCGGCGGTCTGCCAGCCCAAAAGCGTGACAAAGAGGACATTGGGCCCTGGCACTGCCTGGGCCACGGCAATCGCCTCGCTGAACTGCGCAGCGGTCAGCAACGCCTTCTCGTCAACCATGTAGCGGCTGATGTCGGGCACCATCGAGACCGCGCCGCCCACCGCAATCGCCGACAGCATGGCGAAGTGCGCAAGCATCTCCAGCTGATCCCAGAACGTCATGGCGATTTCCCCTCCTTCCACCAGGCAAGCAGCACCGCAACCGGGACGGTGAGCGCAAGCACCTGCAGCAGGGGCCAGCGCAGCAGCGCGAGCCCAATGAAACTCGCAAGCCCGAACGCGAGCCATGGCCAGCGCCGGCGCTGCGCCCAGGCGAGCTTGAGTGCCATCGCGATGATGAGGCCCGCGGCCACCGCGGCCATGCCCGACAAGCCCTTCTGTACGGCCGGTACGCTCACGAATTGCGAATAAACCAGGCCCGCCGTCAGCACGATCACGGCTGGGAACAGGACCAGCCCGGTGACAGCCACCACCGAACCGCGCCAGCCAAAGTATCGATGACCGACGATGATGCCGACGTTGATGATGTTGGGGCCCGGGAGCAATTGGCCAAAGGCAAGCACTTCGAGAAACTCCTCCCGGCTCAGCCAGCGGCGATCGTCAACCAGCGTGCGCTGCGCCCATGGCAACACGCCGCCAAAGCCGTGCAGCGCGAGGGTGGTGAAGGCCACGAACAGATCAGTGAGCGAGCGAGGGGATGGAAGGTCAGGCGAAGGTTGGGCTCCGTCGGTCATAGCGGCCCCCGCCGGTCAGTGCCACGGGCCACGTAGAACAGGCTCCCGCCCAGAAGCAGCGCCATGCCCCAGAACAGGGTTGCCACACCGAACACGCCTCCAATCGCACCGAACGCGCCGGGCAGCAGGGTCTGCGTTCCGTTCACCAGCACCATCCTGAGACCCACCGCCTCCCCCGTCCGGTCAGGTGGCACGAGCCGGTGAAGAAGCGACAGGACGATGGGCTGCGACACGCCCAACCCCATTCCGAGCACAAACGACAGCATCATCATGACCGGCAGAGATTCGGTCAGCGGATAGAGCAGATAAATGATGCCGCCCACGACATGCGACGCGAGAATCATGGGCCACTCGGGCACGCGCCGCGCGAGCCAGGGTACTGCGACCCGGATCACGAAGGTGGCAGCCGAGTAGGACGCAAGCAAAATGCCGATGGCAGACGCCGACATGCCAATGGCAGAGCCGTAGATTGGAACGACGAACTGGTGCACGTCCCAGGCGGCCGAGATCACACCCACCGACAGATATACCTTGCGAAGCGCCGGGTCGCGCAGCAGATCGAACACACTCTGCTCGGCCGCTGACTCGCGCGAACCGCCCGCCAGGCGCGGTCGCTCCTCGAACTTCACCCGGCTCAACCACCATGCCGTACCAAGCGGCAGCAGCAGCAGGGCGAAAAACGCCGCACGGAAACCAGCGAAATCGATGATCGGTCCCACCAGGAGCGGACCGATGAACGATGAAATGGAAAAGCCGACCGACAGC
>CAIPNM010000264.1 GCA_903866395.1 uncultured bacterium
AACCGCTCGGCCCAATGATAATGCGGTACGAGCAGCGTCTGGTCGCGCCCCTGTCTGCGCTGATGAAATGCAGACCAGCCCCGGCGTCGCACCGGGGCGGCTACGCCGGGGCTCAAGCCCGGGGGGAGGCGGCCGCGCCGCAAATCCTTCGGAGCTTGCCGCTCACCGGATCGGCTTGCGGCGGGGCGGGGTCCAGCGAAATCGCGGTCGAGCGCGCGCCCTGGTGATCCAGAAATTCGCGCAGGCAGTGCTCGACCCGTGGCCAGGCCTCACGCTGGGTGAGCCCGACCGGCGGGTTGAACCGGAGCGTCAGTCCGTGCGGGCCGCTTTGGCGAAGCTGGAACTGGTGAATGCCCGCCTGGTCTTCAAGCACGCTCTCAATCGCAAGCGGGACAATCGTAATCGTCATGCCGTGAGCAGCTGGCAGCTTGAGCACATCATCCTTTCGACCCTCCACACGGAGCCGCGGGAGTGGACAGCCGCATTCGCAGGGATCGGCGAGGAAGGTGATGCTATCGCCCAGTTGGTAGCGGATGAGGGGCTGCACATGGTTTGCGAGGTTGGTGAGCAGGGTGCTGGCCGACGGTTTGCCGGGTGGAAGAATGCGCCCCCGCTCATCGACGGGTTCAAGGATCACCCAGTCAGCGTGCAGATGGAGGGATCCTTCGCTACAGCTGAACGCGATGTTCATGCATTCCGAGGCGGCGTATTCCTCATGGACCGGGCAGGCAAACGATTGCGAGAGTCGCTCCCGTTCGAACGGGGGCAGTTCCTCGCCGCCGCTCCAGAGCGCTGTGGGCTTAATCTTGAGCCGCCCAGCCTCCAGTTCGTCTGCCATCACCGACAGCATCGAGGGGTAGCTTGCGAGCAACGCGGGTTGCCAGTCATTTAGCGCCGCCACCAGCGCCTCGATCCGTGCGGTGACAGGGAACGCGCGAGACCGGGCGTTGAGCCAGGGCGACGCACGACGGGCGCGCTCCCAGGTGGTAATGCCCGCGAAGTGACCGTCCTGCGCGGCAATCAGCGCGAGCCGACCGCCGCCCATCATCAGCCGCCAAAGTGAGGCCGCGCCGCTCGAGCCTGCTGTCCGGGTGGTGAGGAGCGCCTCGTGAATGGCGAGCGTATCCGGGTCGCTCACATAAACGCCCGGCACCCCGGTGGTTCCTGAACTGGTCCAGACTGCGTAGCGTCCAAGGAAAGCCTCGCCGCAGCGGCTGGGGTCGGCGATGAAGGCGTTCACATCGGCAAACCGGATGTCTGGATCGGTCACCCAGTCGTCGAAATGCACCATCAGTTCGGCGCGGCTCACGCTGGGGTGTTCGGTGAGCGCGGCGTCGACTGGAAGATGCTTGAAGCGTTTGGCGTATAACCTGGACTTCGCGCGGGCATGGCGGATCAGATCGCGGCAACGCAAGCCCGCAAGTTGGGACACCACGGCCGGCGATGCATAGGTGGCCGCCACGATGGGGGGAACGAACGAGCCCCAGCGCCAGGCCGCACCGACGTCGAACATTGGGAAGAGGTTCATCGGCAAAGACTGTATCGATGGCAACACGCCGCGAGGTTGATTCTTGGCAGTCAGGCGAACGAGCGCTTGTTGCCCGCTTGATCTGACGGGGCACGCATGCCGCGCCTGATCGCGATACTGATCATGTCTAAGGGAGGGCGCAAGCATGACCAGAGCCAGCGAATCCGGCGATTCGGCGATGCCCGATGACGAACCCTGTGCTCCCTATGCCAACCGGATCGAAGCGGCCGATGTGCTCTCGGCCGCACTCGCGCATCTCAAGGGTCAGGACGCCCTCGTGCTTGCCATTCCGCGCGGTGCGGTTCCGATGGGCGCTCGACTTGCCGAGCGTCTCGACGCAACGCTGGATCTCGTTCCGGTGCGCAAGCTGGGCGCGCCTGGCCAGCCCGAGTTCGCCATCGGCGCCGTCGACGGTGACGGCGTGGTGGTTCAGATGCCCGGGCTCGAATCATTGGCCGATGCCGCATGGCTAGCGGAGGAGACCCAGCGGCAGCGCGCGCGCCTCACGGAGCGGTTTCAGCGTTATCGCGCCGTGCGGCCAGCGCAAAACCTCGAGGCGCGCTGCGTGATCGTAGTCGATGACGGGCTTGCCACCGGCGCCACGATGCGTGCTGCGCTGGGCTGGGTCCGAAGGCGCAGGCCCGCCCGGCTTGTTTGTGCCGTACCCATCGCAGAGTTGAAGTCGCTCGCAGCGCTTTCCGATCTCGCTGACGAGATGGTGTGCCCGAGACGCAGCCGCGCGCTCTTTTCAATCTCGCAGTTTTATCTGCGCTTTCCGCAGGTGACGGACGAGGAGGTGCTGGCAGCGCTCGTTGCTCAACCCAGCGGCCGCTCATCCTCAAACCGTGAGGGCTCCGCGACCGCACCCTGAGCAAACATGGCGCCGGGGTAGTGCTGAGCGAAATCAGCGAACACCTTGTCGAGCGGCAAGTCGCTCCAGCAGCCGTGGTCTGCGAGGTAGCTCATGTGCAGCTCGCCACGGGCGTTGTACTCTTGGTAGAGCGCGTCGCTGCGGCCATCGAATTCGGTAGGGCTCACACCGAACCGCTGGCAGAGTTCGATGTTGAATGCGGGCACTGCCTTGACCCAGCGATCGGCGAGCAGCATGGCCACATAGCCGTGATCGTAGAACACGTCGGTGCCGCCCATGCGCGAACGAAGCTTTTCGGTGTTCAGGTGGTTGGCGACATCGGCCAGACCGATGGCAGCAGGGATGCCCACTGAACGCGCGCAGGCCGCGAGGAGCGAGGCCTTCGGCACGCACCAGCCATGGCCGGCGAGCGCAACGCTGCTTGCTCGGTAGTCGGCAGGCGCTGCACTGATGCGGTAGGGGTCGTAGCGAATGCGGTCGCGGGCGGCGTAGAAGAGGGCTACGGCTTGCTCGATGGGCGAGCCGCGATCTGCGCCCGCGCTGCGCACGAAGGCCTGCACGGCTGGGTGTCGGTAATCAAGGAGATCGGTGGGCGCGAGGAGCGCGCTGCGCGTGCCTGCATCGAGTGACCCAGGCAGACCGGCGAAATGAAGCAGCGCGGCGGTCATGCGTGCTGCCGCTCGAATTGCCGCATGTAGTCGACCAGGGCCTGCACGCCGTCGATGGACATCGCGTTGTAGAGGGAGGCGCGCATGCCGCCCACGGTTCGGTGGCCTTTGAGCTGCTCCATGCCGGCGCGCTCGGCGCCCTCAAGAAACGCCTTGTCGAGTTCGGGGCGCGAGAGCTGGAACGGGATATTCATCCGCGAACGCACAGCAGGATCGATGCGGTTCACGTAGAGACGACTTTGATCGATGCACTCGTAGAGCAGGCGGGCCTTGGCGATATTCTGCTTCTCGATGGTAGCGACCCCGCCCTGACGCTTGAGCCACTGGAACACCAGTCCGGCCACATAAATGCTGAAGGTGGAGGGCGTGTTGATCATGGAGTCGGCATCGGCCTGCGCGCGCAGATCGAGGAGCGCAGGCGTGCCGGGGAGCGCATGGCCGAGGAGGTCCTCGCGAACGATCACGATGGTGAGTCCAGCGGGACCAATGTTTTTTTGTGCGCCTGCGTAGATCAGCCCGTAGCGGGACACGTCGATGGGCCGCGACAGGATGGTGGATGACATGTCGGCGACGAGCGGTGTGCTGCCGGTGTCGGGCAGCGTGTGAAACTCGATACCGCCTATGGTTTCGTTTGAGCAGAGATGCAGGTAGCCAGCATTGGTTGAACGCGTCCAACTGTCCGGTGACGGGATGGTCTGGAATCCGTTGGCTTCGTCGCTTGCGATTTCGCGCGCATCGCCATAGCGCTGAGCTTCGCGCAGCGCCTTTCGCGACCATTCGCCGGTGGTCACGTAGTCGGCGTGTCCGGTGAGGCCGAGCAGGTTCATCGGCACGATCGTGAATTGCAACGTGGCGCCGCCCTGAAGAAACAGCACTCGATAGTTGGGCGGGATCCCCATCAGGTCACGCAGATCCTGCTGCGCCTCGGCATGAATGCGCATGAAGTGCTCGCCGCGATGGCTCATCTCCATCACCGACATGCCGCTGCCCTGCCAGTCGAGCATCTCGGCGGCGACCTGCCTGAGCACGTCCGCCGGCAGCATCGCGGGGCCGGAACTGAAGTTGAGTGCGCGCTTCACCGGATCACTCCTTTTCGAGAACCAGCGGAACGATCAGTCCGGTGGAGGTGGCTGTGGCGAGGAGCTCAGTGCCGTCCAAATTGAACAGACTTGCTTCGAGAAACACCACGCGCTTGCCACGCCGGAGTACGCGTCCCTCAGCAAGCACTTCACCTGGCGGAACCGCCTTCAGGAACGACACCTTGAGTTCGAGCGTGGCGATATTGTTCTGGAACTGCGTGTCACGCATGGTGGCCTGCGCCATGGATGCGTCGAGCCACGCGGTGATAAAGCCGCCCTGTGCGATGGTGCCCCCGGAGTGGCAGAACTCTGGGCGCGCTTCAAAGATGGCCCGAAGCGTGCGGGCGCTGCTGTCCCATGACTTCAGTCGCTTCCATCCGATTGCGCGGGAAAGGTCGCGCTGGGACCAGACACGGTCGAAGTCGTCGAAATGCGCGGAATCGGACATTGCGTGGAAGACCTGGGTGACGGTTGCGGGGAACCCGCGATCGTACCGAAAAAAATCCCCGCGGACTCTCATCACGCGGGGATCGCACGACTCGGTGAGGCGTAGCGCCTGCGCGCCGCGCCTCACCTGAGCAGGCTGGATTACATATCCATGCCGCCCATGCCGCCCATACCGCCCATGCCACCAGGCATGCCGCCCGGGGCCGGTTTGTCTTCCGGCTGCTCGGCGACCATAGCGTCGGTCGTGAGCATCAGGCTTGCCACCGAAGCAGCGTTTTGCAGCGCTGTGCGGGTGACCTTGGTGGGGTCGACCACGCCCATCTCGAGCATATCGCCGTAGGTGCCGTTGGCTGCGTTGTAGCCGTGATTGCCCTTGCTCTTCAGAACTTCGGCCACCACGACGCTTGCCTCTTCGCCGCAGTTGTTGACGATCTGACGCAGCGGCTCTTCCACCGCGCGCATCACGATCTGGACGCCGGCATCCTGATCGGCGTTGTCGCCTTTCACTTTGACCGCGGAACGGGCACGCAGAAGCGCCACACCGCCGCCGGCCACGATGCCCTCTTCAACGGCGGCACGGGTGGCGTGCAGCGCGTCTTCCACGCGGGCTTTCTTCTCTTTCATCTCGACTTCGGTGGCGGCACCGACGCGGATGACGGCAACGCCGCCTGCCAGCTTGGCAACACGCTCCTGGAGCTTCTCGCGATCGTAGTCGCTGGTGGCTTCGTCGATCTGCGAGCGGATGGCCTTGACGCGGGCTTCGATCAGCTTGGACTCACCGGCGCCATCGATGAGGGTGGTGTTTTCCTTACCCACTTCAATGCGCTTGGCGCGGCCGAGATCAGCCAGGGTGGCTTTCTCGAGGGACATGCCGGTTTCTTCGGCGATCACGACACCACCGGTGAGGATGGCCATGTCTTCGAGCATTGCCTTGCGACGGTCACCAAAGCCCGGGGCCTTGACGGCAACGGTCTTCAGGATGCCACGGATGTTGTTCACGACCAGGGTGGCGAGCGCCTCACCTTCAACTTCCTCGGCGATGATCAGGAGCGGACGGCCAGCCTTGGCAACCTGCTCGAGCACCGGGAGAAGGTCGCGGATGTTGCTGATCTTCTTGTCGTGCAGCAGCACGAACGGATCATCCATCACCGCGATCTGCTTGTCGGGGTTGTTGATGAAGTAGGGCGACAGGTAGCCGCGATCGAACTGCATACCCTCGACCACGTCGAGTTCGTTGTTGAGGGACTTGCCGTCTTCAACGGTGATCACGCCTTCCTTGCCGACCTTCTCCATGGCCTCGGCAATGATGCTGCCGATTTCGTCATCGCTGTTGGCGGAGATGGAACCCACCTGAGCGATTTCCTTGGTGGTGGTGCAGGGCTTGCTGATCTTCTTCAGCTCTTCGGTGAGCGCGATGACCGCACGGTCGATACCGCGCTTGAGGTCCATCGGGTTCATGCCGGCGGCCACATACTTCATGCCCTCGCGGACGATGGCCTGGGCCAGCACGGTGGCGGTGGTGGTGCCGTCACCGGCGTTGTCGGAGGTCTTGGAAGCGACTTCCTTCACCATCTGCGCGCCCATGTTCTCGAACTTGTCCTTCAGTTCGATTTCCTTGGCAACCGACACGCCGTCCTTGGTGACGGTGGGGGCGCCGAAGCTGCGCTCGAGCACGACATTGCGGCCCTTGGGACCGAGGGTGACCTTGACGGCGTTGGCGAGGATGTTGACGCCGGCGACCATCTTATGACGCGCGTCGTCGTGGAACAGAACAATCTTTGCTGCCATGTTCAGAGTACTCCTGAAAACTTGTAAGTAAGGATGGGCTTACTTGGAGCCCATTGCTATACGGCGATTAACCCTCAACCACCGCCATGATGTCTTCCTCGCGCATGACGAGGAGCTCATCGCCCTCAACCTTGACGGTCTGGCCGCTGTATTTGCCGAACAGCACTTTGTCGCCGACTTTCACGCCGAGCGGGCGCACTTTGCCGTCGT
Organism: uncultured bacterium; assembly: GCA_903866395.1. Lineage (GTDB taxonomy): Bacteria > Pseudomonadota > Gammaproteobacteria > Burkholderiales > Burkholderiaceae_E > SYIM01. Next base: position 6,592 of record CAIPNM010000264.1, read on the forward strand.
CGCCGACCTTGCCGTTACCCACGGCGAGGATTTCGCCCTGATCAGGCTTTTCGGCGGCCGAATCGGGGATCACGATACCCGAGGCGGTTTTGCGTTCGTTGTCCAGACGCTTGATGATCACGCGATCATGCAAAGGACGGAGTTTCATGAAACAGGCTCCTGAGTTCTTGAAAAACAAGGGGTTTTAAAAATGACCAGGCTGGCCGGGGCCAGGGTCGGGCGGGATGGGCGCTCCGGACAAACATCCGGCGAATCCGATCATGATGATCAGTTGTTAGCACTCATCTCGCGCGAGTGCTAATTATAGGGCCGTTCCAGGCCATTTCAAGTCCTGACCCCTTAGACGGGGCGGGGCCTGGGCTTGATCACGGGCAAGCGCTCATGCGGAGGGTGGGATAATCGAGAAGTATCGTGTCGCGCCTGCGCCACCGCACGCCCAACTCATCATGTCCAATCAATCCGCTATCGGTCGATTTGTCTGCGCACTGCTGCTAGCCGTCTGTGCCGCCCTGTGGATCCCTGCCGGCGCATGGGCGGCACCGGTGCGCGTGGACGCGGTCGAGGTCGAACTGGTGGCGCCCGTCAATGCGCTTCGCGCTGGCCAGGCCGAGTGGGTGGGGCTGCGCATTCGTCACGATCCGCACTGGCACACCTATTGGCGTAATCCCGGCGATTCCGGGCTCGCGACTACGCTCGAGTGGCAGATGCCACCTGGGTTTGCGGCGGGTGCCTTGCAGTGGCCGGTCCCCTCGCGGTTTCTGATCGCGCCGCTTGCCAGCTATGGCTATGAGGATGATGTCGTGCTGCCCGTGCGGCTTCAGGTGCCCGAGCAGGCTGCCGGCACGCGCGCGCGCCTCGAGGCCCGTGCCTCATGGCTGATGTGCAGAGACGTATGCATTCCGGGGGAGGCCTCGCTCAGCCTCGACCTGCCCGTGGTGGCTGCCGGCGCCGAGGCGGGACGATCGGTTCACGCGGCGCGCTTTGAACGCACGCTCGCGGCGCTCCCGACCGTGGCGCGTGAACTGCCGGTCGCGGTGGGGTCTGACTCGCTTTCGATCAGGCTTGAAGCGCTCACGCCCGAGCCGGTCCTGTCGACACCCAGGGTCGAGTTCTTTCCGTACGCGGAGACGGGCCTTCAGCATGCGGCGCCGCAGCGCATCCATGCCGCGCCAGATTCGCCTGACCAGCCGGCGCGGATCGAGCTTGCGCTGAGCGACGACGGAAAGTCCCAGGCCCGGAAGGATCCTGGCGAGGCGGCGAAAGCGCTGGGTGCCGGTGTCCTGGTGGTGGGCAGTCAGGTGATTGAAGTCATTCCCCGGGCCGAGCCTTACACCGCCCCGGGCGTCGAGCTCGCCCGGCTTGATGCGAAACCCGTCGTGCTGCCGCAGCAGGGAGCGGGGGGGGCGGCGCGCGCTGGCGGGTCGGGCGGGTTGTGGTCCGTGATCGGGCTTGGATCTTCGGGCGGGGCAATGTCCGGTGCCGCCGGCCCTGGTCTTGGCGGGGGGCCACAGGCTGGCGGGGGCGCCCCCGCGTCGGCGGGTCGCACGCTGATGATGATGTTGCTGTTCGCAGCCTTGGGGGGGCTTATTCTCAACCTGATGCCTTGCGTGTTCCCGGTCATCGGCCTCAAGGTGCTGGCGTTTGCCGAGCATGCGCATGACCCGCCGGCCGGGCGCCTTGTGCTGCCTGCGGGGCCTATGCACGGCGCGCGGCGCTCCGCGCTCGCCTTTGCGGCCGGCGTCGTCCTGTCGTTCCTGTTGCTCGGTCTCCTCATGCTTGCGCTCAAGGCAGCCGGCATGTCGGCGGGTTGGGGCTTTCAACTGCAATCGCCGGTGTTCGTGGCGGTGATGGCCCTCCTGTTCGTTGCGATTGCACTGAACCTTGCGGGCCTTTTTGAGGTGGGCGTGGGCCTCACCCGTTTGGGCCGATTCGATTCAGCCGCGCATGCCCCGCCCTCCGGGTCGCGTCGGCTCTTCGCCAATTTCGGCTCGGGTGCGCTGGCGGTGCTGGTGGCAACGCCCTGCACGGCACCGTTCATGGCGTCGGCCCTGGGCTTTACGCTGTCGAGCAGCGCGCTTGAATCGCTCGCGGTGTTCGCCGCCATTGGCATCGGTATGGCGCTTCCCTACCTTCTGCTGGGTTGGTTTCCGGCCTGGCTGCGCTGGCTGCCGCGACCTGGGCGATGGATGGAAAGCCTGCGACAGTTCCTCGCCTTTCCCATGCTCGCCACCTCGGCGTGGCTCGCCTGGGTGCTGGGTCAGCAGGCGGGCATCGATGCGGTGTTTGCGCTCGCGGTGGCGGCGGTGCTGCTCGGCTTGAGCGGTTGGCTGCTGGGTCGCTTCGTGCAGGCGCGAGGCTGGGCGCAGGCGCGGCTCGCGGCGCTTGCCGCGGTCGCGGCGCTTGCCGGGGCTGCATGGCTGGCGGTGCACTACGCGGCCGAGTCTCGCCCGCCGGCCCTGCGCTCGTCCGCTGAAACGCCTGCAGGCGCGGTTCGCGAGGCCGGTGCCTGGGAGGCCTGGACGCGGCAGCGGGTGCAACAGGCGCTTGCCGACGGTCGTCCGGTGTTCGTGGATTTCACCGCCGCCTGGTGCGTGAGCTGCCAGGCCAACAAGAAGCTCGTGCTCGAGCGTGAAGCGGTGCTTGCACAGATGGCGCGTCACAACGTGCTGAGGCTACGCGCCGACTGGACCCAGCGTGATCCGGCCATCACGGCCGAGCTGGCGAGTCATGGGCGTAATGGCGTGCCGCTTTATCTGCTCTACGACCCCGCCGGCCGAGCGCCGCGCGTGCTGCCCGAACTCCTCACTGTGGGCGTCGTGACTGAGGCGCTCGGAGCGCTCTCGCCAAGAAAATAGCCGCGGCGCCTCGGGTGCATTGCAGCGGCGGCCTTTGGCTTCGCGGAACGTTCGTTTTGCGCCGCCGTGTATACCCGACTAGACTCGAGGGGCTTCGGTGCCGCACGTGGTGTCTTCATGTGCGGTTAAACGGGAAACAGGGAGCGAGTTGCGCTGCACGCAACAAGCCAACCTGTGCTGCCCCCGCAACGGTAAGCAGTGACGCGGTCCGGTAACGGACCGCCGGCGGACCACGCAGCCACTGGGTCATCGCTTGGGCATTCATGCCTGACGACCCCGGGAAGGCGGTCCGCCGACCCTGAGCGCATGTCGTTCAGGACCATTGCTAGCCCGGATACCGGCCGAAGAGGCGGGCCCGCGTTTACCGCGCGGGTTCATTTCACGAACCGGATCCCGCGGTGGGCGGGAGGGTTGGAGGTTTCATGTTTTCCATTTCCTTTGGGCGGAAGCCCTGTCTCCTGTCGTCCCGGCGTGTCCTAGGCATGGCCGGACTGATGTGCGCCATGCTGGCGTTAACCCAGGTGGCCATCGCGCAGCGCCTCGATGAGGTGGTGGTGACCGCAACGCGCTCGGATCAAACGGTTCAGCGCGCGCTTGCCGACGTGGTGGTGATCGACTCGGCAAGGATCCGCGATTCAGCTGGCTCATCGCTGGCGGAGTTGCTTCGATCAAGCGCGGGGATTGAAATTTCGCAACAGGGAGGCGTTGGCTCCGTTACCGGACTGTTTGTACGCGGTTCTAAAACTGCCCAGACCGTTATTCTGATCGATGGGGTTCGTATTGAAGATCCCATCACAGGCATCGCACCGATCGAATTTTTGCCTCTGTCGGCCATCGAACGGATCGAGGTCGTGCGGGGGCCCGCTGCCGCATTTTATGGATCAGGCGCGATCGGTGGCGTGATCCAGATTTTTACGCGTGAAACCCGCGGTGCGGTGCGGCCGGAGGTTTATGTGGTGGGCGGCTCGCGAGGCACCGCTCAACTCCAGGCCCGGATATCTGGTGGCGATGCGAACTCTCGTTACACGCTCGCCGGTACGCGCGACACCACGCGCGGGTTCGACGTCACGCGTCAAGGCAGTACCGGCCGCCAGATCGACGATGACGGCAATCGCCAGACCAGTTTCACCGGGCTCCTTACGCATCGTCTGACACGCGACCTTCAGGTGGGCGCACAGTTCTTGTCGACGGCAGGGCGGGGCGAGTACGACTCCAGCTTTGGTACACCCGCAGACAGTTTTGTTGATTTTCGTACCCGGGTCGCTTCGTTGTTTGCGCGTGCGCAGTTCAACTCAAGCTGGGATACTGAACTGCGGCTTGGCAACAGCGCGTACGACTATAGCTACGGCGCTTACTTTGCGCCGCGCACCGAAGCAAACTCGGTTGGATGGCAAAACACGTTTGCTGTTCGCGACAAGCTCAGGCTGTTGTTTGGGGGTGATCACCGCCGTCAGCAAATTGAAGGGCCCGGCATCAGCACTGGCGGTGACCCTCCTTATGCCCGGACCAACCGCTCGCATGTCTCCGCCTACGGAGGATTTGAGGTTGAGCACGATATTCACCACTGGCGTCTGGTAGCTCGCAATGACCGCGTGACCGGATTCGAGGGCGAGAGCACTGCGCTTGTCGCCTGGGGTATCCGGCCTGAGCCAGGATGGCTCGTGCGTGCCTCGGCTGGCTCGGCATTCAGGGTGCCAACGTTCCAGGATATGTTTTATCCGTACGGCGCGAACCCGTTGCTGCGTCCCGAGCGCTCCATGGGACACGAGCTTGCGCTCGAACGCAGTGGCGCGGAGCGTTATGCCCGCGCCATCCTGTTTCAGAACCGCATTCGCGATGCGATCGAACTGGATGCGAACTACGTGCCGCAAAACCTGCCCGTGGCTAAGGTGGTGGGCATCACAGGGGAGGCGGGGGTACAGCTCGGCGACTGGCGCTTTCGCGCCAGTGTCACTCGACAGCAACCAACCGGCGAGAAGATCGAGGCTGGAGCAATCGTTGAGGGGCCGCTCGTCCGACGGTCTCGCGCGTTTGGAAGCGTTGGCGCTGACTGGAAATCTGGGCCGTGGCGAAGTGGCGTTGATCTGATCGGGCAGTCCTCACGGTTCGATACCCGCGGCCAGACACTGGGGGGTTACGCCCTCGTAGATGTGTGGGGGAGCCGGCACTTGACCGACGAGCTCTCGTTGACGTGGCGTCTGGCCAATGCCACCGACCGCCATTATGAGACCGCCTGGGGCTATCGATCCACGCCCCGAACCCTGTTGCTGGGCATGAGGTATGTGCCCAGACTCTGACAGTCGCCATGCTGGGCGCACGTTGCGCGGCGCGACGGCGAGCGTGCGAGCCGGTGCCTTGATCACGTTGGTTGCGGTACTGGCCGGGCTGGCGGGCGTCCGTGAAGGGCGAGCCAGTGCGGAGCGTGAAGGTGCTGCCAGCGCGCTTGGGCTTCAAGATGACCGCGGACGCCGGGTGGCGAGGGCGGCGCCTGCGCGCCGCATCGTCGCCCTCGCGCCGCATCTGACCGACCTGGTGGTCGGCCTCGACGCTGCCGATCGCCTGATCGCCGTGGACCGTCATAGCGATGCGCCGCAGGTTGATATCGCGCTGCCGCGTCTTGCGTCGCATCCGGCCATCGACCCCGAACGGGTCGCTTCGCTCAAGCCCGATCTGGTCCTGCTCTGGGGGGAGGGGCTCGCCGCGGGGACGCTTGCCCGGCTGGAGGCGCTCGGGCTCACGGTGTTTGTTTCGCAGCCCCGGACCCTTGATGATGTGGCGAGCTCGCTCGAGCGGATCGGCGCGCTGATCGACACCGCATCGGATCCGAAGGCGATCGCTGCCTCGTTTCGCACGCGGCTCGCCGCGCTCACGGCAAGCCATGCGCGAACGCCCGAGATACCGGTCTTCGTTCAGCTGTGGGAGGTACCGCTCATTACACTGGGATCGCGTTCCGTGATGGCGGACGCCATGCACCGGTGCGGGGTTCGCAATGTGTTTGCTGCAAGTGACGCGGGGTCTCAGCGTGTCTCGCCGGAGGCCGTGATTGCAGCGGCACCGCAGCTCATCCTGTCAACGGTGCAGGGGTCGACCGATTCGCGCTGGAGACAGCTTGGCTTGGTGGGGACGCATCCCCGCTCTGCGCGCTTTATCCGTCTGGAAGAGCCAGCGCTTGAGCGGCCCTCGCCGCCAGTGCTTGAGTCGCTCGCTCGGCTCTGTGCGCTGATTGATGCGGCCGCGCCGCGCGCGCGGTGATGTGCGCGCTTGTCCGATGAGGCGCGGGGGTTAACGACCGGCGCGGCCCGTTGCCTGCGCGGGATCGGTCACAAAGGCAAGCGTGCGGATGCCCGCCTGCTGGGCGGCTGACATCACCTCGGCGATGATCTGGTAGCGCGTGTCACGGTCGGCTCTCAGATGCACGGCCGGCTGCGGTTGGGCGGCCGCGGCTTCACGAAGTTTCGCTCTCAGGGCGTCCTGATCGGCGAGAGGTTCGTTGTTCCAGTGAACTACGCCGCTGTCGGGAATCGAGATGGTGATTGTGCCGGGCGATTCCGAACTCGCAGCCGCCTGCGCGTCGGGCAGGTCGAGCCGGATCGAGTGCGTGATGAGCGGCGCGGTGATGATGAAGATCACCAGGAGCACGAGCATCACGTCGACCAGTGGCGTGGTGTTGATCTCGGCCATCGGCTGTTGCGTGCCGCGTTGCTCAAAGCCTCCGAATGCCATGGTGAGCGGGGCTCCGGGTCAGCTGCCCACGCGCTGCGTGGGGGCGAGTTGCGAGTGAGCGCCGCTGCCAAGCGGGTCCTGAGGCGATTCGCCGATGACGCGTGTGCCGGTGGTGAGGAGCGCAAGCAGATCATGAGCGAATCCGTCGAGCTCGGCGAGGGCCACGCGGTTCACGCGAGTAAATCCGTTATAGGCAAGAACTGCCGGTATTGCGACAGCGAGTCCGGCCGCGGTCATGACCAGCGCTTCGCCGACCGGACCGGCGATCCGGTCGATCTGAACCTGCCCGCTGGCCGCGATTGCGATCAGTGCGTGATAGATCCCCCAAACGGTGCCAAACAGCCCGATGAAGGGCGCGGTGCTGCCGATGGACGCGAGTAGCGTGAGCCCCGCCTCGAGTCGTGCCGAGGTACGGTTGATTTCCTGGCGCAGTGTCCGGGTGATCAGTTCGCTGCGGTCGACCGATGCCGCCAGTACGCCGCGGGGTTCGGTGCGGGCAGCCTGAAACGCTCGCTCGGCGAGCGGGACAAATGCTCGCTCGGTATCGGCAGTGGTGAGGGCGCGGAGCGCGGCTTCAGCGTCGGCTGCATTCCAGAAGCCCTCAAGTGCAGCACGGGCGCCGCTTCGAAGCCGCCATGCGCTCCAGGCCTTCGACAGGATCAGGTACCAACTGATGAGCGACATGGCAAGGAGTAGCCAAGCGACCGAATGCGTCACCGCATCGCCTGCTTCCCAGAAATGCATCAGGCCCAGGGCCGGTGAAGGAGGGTTCATGATCGGAAGCTACGCCTTTGAGCGTGGGTGCAAGGGGTGGGGCGGATGCTGGTCATTGATCGATCCGGAAGGACCAGAGCCAGTCGTGGTACCAGCCAGAGATGGGTTGCCCGTCGACCGAGGCTGGCGTGAACCGCCATTTTTTCACGGTTTCGGTGGCGGCAGCGTCAAGACGGGACGAACCGCTGGAAACCGCTACCTGAACCTCGATGACCCGGCCCTGTTCGTCGATGTGAACTGATAAGCGTACGTCGCCTTCTTCGCGCAGACGGCGTGCGCCGGCTGGGTACGGGGGCGGCGTGTTGCCCGACCAGTTGGCGTCCACGCGGGGCCCAATCTGTCGCCCCGGCGCGGCCTGCGCGGAAGGAGGCACGGGGCCGGCGCCGCTCGGGGGTTCCGCACTCGTCTGAGGCGGGGGGGAGACGGCCGTGCTCGGGACTGGCGGCTGCGCTGCGACGGTGGGCTGGGGGACAGGTTCGCCGACTGGGAGCGCGTCGGGGAGGGCGCTTGTTGCTGTTGGCGCGACGACCGATGGCGCCTGCTCCGGCTGAGCGGCGCGGGCGGGCGTCGGGGATGCTGATGGTGGCTGCTTGGGCGGAGGTGGTTTGGGCCGAGGAGGCGGCGCAGGAGGAGGCGGCGCAGGAGGAGGCGGCGCAGGAGGAGGCGGCGCAGGAGGAGGCGGCGCGGGAGGAGGCGGCGCAGGAGGAGGCGGCGCAGGAGGAGGCGGCGCAGGAGGAGGCGGCGCAGGAGGAGGCGGCGCGGGAGGAGGCGGCGGTTCGGCCTCCGCGGCGACGGGCTCCGGCAAGACGAGCGCCACGATCGTCATCGGCGTGGGCGCGTGCGGGCGGGACGGTTCAAACTGCGCCATGGCAGCGATCAACGCGCCGTGAAGCGCGATGACCGCCAGGGCGATCAGCCAGGACCGTGGGTTCATGCTAGCGTGCATCGTTCGCGATTATTCCAGAGCCATCGATGCTTCATGCCCCCGGTCGTCTGCTGTCTCGGCTGCCTATCTTTCTCGGTGCATGTCTGCTTGCCGCGTGCTCGACGCTTCCCCGCTCCGATCACGACCGCGCGATCGTTGAAGGCATGGCGGAGGCCGACATCGTGCTGTTGGGTGAACTTCACGATAATGCCGCGCAGCACCGGCTGCGCCTCCAGTGGCTGCGCGAGCTTGCAGATCGCGCGCCGATCACGATTGTGTTTGAGCACCTGGATGCCGATGCGCAGCCCCGCCTCGACGAGGCCCGGCGCGTGCAGGACGCCCGCCTTCCGGTGAGCACGCGCGCCCGCCAGTTGGCCGAGTCGGCTGGCTTTCGCTTTGATGGCTGGGATTGGACGCTGATCGGGCCGGTGGTGGAACTCGCACTCGAGCGCAACTTGCCGATCCGGGCGGCAAATCTGTCATCGCGTGAAGCTTTTGCGATTGCGCGTGGTCAGCCTCATGCGCTCGGATCTGCAGTACCGACAGGATGGACACCCGAGGTCGAGCAGCGTATGGCGCGCGTCATCCGCGATGGCCACTGCGGGTTGCTTCCCGAGACAATGATTCCCGCCATGGTTCGAGCGCAACGCGCCCGCGACGCCCGCATCGCCGAAGTCGTCGGTGAGGTGCGCGCGGGTGGCAGACGGCCAGTGCTGCTCGCGGGCAATGGCCATGTCCGGACCGATCTGGGTGTGCCGCTGCATCTCCGAGACACAGCGGGCTCGGCAAAAATCTTTGCGGTCGGTTTGCTTGAAGCGCCCGTCTCACCAGACGAGGGCCGCTTTGACGCTGTCAGGATCACCGAAGCGCAGGAACGCCCCGACCCGTGCGAATCGCTCAGAAAGCGTTTCGGCGCCGCGAAATGACGCTGCGCCGAGACCGTGCGACGGCAGGGCGTTGCGCCCGCTTTCGAGGCGCGTTGCACCCTGGTGGTGCGAGCCTGGCTCGATACACTTACTCGATACCGAGCACCGCCTGCATGTCGTAAACCCCGTTGGCGCGATCGGTGAGGAACCGGCAGGCGCGTAAGGCGCCATGCGCGTAGGTCACGCGGCTCGCTGAGCGATGGGTGATTTCGATCCGCTCGCCCGTGCCCGCAAACAGCACCGTGTGGTCACCCACGATATCGCCGCCGCGCACGGTTGCAAAGCCGATGGTGGACGGGTCTCGCTCGCCGGTGACGCCCTCGCGGCCATACACCGCGACCTTGGACAGGTCACGGCCGAGCGCCGAGGCCACCACCTCGCCCATTCGCAGTGCTGTACCTGATGGAGCATCCACCTTGTGCCGATGGTGTGCCTCGATGATCTCGATGTCGTAGCCCGTGTTGAGAATGCGCGCAGCCATCTCGAGGAGTTTGAGCGTGACATTGACGCCTACGCTCATGTTCGGGGCAAACACCACCGGAATGTGGGCGCCGGCAGCCGCAATGCGCGCCTTACCCGCTGCATCGAAACCCGTTGTGCCGATCACGGCGCGGACCCCCCGGGTCTCGCAGCACGCCAGATACGCGAGCGTACCCTCCGGTCGGGTGAAGTCGATCAGGTGAGTGGCGCTGGAAAGGGCTTCATCAGGATTGCTGGTGACGCGTATGCCCGATTGCCTGCCGAGGAAGTCGGCTGCGTCGCGCCCGAGCACCGGGCTACCTTCGACATCAAGCGCACCTGCCAGTTCGGCATCGTCAGCCGCCAGCACCGCTTCGATCAGCATACGACCCATCCGGCCGCCTGCACCCGCAACGGCAATTTTCATCGTCATTGGAAATCTCCGGTATCAGGAAAGCGCGCGAGGCTCGTGCTATCGCCGAGGCTGGGTCCTTAGGCCCGGCAGCGCGGGGTCGGCGGGGTCTTCGCGCGGGGGCAGGGTATCGGACTCAATGCGTGTGACCCGGCCGCTGCCGAACCGCACCGTGACCTTGCGCTGCTCAAATGACCCGTTTGGATGCTTGAAGCGAAAGACGTAGTCCCAGCGATCGTTATGAAACACATGACCGAGTAGCGGTGACCCCAGCGCGTCACGGACCTGTTCCGGAGACATGCCAACCCGAACCCGCTCCAGCATGGCCTGGGTAACGTAGTTGCCCTGCGGCAGATCGATCCGGTAAGGCTCGAAAAGCCCGGTTCGTGAGGGGTCATTGGAGGTGCAGCCCGCGAGGCTGATCAGCGCCAGGCACACCATGATGGCTGCAGCCGATGACGGTGGCGTGTTCGGACGATGAATGAGGCGCATGGCGGGTGGCTGAGTGTCGAGGTCAGATTGACTGAGTCGGGAAGCAGGCGGGGGCTTGGGTCGAGAGAATAGCCCTTTATGATACAAAGAGTCAGGCTTTTTGCCCGTTCAATCGCCAACTCTCCATGAAGCAAGCCCCCGAACTGCGCAGCACCGGTCTCAAGGCCACTGCGCCCCGCCTGAAGATTCTGGAAATCTTCCAGCAGGGCAGGCACCGGCACATGAGCGCCGAGGATGTCTTTCGCGAGCTTCTGGAACTGAAGCAGGACATCGGGCTGGCCACCGTGTATCGCGTGCTCACCCAGTTCGAGCAGGCGGGTATTCTCAAGCGCAGCAATTTCGAGTCGGGTCGTGCGCTCTTCGAACTCAACCAGGGCGAGCACCACGACCACCTGGTGTGCCTGCAGTGCGGTCGCGTCGAAGAGTTCATCGACACCGATATCGAGAAACGTCAAATGGAAATCGCCCGGGCACGCGGATTCCAGTTGCAGGACCACGCGCTCGCCCTGTACGGGCATTGCACCAAACCCGATTGCAGGCACCGCCAGGTGGCGGGCTGAACCGCCGGGGCATATGCCTCCCGCGCCCGCCCAACCCGGCACGGAGTTTGCAAAGGCGCGTTCATGACCGCAGCCTCCACCCTCGCTCCAATTCCTGCCCCGGCAGGCATTCACGATGAAATGCTCGACGCGTCGGGCGGCATCCGTGAGCATTACCAAAGCTATGCCGACTGGCTGGCCGGCTGCACGCCCGACTGGATGGCCGGTAAGCGCGCTGAAGCCGACTTGCTGTTTCGGCGCACCGGCATCACTTTTTCTGTATACGGCGATGACAGCGGGACCGAGCGCCTGATTCCGTCTGACGTCGTCCCGCGCATCATTCCTACGGAAGAGTGGCGCTTTCTCGAGCGCGGACTGGCCCAGCGCGTCACCGCCATCAACCGCTTTCTGGCCGACATCTATCACGGCCAGGAGATCTTGCGAGCGGGGGTGATTCCCTCGGAACAGATCCTGGTGAATGACCAGTATCAGGTGGCGATGATCGGGGTGAAGGTGCCGCACGACACCTACGCGCACATCGTGGGCGTTGACATCGTCCGGCATTCGGACGGTCGCTATTACGTGCTCGAGGACAATCTGCGGGTGCCCTCGGGGGTGTCGTACATGCTGTCGAACCGCAAGATGATGATGCGGTTGTTTCCCGAGCTGTTCCGAAGGCAGGCGGTTGAGCCCGTCGAGCACTACCCGTCGCTTCTTCTCGGCACGCTTCGCGCGGCAGCGGTGGTCGACGATCCCGTGGTGGTGCTGCTCACGCCAGGCCGCTTTAATAGCGCCTACTTCGAGCATAGTTTTCTGGCCCAGCAGATGGGCATCGAATTGGTCGAAGGTCAGGATCTGTTCGTCAAAGACGGGTTCGTTTACATGCGAACCACCTCCGGCCCGCAGCGGGTCGATGTCATCTATCGGCGTATCGATGACAGTTTTCTCGATCCGCTCGCATTTCGTCCTGATTCCATGCTGGGTGTACCCGGGCTCTTCTCGGCGTATCGGCTGGGTCATGTGGTGATCGCCAACGCAATCGGTACCGGGGTGGCTGACGACAAATCCATTTATCCCTACGTGCCCGAGATGATCCGGTTCTATCTCGGGGAAGAGCCGCTGCTCGCCAACGTTCCCACCTGGCAGTGCCGCAAGCCTGACGAACTCGCGCACGTTCTTGCGCATCTGCCCGAACTGGTGGTGAAGGAGGTTCATGGCGCAGGCGGCTACGGCATGCTGGTTGGCCCGACCAGCAGCAGTGCGGAGATTGAGGCCTTTCGGGAGGTGCTGAAGGCCAATCCCGCCAACTACATTGCGCAGCCCACGCTCGCGCTCTCCTCGTGCCCGACTTTTGTCGAGGAAGGCGTTGCGCCGCGCCACATCGATCTTCGCCCCTTCGTGTTGGTGGGGCGCGAGGTGAGGATGGTGCCGGGGGGGCTCACACGAGTGGCGCTACGGCGCGGCTCGCTAGTGGTGAATTCTTCGCAGGGCGGCGGCACCAAGGACACCTGGGTGCTGGCGCAGTCAGCGTCAGAGGGCGGTGTCTGATGCTCTCGCGTGTGGCCGCCAATCTTTACTGGATGTCGCGCTACCTCGAGCGTGCCGAAAGCATGGCGCGCATTCTGGATGTGGGCCAATCGCTCGCGCTCCTTGCGGGCCGCTCAGGCGACCCGCGCTCGGCGATCGAGCCGCTGGTGATCACCGATACGCTCGCCGTGTTTCGTGCGGGGCGAAGGTCGCCCTCGCCCGATGAGGTGGCGCGGTTTCTGGCCTGGGACACCACGAATCCTTCCAGTATCGTCAACTGTCTTCAGACAGCCCGCGAAAATGCCCGATCCGTGAGGGGCTCCATCACGTCGGAGATGTGGGAGAACATCAACGACACCTGGCTGCAATTACAGCGCTATCGTGCGGCGGGGAGTCCGGTTGATTCCTCTTTCTTTGACTGGGTCAAAGAACGCAGCCACATGTTCAGGGGCATCACCAGTGCAACGTTGCGGCAGGACCAGCCCTATCTTTTTATCCGGCTGGGTACCTTCATCGAACGGGGCGACAACACCGCGCGCATCCTGTCGGTGAAGCAGGCACCGGGCTCGGCGGGCCCTGAGGAAGATGGTCTGTCAGGCTATTACAGCCTAAGCGCGGTGCTCCGCTCGGTGAGCGCTTTTGAGGCTTACCGTGATACCTATCGCGACACCATCGATGCGCGGCGGGTGGCGGAACTCCTGATTTTCGATGCGCGGTTGCCGCGGTCACTGCGTTTCTGCGTCGAGCAGGTGGATCGAATCCTTCAGGACCTCCCCGAGCAGCCAGGCCGGTTGCCGCGCCGGCTGGCAGCGATTCTTCGCTCCCGCCTGGCCTACGGCGTGCTCGACGAGGTCTACTCCTATGGTCTTCACGGTTTTCTGGAGCGATTTTTGCGCGAAAACGTCCGCCTGGGGGACGCGCTGAACATGGCCTACCTCGAGTTGAAGTAGTCTTCCGGGGCCATGCGGATCGAAGTTGACCATACGACGCTGTACCAGTATTCGGGCAAGGTGGCCCGAAGCACGCAGATACTGAGGCTCCAGCCGGTCACCGGACGGGGTCAGCGCGTGCTCGACTGGCGGGTGGACCTACCCGCTCGGGCGGTGAGCTTTACCGACTCGTTCGGAAACTTCACCCACGTGCTCACGCTTGATACCGAGTACGACTCGCTGCGAATCCGTGCCCAGGGTCGGGTGGAGGTGGGCGCCCATCCCGCTTCCGATCCCATCGAACTGATCAACCCACTCGTTTTCCTGCGTCCCACGGCGCTCACTTCGCCCGATGCTGCGCTCACCGAATTCGCTCACGCTGAGCAGGCTGCGATCGCGCGCGATACTGGCGCCGGGCTCACCGGACTGATGCTTGCCATCGCCGAGCGCATGCCTTATCGGCCGGGCAGCACGTCGGTGAGTCATACCGCTGCCGAGTCGTTTGCGCTCGGTGCTGGCGTCTGCCAGGACCACACGCATGTCTTTATTGCGTGTTGCCGTGTGTTGGGCGTTCCCGCGCGCTATGTGAGCGGATATGTCGACCCGGTGGGCGATCAGCCGGCGACCAGTCATGCCTGGGCTGAGGCTTGGGTGGGGGGGCGCTGGATGAGTTTTGATGTCAGCAATCGGCGTGCTGATGAGGCGGGATATCTGCGACTCGCGGCCGGGCGCGACTATCTCGATGCCTGCCCGGTACGCGGCGTTCGCGCGGGTGGTGGCGAGGAGCTGCTGACCGTACACGTCACTGTGAAGGTACTCAACCCATGACCTATTGCGTTGCGATGTCTCTCGATGAGGGATTACTGTTTGCATCCGATTCCCGCACCAATGCCGGACTCGATCATGTCTCCACTTTTAGCAAGATGAGCATTGTCGAGCGGCCAGGCGATCGCGTGATCGTGCTGCTCAATTCGGGCAATCTGGCCACCACGCAGAGCGTGGTGAGTCGCCTTGGAAAGATGCATGCGCAGGCGCAGCCGAGCGGCGGGTTGATGGGCGTGGATTCCATGTTCGATGCGGCCCGGCTGGTGGGTGAGGAACTGCGCTCGGTGATCCGCATGCAGTCTGGCGGCGGGCCCGATCAGAGCAGTGTCGATTTCAGTGCCATGTTTCTGGTGGGCGGTCAGATTGCAGGTGAAATGCCACGGCTCTTTCTGGTGTACCCGCAGGGCAATTGCATTGAAACCAGCGCCGATACGCCGTTCTTTCAGATTGGAGAAAGCAAGTACGGCAAACCCATCATCGACCGCGTGGTGGGCACGAACACCGCGCTCGATGAGGCGCTCAAGTGCGCGCTGGTCTCGTTTGATTCCACCATGCGAAGCAATCTGTCGGTGGGGCTGCCGATTGATCTCGCCATGGTTCGGCGTGATGCGCTCTCGGTGTCGTTTCGGCACCGGATCGATTCGGGCGATGCCTACTTTGGGGCGCTGCGCAACGGCTGGAGCCAGGGGCTCAGACGGGTATTTAACGAACTGCCTGCGCCCGAGTGGTTCAAGGTTTAGACCACCGCATTCAATCTGACTGCGCGGCGAGCATTTCACGCGCGTGCTTGCGCGTGGTGGCGGTGATTTCGACGCCCCCCAGCATGCGCGCGATTTCCTCAACGCGTTCAGCGCGGGCAAGCAGCTGAACCCGGCTGAGTACGCCGCCCGCGTGGTGCTCGCGGCTGACACGGAGTTGCTGGTGCGCGCGCGCCGCAACCTGCGGGAGGTGGGTCACACAGAGCACCTGGCAGTTGGCGCCAAGCTTTCTCATGAGGTTGCCAATCACTTCGGCGACCGCGCCGCCGACACCCGCGTCGGCCTCGTCGAAAATCAGCGTGGGCACGGGGCTGCTTTGTGCGGCCAGCACCGAAATGGCGAGTCCGATTCGCGAGAGTTCGCCGCCTGATGCGACTCGGGCGAGAGGCCGCGCAGTGCCTGCCGCGTGTCCTGCGATGCGAAATTCGATGGCATCGGCGCCGCTGGCGGAGGCCGCGCAGGCCTCGAGCGCGATCTCAAGCCGCGTTCCCCCCATGCCGAGCTCGCCCAGCAGTCGGCAGACGCCGTCGGCGAGTCTGCGTGCAGCCTTGCGACGCTCGGTTGAAAGCAAAGCTGCTGCTTTGTCGAAATGGGCTCTTGCGTCGGCCGCGCGACGCTCAAGGGCGTCCAGGTCTTGCGCGCGCTCGAGTTCAGCGAGGCGCTGCTGCATGACGAGGAGTTCGCCTGCCAACGATTCGGGTGCGAGCCGCAGCTTGCGCGCAGCCGAGAAGGCCGCGCTGATTCTCGCTTCGACTTCCTCGAGGCGAGCCGGGTCGAGGTCGACGCGGCGCGCGTAGGTGGCGAGCGCCGAAGCGGCCTCTTCGATCTGGATTCGAGCGCTTTCAAGGAGTTCCAGCGGTTCGCGCAGCCGTTCGTCGAGTACCTGAAGCGGCTGCAACCGGGCGACGATGGTCTCCAACTGGGCTGTAATGGGGGAGTCACCGTCGTTCAGGGCCTCCGATGCCCCGAGCGTGTCGGCCAGTAGCGACGCGGCATGCGAGAGCCGTTTCTGCTCCGCGTTCAGCGCTTCCCAGTCGCCCTCGGCGAGCCCTAGGGGTTCGAGTTCAGCGATCTGCCATTGGAGTCGCTCACGCTCGAGCGCCTGCTCGCGGCCACCCGCGCGCGCAGCGGCAAGTTCGCGCTCGAGCGCCTGCCAGCGCTCAAACAGGACGCCCACCGCGGATACGCTGCCCTGGAGCGCGCCGAACGCATCGAGCAGCTCGCGCTGCGCGCCGCTTCGAAGGAGCGACTGCGCGGCATGCTGACCGTGCACATCGACCAGCTGCTCGCCCACCTCGCGGAGCAGCGCGACGGTGGCGGGCTGACCGTTGATCAGCGCGCGCGACCGCCCGTCGGCTTCGACGATTCGCCTGAGCAGCAATTCGCCCGGATCGCCGGTGAGATCGCGCTCGGCGAGCCAGGCGTCGAGGCTGGGATGGCTCTGAAAGCGTGCGCTGATGTCAGCACGCGGACGGGTATCTCGAACCACGCCAGCGTCGCCGCGCGCGCCCAGCGCCAGGCCAAGCGCATCAAGCAGAATGGATTTGCCTGCGCCGGTTTCCCCGGTGAGGGCGGTAAAGCCTGCGCCGAACTCGATGTCTGCCGAGTCGACGATGACGAAATCGCGCAGATGCAGCGACAGCAGCATGGTCTGGACAGCCCGCCTGCGACCTAGTCGGCTTCGCCCGGGCGCTGGAGGGAGCTAGGCAGCTCCTGCCAATTGAGCTTGCCGCGGAGCGTTGCGAAGTAGCTGTAGCCCGGTGGGTGCAGAAAGCGCGTGGTAAAGGGCGCGCGTTCAATGCGAATGCCATCGCCGATCTGCAGATCGGTGAAGACCTGCATGTCGCAGGCCACCCGTGGTTCGCGCCCGCCCACCACGCGTATGACGATGGAGACATTGTCGGGAAGCGAGATGGGACGGTTGGACAGCGTTTGCGGGGCGACCGGAACCAGGACCAGCCCCTGAAGAAGTGGGTGAAGGATGGGGCCATTGGCCGACAGCGCGTAGGCGGTGGAACCAGTGGGTGTGGCCACGATCAGGCCGTCTCCGCGCTGGGTATACATGTATTGGCCATCAACCTCGACCTGGAGTTCGATCATGCCACTGCGTGAGGAACGACTGACCACCACGTCGTTGAGGGATAGCTCGCGCCAGACGGTTTCACCATCGCGTTGGACCCGCGAGACCAGAAGCGAACGCTCTTCGGAATAGAAGTCGCCGTCGAGGATGGTGCCCAGTGCGGGCCGCCAGCCGGCCAGCGCGATGTCAGTGATGAACCCCAGCCGGCCGTGATTGATACCGACCACCGGAATACCGAACGGCGCGAGCAGACGCGCCACGCCCAACATGGTGCCGTCTCCCCCCACCGCGATGGCGAGGTGCGCCTGATGACCGATCTGCTCGGTACTGAGCACTTGCCAGTTGCCCGGGCCGATCGAGGCGGCGGTGTTTTGGTCGAGCAGGACATCGATCGCCCGCTCAGAGAGAAACGCTGCGATATCGCGCACGGAGGCGCCGACCGATGGGGTCTGGAACCTGCCGACCAGCGCAACTTTGGTGAACGGGGTGCTCATGGCGGCGATTAGAGCACAAGCCCGTTCGGCATGTGGCAGCCGGGAACCGCTGCCAGAACTAGTCCCGGCGCGTCGACCGAGGCTTGCGGCGGAACCCGATTTACGGCAAGCCCTGGCTCCTGCTCCACGCCGACTGGTGAGCTTGCGTCGCCACGCCTTCCGCCTAAAATAAGCCGCATGCTTGATAAACGCGCTCAAACACTCCTGAAGGCTCTGGTCGAACGCTACATTGCTGATGGCCAACCCGTAGGGTCGCGCACGTTGTCCAGGCAGACGGGGATCGACCTGTCGCCGGCCACGATCCGCAACGTGATGGCCGATCTCGAGGAGCTGGGGCTGATCCACAGCCCCCACACGTCGGCCGGGCGAGTGCCCACGCCGCGCGGGTATCGCATCTTCGTGGATACGCTTCTTAAGGTTCAGCCGCTCGAATTGGGTGAAACCGCCCAGATCGAGGGCGGCATTCGTGCCGACGAGCCGCAACGGGTACTGAGCACGGCGGCCTCGCTTCTGTCCAGCCTCTCCCATTTTGCGGGCGTGGTGATGACCCCGCGCCGCACCTCGCTGTTTCGTCAGGTCGAGTTTCTGCGACTTTCTGAGCGGCGCATTCTGCTCATCATCGTCACACCCCAGGGCGATGTTCAGAACCGTATCCTCGCCACCGAGCGCGACTACTCCCCCACGCAGCTCATCGAAGCGTCCAATTACCTGAACGCGCATTTTGCAGGGCGCGAACTGGAAGCCATTCGTCTCAACCTCCGGAGCGAACTGAGTTCGCTGCGCGATGACATCACCAGCCTGATGACCACCGCCATCACCGCGAGCGAGCAGGTCCTGGCCGAAGACAACCAGCCTGTGGTGATCTCCGGGCAGCGCAATCTTCTTGGGGTGGCTGACCTGTCCGACAGCATGGATCGCCTGCGGCAGCTCTTTGATCTGTTCGAGCAACGCACCCGGCTCCTCGAACTGCTCGACTCATCGAGCCGCGCGCAGGGCGTGCAAATCTTTATTGGTGGTGAATCCCAGCTGGTCCCCATGGACGAGCTGAGCGTGGTGGTTGCCCCCTACAGCGTCGATGGCCGGATTGTTGGCACGCTGGGCGTGATCGGGCCCACGCGCATGGCCTACGAGCGCGTCATCCCAATTGTTGACATCACCGCAAAGCTAGTCTCGAGCGCGCTTACGCACCACGTATAGTGGCGCCTGTTCCCCAACTTCAGCGGTTTTTTCATGGCCCGGTACAGCGCCGCGAACGCCTTCGACCACTCCATGCCCGAGCGCACCGCGGTGTTGCTGGTGCAACTTGGCACGCCTGATGCGCCCGAAACCAGCGCGGTCCGCCGTTACCTTCGTGAATTTCTGTCCGACCCCAGAGTGGTGGAAATCCCGAGGCTGGTGTGGGCACTGATTCTGAACGGCATCATCCTGAATGTGCGGCCGGCGAGGTCGGCCGAAAAATACGCCACGATCTGGACCGATGAGGGCTCGCCGCTGGCGGTGCACACGGCCAATCAGGCACGCAGGCTCGGGCAGGCGCTCGAGGCACGGGGCCATTCAATTGAGGTGGCGTGGGCCATGCGCTACGGCCGTCCCGCCATTTCCCAGGTGATGCGAGAGATGCGTGAGCGCAATGTCACGCGTCTCCTGGTGTTGCCGCTCTATCCGCAATATGCCGCCTCAACGACGGCAACCGCTTTCGATGCGGTTTTCTCCGAACTTTCGGGTTGGCGAAATCAGCCCGAGCTTCGGACGATTCGCAATTTTCACGACGATGGCCCCTACATTGAAGCGCTTGCCCGGCACGTTGAAGCCTACTGGGCTCGCGAGGGCAAGCCCGATGTGCTGATGATGAGTTTTCATGGCGTGCCGCGGCGATCACTGCTGCTGGGTGACCCCTATCACTGCGAGTGTCTGGTCACCGGGCGTCTTCTTGCCGAGCGGCTGCAGCTTGCACCCGAGCAGTTTCGGGTCACGTTTCAGTCGCGTTTTGGCAAGGCCGAGTGGCTGCAGCCCTATACCGATCGCACGCTTGAAGAACTGGGCGCGCAAAAAACCGGCCGCGTCGATGTGGTGTGCCCGGGGTTCGTGTCCGATTGCCTTGAAACGCTGGAGGAAATCGCGATCGAGGGCCGGGAAACCTTCATCGCCGCTGGCGGATCCGATTACCGCTATCTGGGCTGCGTCAACGACTCCGCGGAGTTCATCTCGGCGCTTGCCCGTCTGGTGGAGCGGCATGTCGCGGGGTGGCCTGGCACCGCCACCGAGCCCGCCTGTCCCCATGCCGCGCTAGCTAAGAGACGGGAGCGCGCCGTTGCACTCGGCGCTGAGCGCTGAGCGTTCTTGCTCGCGGCAGGGCTTGAAACGCCGAAGACAATCCCCATTTCAGATCGGAGGTTTGTGCATACGGGCCAGCTTAACCTCCTCGTGTGCCTGAGTGTTTCGTGGCAAGTCTCTGTTCTTAAAGGTTTTGTCAATGACGGAATCCGATAAATCAGCTGCTGGTGCGACGCCGCAGGCCGAGCCGGCCACTGCCGGTCCTGGGTCGCAGTCGCACGCGTCGGCAAGTTCAACGAGTTCAGTATCAGGGTCTGGAAACGCGACGGGCACAGCATCGGGCGATGCGGCGGCCGCGGGCTCGCCGGGCGCGACCCCTTCTGCTCTGGAGGCGCTCGCGCGCGCCCAGGCCGAGGCGATCGAGTTTCGCGATCTCTATTTGCGCGCCAAGGCGGATACCGAAAACATCCGGCGCCGTGGCCAGGATGACGTGGCCAAAGCGCACAAGTTTGCGGTTGAGGGCTTCGCGGAAAGCCTGTTGCCGGTTCGGGATAGTCTGGAAATGACGCTTGCCAACGCCACAGCCTCGCCCGAAAGCCTGAAGGAAGGAGTGGATGCCACCCTCCGGCTGCTGGTATCGGCCTTCGAGCGGGCCCGCGTCACCGAGCTCAATCCTGTAGGACAGAAATTCGATCCCAATCGGCACCAGGCCATTTCAATGGTGCCGGTGGCCTCCACCAATCCGCCTGTGGCCGCCAACCATGTGGTGGCGGTGCTGCAGAAAGGCTATCTCATCAACGACCGCGTGCTGCGACCTGCCATGGTCACGGTTGCGCAGGGCTGAGCGCGCATCTGCAGTCGCGCGCGCCCCGTCTTGATTTTGAACGTTCAACCACCCATCTGATTGTCTGTTGCCGGCCGGTTGCCGGCCCCTTCATCGATTTCCTGAGGACCCTCTCATCATGGCCAAGATCATCGGCATCGACCTCGGCACCACCAACTCCTGCGTTGCCATCATGGAGGGCGGTCAGCCCAAGGTGATTGAAAACTCCGAGGGCGCGCGTACCACGCCGTCCATCATCGCCTACATGGAAGACGGCGAAATTCTGGTTGGGGCGCCGGCCAAACGTCAGGCGGTCACGAATCCGCGCAACACGCTTTACGCGGTCAAGCGCCTGATCGGCCGCAAGTTCCAGGAAAAGGAAGTCCAGAAAGACATCGGTCTGATGCCTTACACCATCGCCAAGGCCGATAACGGTGACGCCTGGGTGGAAGTGCGCGACATGAAACTCGCGCCGCCGCAGGTGTCTGCCGAAGTGCTTCGCAAAATGAAGAAAACCGCCGAGGACTATCTCGGTGAAGAGGTCACCGAGGCGGTGATCACGGTACCCGCCTACTTCAACGACAGTCAGCGCCAGGCGACCAAGGATGCGGGTCGGATCGCGGGTCTGGAAGTCAAGCGGATCATCAACGAGCCCACTGCTGCGGCGCTTGCCTTCGGTCTCGACAAGGCTGCCGGCAAGGATCGGAAGATCGCCGTCTATGACCTGGGCGGCGGCACGTTTGACGTCTCCATCATCGAAATTGCCGACGTCGATGGCGAGAAACAGTTCGAAGTCCTCTCCACAAACGGCGACACCTTCCTGGGTGGTGAAGACTTCGATCAGCGTCTGATCGATTTCATCATTGGTGAGTTCAAGAAGGATCAGGGCGTTGACCTGTCCAAAGATGTGCTCGCACTGCAGCGCCTGAAGGAGTCGGCCGAGAAAGCCAAGATCGAGCTGTCCTCCAGTCAGCAAACCGAGATCAACCTTCCCTACATCACGGCAGACGCCTCGGGTCCCAAGCATCTGAACCTCAAGGTCACGCGTGCCAAGTTCGAGGCGCTGGTGGAGGAGCTGATCGCCAACACCATCGAGCCCTGCCGCATTGCGCTCAAAGACGCCGGCGTCAGTGCTTCGCAGATCGACGACGTGATCCTGGTAGGCGGCATGACGCGCATGCCCAAGGTTCAGGAGAAGGTGAAAGAGTTCTTCGGTCGTGAACCACGCAAGGACGTGAACCCCGATGAGGCGGTGGCCGTGGGTGCCGCAGTGCAGGGTGCGGTGCTGTCGGGCGAACGCAAGGATTTGCTGCTGCTCGATGTCACGCCGCTGTCGCTGGGCATCGAGACGCTGGGCGGCGTCATGACCAAAATGATTCAGAAGAACACCACCATCCCCACCAAATTCTCGCAGGTGTTCTCTACGGCTGATGACAATCAGCCGGCGGTCACCATCAAGGTGTTCCAGGGCGAACGCGAAATCGCATCCGGCAACAAGCTGCTGGGTGAATTCAACCTCGAAGGCATTCCGCCCTCGTCGCGTGGTACGCCGCAGATCGAGGTCACCTTCGACATTGATGCGAACGGCATCCTGCATGTGTCGGCGCGCGACAAGGCAACCGGCAAGGAAAACAAGATCACCATCAAGGCGAATTCCGGTCTCTCGGAGGCCGAAATTCAGAAGATGGTGAAGGACGCCGAAGCTAACGCCGAAGATGATCGTAAGCGCGTCGAACTCACCAACGTACGCAACCAGGCGGACGGCCTGGTGCATTCGGTGAAGAAGTCACTTGCCGAACACGGCGAGAAAATCGACGCGGATGAAAAAACGAAGATCGAAGCCGCGGTGAAGGACGCTGAAGAGGCGCTGAAGACCGATGACAAGGACAAGATCGATGCCGCAAGCCAGGCGCTTGCCAGCGCGTCTCAGAAGCTGGGCGAACTGATGTACGCTCAGTCCGGCGCCGCAGATGCCGCAGCCGGAGCAGCGGGCGCTGCGGCGGGCGCAGCGCCAGGGGGCGCGTCGGAGGCAAAGCGGCCGAAAGATGACGATGTCGTCGATGCCGATTTCAAGGAAGTTAAACGCTGATCAGGGCGTGCCTCGGGCAACGGATCGGCAGACGAGCAGGCGAAGGCTGGGCTGAATGGCAAAACGTGATTTCTATGAAGTGCTGGGCGTCGCCAAGAACGCCTCGGACGATGACCTCAAGAAGGCCTATCGCAAGCTCGCAATGAAGTTTCACCCGGACCGCAATCCGGGTGACAAAACCGCCGAAGAGAAATTCAAAGAGGTCAAGGAAGCCTACGAGATCCTGACCGATGCGAAAAAGCGCGAGGCCTATGATCGCTTCGGCCACGCTGGCGTCGATCCCAACGCTGCGGGCATGGGCGGGCAGGGTGGGGCGGGCGGCTTTGCCGATGTGTTCGGCGATATTTTTGGCGACATCTTTGGCGGTGGCCGCGGCGGCGGCGGCGGTGGGGGGGGCGGCGGCCGCAG
>CAIPNM010000265.1 GCA_903866395.1 uncultured bacterium
AGAACCGTTGCGCCCTGAGCGAGCGCATCAGCCACATGCTCCTCGACCTTTGCGATTGCGGCGGCCTCGATCAGCGGGCCGATGGTGACGCCCGGCTCGGACCCTGCACCCACCTTGAACTGCGCCACGCGCGCAGACAGCCGCTTTGCGAACTCGTCGTAGACGCCGTCCTGCACATAGAGGCGGTTCGCGCACACGCAGGTCTGGCCCGCATTGCGATACTTCGAGGCGATCGCACCCTCCACCGCAGCGTCAAGGTCAGCGTCGTCAAAAACGATGAAGGGCGCGTTGCCACCCAGCTCGAGCGAGAGCTTCTTCACCGTGCCCGCCGACTGCGACAACAAAATGCGCCCGACTTCGGTCGAACCGGTAAATGACACTTTGCGAACCACCGGGCTCTCGCAGAGCGCAAGGCCGATCTCGGGCGCGCGCGCCGCATCGCCGGTGACCACATTGAACACCCCGGACGGCAGGCCCGCACGCTCGGCAAGCTCCGCGAGCGCAAGCGCCGAAAGGGGCGTCGCCTCCGCGGGCTTGGCGATCACGGTGCAGCCCGCCGCAAACGCTGGCGCGACCTTGCGCGTGATCATGGCAATGGGGAAGTTCCAGGGCGTGATGGCTGCGCACACGCCAATCGGCTGGCGCATGACGAGTATCCGCCGGTCTGCCGCATAAGTGGGGATGATCTCACCATAGGCGCGCTTACCCTCTTCGGCAAACCACTCGATGAACGATGCCCCGTAGGCGACCTCACCGCGCGACTCAGCAAGCGGCTTACCCTGCTCGGCCGTCATGAGCGCGGCCAGATCCTCGGTGTTGGCGAGAATCAGATCGAACCACCGCCGCAAAATCGCCGCGCGATCCTTGGCGGTTCGCGCGCGCCAGGCCGGAAGCGCAGCCTCGGCCGCAGCGATCGCGCGCTGGGTTTCGGCTGCGCCCATATCGGCCACGCGCGCCAGCTCTGCGCCATTGGCCGGATTGGTGACCGCAAAGCGTGCGCCGCTGTCGGCGGCTGTCCACGCACCATTGATATAGCCCTCGGCGCGCAGGAGCGCCGGGTCCTTTAACGTGAAAGCCATGACCACTTTCTCCCTCGTGCAGAAGCCGACCCAGGCGGGGGCGCCGCTTGGCCCCGACCGCCGGGCAGACGATTTACTTCATGGTGGGCATCACAAATTCGGCGCCCGCGCGAATACCCGCCGGCCAGCGCTGAGTGACTGCCTTTGCGCGGGTGTAGAAACGCACGCCCTCGGGCCCGTGCATGTGATGATCGCCAAAGAGCGATGCCTTCCAGCCACCAAACGAGTGAAAGGCAAGCGGCACAGGAATGGGAACGTTGATGCCCACCATGCCAACCTTCACCCGGGCAGCAAACTCGCGCGCCGCATCGCCCTCACGGGTGAAGATCGCGCAGCCGTTACCAAACTCATGCGAGTCGATGAGCGCAAGCGCCTCGTCGAAACTCGGCACCCGGACAATGGATAGCACCGGGCCGAAGATTTCCTCGCGATAGATCTTCATGCCGGGGGTGACCTGGTCAAACAGGCAGCCGCCTACGAAGAAGCCCTGCTCGCGCCCGGCCACGCGCAGACTCCGTCCATCGACCACCAGTTTCGCGCCTTCTGCGATGCCCGAATCCACATAACCCAGCACCTTGTCGGCGTGCGCCCGTGTAACGAGCGGGCCCATCTCGGCCTTGGGGTCGGTGCCGTCGGCGACCTTGATCGCGGGCACGCGCTCGGCCAGTCGTGCAACCAGCCGATCGGCGATGTCACCCACGGCCACCGCCACCGAGATCGCCATGCAGCGCTCGCCCGCCGAACCGTAGGCCGCGCCGATCAATGCATCAACCGCTTGCTCAAGATCAGCGTCTGGCATCACGACCATGTGATTCTTGGCGCCACCGAGCGCCTGCACACGCTTACCGTGTGCAGCCGCCGTGTCGTGGATATAGCGCGCAATCGGCGTAGACCCCACAAAGCTCACCGCGCTCACCAGGGGATGCTCGAGGAGTGCATCGACCGCCACCTTGTCGCCCTGCACCACATTGAAGACGCCATCGGGGAGGCCCGCCTCTTTCAGCCACGACGCAATCAGAAGCGAGGCCGATGGGTCACGCTCGGAAGGCTTGAGGATGAAGGTGTTGCCGCAGGCGATCGCCACCGGGAACATCCACATGGGAACCATTGCCGGAAAATTGAACGGTGTGATGCCCACGCACACGCCAAGCGGCTGGCGGATGGAATACATGTCAATGCCGGTTCCGACCTGCTCGCTGTACTCGCCCTTCAGGAGCTGAGGAATACCGCAGGCAAATTCGACCACCTCGAGCCCGCGCACCACCTCGCCCTGTGCATCGGAGAGCACCTTGCCGTGCTCGGCGGTGATGGCCGCGGCGAGTTCGTCGGCACGACGCTCGGCGATTTCCTTGAAGCGGAACATGACGCGCGCGCGACGCAGTGCGGGCGTGGCCGCCCAAGCGGGCGCCGCAGCAGCGGCCGCCTGCACCGCGGCATCGACGTCGCCCGGCGAGGCAAAGCCCACCTCGCGCGCCACCGCGCCGGTGGCCGGGTTATAGACCGGGGCGCGACGGCTCGCCGGGCTGGGAGCGACCGGCTGGCCGCCGATCCAGTGACCGACCAGGGTCTGGGAGAGGATGCTTTCAGGGCTGCCCACTTGCGGATTCCTTGCGTTTGGGTTTCAATCGGAGCCTGCCGGCCGTTCAACCGGCTGAACAACTGTTCATTTGAGCGAATACGAAGCCAACCTTAAATGGCCGATCCAACCCTGTCAACCCGAACTGCCGGGCGCGCCGCCCTGCAAACCACACCAAGGCTGGTACCGGCGGTCGAGCGGGCGGTCCGGCTCCTCGATTCGCTCGCGCGCGCCCGCCGGCCGCTGAGTCTTGCGCAGCTCGCGCGCGATCTCGCCGCGCCCAAGAGCAGCGTTCACGGGCTCTTGTCAACGCTGGTCGAGCTCGATCTGGTCCGCCGCAGCGACGCAGGCGAATTCTCACTGGGGACGCGCCCGCTACAGTGGGCAGGTGCCTGGTCCGTTCACTCGGATGTCGCAAGTGCCTTCCACGAGCTCGCGGGCGATACGGGACCCCTTGCCTCTGAAACCGTCATGCTCGCGGTGCTGGACGGACCCGATGTGCTCTACCTCGGCTGCCGCCCCGGAACGCGGGCGCTCGCGGTGAATTTTCGCGTGGGCGGCCGTTTTCCGGCGAGTTGCACCTCGAGCGGCAAAGCGATCCTCTCCACGCTCGATCCGCGCGAGGTCCGCGGGTTGTTCGCGGGCGGGCGCGGTCTGCCTCGCCCGACCCGTCATAGCGTGCCAAGCGTGGCCGCGCTTTTGCGCCAACTCGCACAGGCGCGAGCCGATGGCCACGCCACCGATGATGAGGAAATGGCCGAGGGCATGGAATGTTTTGGCGCGCCCGTGTTTTCCGCCGCCCATGGCCCGGCGGTGGCCGCGGTGGCGGTGAGCCTCATCAAGGCGGGCACGAGCGACGCCCGCCGCGATGACCTCCTCGAAGCGATCCGCGGGCTCGCCGTACAGCTCTCGGCGCGGTTGGGCGCCGCGCACCCCGCGCACGCCTCGTCGAAACCGCCCGCATCAACGCCCAAAGCCGCCGCACCCCGACCGCCTGCCGCAACGATCAAGTCGCCGCCCGCCGGCAAAGCCACCCGGCGCACCCCACCCCCGGGGGCGCGCCCCGCCCCGCGCCGTCACCCCTCAAGCTGACCCCCGGAAGGACACCGCCGATGCCCGCCCCCCACTTCCCCCAAATCGATACCCATCGACTCTGGCAGAGCCTCATGGACCTCGCCGCCATTGGCGCAACCGAACTGGGTGGCGTGCGGCGCCTCGCCCTCACTGACCTCGACCGCCAGGGCCGCGACCGCGTCTGCGACTGGCTGCGCGAGGCGGGTTGCAGCATCCGGGTCGATGCCATCGGCAACATCTTCGCGATCCGCCCGGGCGCGCGCGATACCAACCCGGTGGGCGTCGGCAGCCACATCGACACCCAACCCTCCGGCGGAAAGTTTGACGGCAACTATGGTGTGCTCGCCGGTCTCGAGGTGATCCGCGCACTCAACGACGCCCGCATCGCGACCGAGCGTCCGGTCGCGGTGGCCATCTGGACCAACGAAGAGGGCAGCCGCTTCACACCGGTCATGATGGGCTCAGGCGTTTACGCAGGCGCCTTTAGCCTCGAGCACTGCCTGGCGCGCACCGACCTGGAGGGCATCACGGTCGCCGACGCGCTGTCCCGTATCGGCTACGCCGGCACCGATCAGGCGCCACGCTTTGCCGCCTACTTCGAGCCGCACATCGAGCAAGGTCCGATTCTTGAGGCGGAAGGCATGACCATCGGCGCAGTCGAGGGCGCGCTCGGCCAGCGCTGG
Organism: uncultured bacterium; assembly: GCA_903866395.1. Lineage (GTDB taxonomy): Bacteria > Pseudomonadota > Gammaproteobacteria > Burkholderiales > Burkholderiaceae_E > SYIM01. The sequence goes on from CAIPNM010000265.1 coordinate 4,413, forward strand.
TTCGATCTCGAGCTGACCGGCCAGGACGCACACGCCGGCCCTACGCCGCTTGCCATGCGGCGCGACGCCCTGGTGGGCGCAGCGCGCGTCATCACCGAGGTGAGACGAATCGCTGCCGACTATCCAACCAATGCGCGCGGCACCGTCGGTCAGCTTTTGGTCTCGCCCAACTCACGCAACGTGATCCCGGGCCGTGTTCGACTCACGATCGATCTGCGCAACGCACGCGCCGAGACACTCGCCGCCATGGTGGCCGATATCCAGGCTTGCATTACCCGAATCGCCGCGGACGAGCGGCTCGCCGCGCAACTCACCGAGGTCGTGCACTTCGAGCCCTGCCATTTCGATCCGCACTGGGTAAGCCGCATTGAGGGGTTTGCCCGTGCCCGCGGGCACACCGTGAGACGGCTTGCGAGCGGTGCCGGCCATGATGCCGTGTATGTCGCCAAGACCTGCCCGGCAGCCATGATCTTCGTGCCCTGCGAGGGCGGCATCAGCCACAACGAAATTGAAAACGCGCAGCCTCAACATCTGGCTGCTGGCGCCCAGGTGTTGCTCGATGCCATGATCGAGGCGGCCGGCCGCGCGCCCGCTTCAAACTGACCCGCAGGCCGCTCGTGTCGACTCCCCGCACGCCGCCTCACCCGCTACCGATCGCCCTCACCATGGGCGACCCCTGCGGGATCGGGCCCGAGATCGTTCTGAAGGCGGTGGCTCGCGCGCCCGACCCCACTCGCCTGATCGTGGTGGGTGACCCGGACTGGCTCGCAGCCGAGGCCAGGCGGCTTGCGCTCCCGCTCCCCCCTCGCATCGAGCCCGTCGCCTGCCTGCCCGCCGACCTGGTTCACGGCCGCATCGACCCCCGCGCGGGGGAGGCCGCCTATCGCGCCATCGTCGCCGCAACACGGCTCGCGCAGGCTCGCGCCGTTCGCGCGATCGTCACCGCCCCCATCTCCAAGGAAGCGCTGCAGGCCGCCGGGCACCTCTACCCGGGCCATACCGAGCTGCTCGCCGAACTGGCAGGCGGGGTCGAGGTCCGGATGATGCTCGCCAACACCGAGCTGCGGGTGGTGCTGGTCTCGATCCACGTCGCGCTCTCGCAGGCCGTTCGGGAGCTAAACCGCGCCGATATCGTGCGCACCCTCGAGATCACCGATCGGGCACTTCGCGCAGCTGGCCTCCCTGCGCCCCGGATGGCGGTCGCTGGTCTCAATCCCCACGCCGGCGAATCGGGCCTCTTCGGACGCGAGGAAATCGACATCATCGCGCCAGCCGTCCGCGAGGCCCGCGCCCGCGGCATGGATGCCCAGGGCCCGTTTGCCCCCGATACCGTCTTCATGCGTGCCCGTGGTTTCGCGCAATTCGACGTCGTGATCGCGATGTATCACGACCAGGGCCTGATTCCGATCAAGTACCTGGGCCTGGACCAGGGCGTGAACATCACCCTCGGCTTGCCCTTCGTTCGAACCAGCCCCGACCACGGCACCGCGTTTGATCTGGCGGGCGTGCCTGGCCCGGACGGCTGCGGGCTCGCGGATCCGGCAAGCCTGATCGCTGCCCTGTCGGAGGCCGATCAACTCTCGCGCGCCGCCGCTGCCACCTGATCGTCCAACCGGCCCGCGGGGGCGCGACCCACCCTGGCCGCGGCCGCGCCACCCAGGCTACCTGCACTGTCCGGGCCACCCTCGTCGGTCGCCGCGCTCGGCTCGCCCGCATCCCCCGTCACGCTCGCCCCGCTGGCCCCACTGGCCCCGCCCGCCAGCCGGGCCAGCCGCAGGCGATCGCAGTCAACCAACTGCAGACCGTTTTCACGAACCAGCCCATCGCGCTTGAACTCCCCGATCAGACGGGTGACGCTCACCGGCGTGACGCCGATCAGCTCGGCCGCCTCCTGCCGA
>CAIPNM010000266.1 GCA_903866395.1 uncultured bacterium
CGCCGCCTTGGTCGACATATCGGCGTTGAGGCTCTCCAGCCAAGCGCCCTGCTTTTCAAGAAAAGCTTTTTGGGCAGCGTTGAGCGCATTCCAGCTCTTGGCACTGAAGATCACACCCAATTCGATGTTGTAGAAGCCCGGGTCAACGCGGTACTTGGTTTTCTCGTGCCAGCCCAGGTCAAAAATACCCAGTAACGGCCAGCCATATCCGTCCACGACGCCACGGTCGAGCGCGGTGTAAACCTCCCCAGGCGCGACCTGCATGACCGAGGCGCCAAGCCGCGTGAAAAACTCGCGATAAATGGGAGCGATGCGGATCTTGAGCCCGCTGAGATCGGCCTTGTCGATCCGCTTGTTGAGGTAGATGTGATACGGCACGCCGTCACCAGTGCGGGCAAAGTAGTAGAGCCCTTTCTCCATCATCAGCTTATTGAGGAAGTCCACCGTTCCATTGCGGCGCATCTCGGCCCAGGGCACCGACGCATAGTTCACCGACAGCGACTCAGGCGAGACACTGGCAATGAACGACGTTGTGGTGTTGGACAGGTCAACCACGCCATTCCGAAGCGCCGCGCCCTGTTCCATGGTGGGAATGGCCTTGGGACCGCCCAGGTAGTTGATCTGAACCAGCCCCTTGCCCTCCTGATTCACCTTTTCGACGAAGCGCTCGAAATTTCGCGCATAGGTCGTGCCTTCCTGAAAAGCGTTCACCGCCCGCAGAGTCACCTGTTGGGCCGAGACGGGAAAGACGGCGGACAGCAGCAGTGCAGCGGCGACCAGACCAAGCGTATGACGACGAATCATCGGGGCATCCTCCAGGGTTGTTGTCATGAGCGGCTCGCTTGCCGCCTGTCGTTCTCAGGAAATTGTGTCACGGGACGCGGGTCGGAAGCCACCCGCGTGTCGAAGCATGCCCAGGGTGCGGGACAACACGTCCCGCCGATACGCTGCAACATCACGTCCCGAATAGTCGTAAAAACCTCGCCCGCTCTTTAATCCTAGCGACCCTTCGGCAATCATCTGACTGATCACCTCGGGCGCGCGGTAGCGTTCGGCGCTGACAGACGCCGACATCTCGCGACTCGCATGATGAAGAATGTCAGCACCACCGAAGTCGATGAACTCCACGACACCGATTGCCGCGAAGCGAAGACCCATCCCGAACCGGGTTGCACGGTCGATTTCCTCGGCAGTGGCGGCTCCCTCCTCGATCATGCGCGCGGCCTCGTTCATCACCAGCGCCTGCAGGCGCGGCACGATATAGCCTGGCGTTGCGCCACAGACCACTGGGATCTTGCCAATCGATTCCATCAGCGAGCGCGCACGAGCCAACACGTCCGGATCGGTACCAGGATGAACCGACAACTCCACCACCGGGATCAGATAGGCCGGATTCAGCCAGTGAATATTCAAAAAGCGTTCCGGATGGGACACCAGCGGCGCCAGTTGAGTGACCAGAATGCTGCTGGTGGTCGAGGTGAGAATAGCGTCGCGGCTGCAGGCCGCTGACAAGATCGAGAAGGCCTCTTGCTTGGCTTCCATGGTCTCGGGAACTCCCTCGAACACCAGAAGCGCGGCTGCCAATGCCTGGTGGGCATCGTCGGCGAAGACGCATTCGATTCGCGCGAGCAGTCCCGACACCTGATCGGCTTCGAGAGCCCCCAGATCCACCAGCGCGGCGAGACTTGCGCGGAGCTCGGCTTCAATCTCGCCTGCCAGCCGATCCCGATCAGCAGGCGAGCGGGGCTTAAGGTCTACCAGGCTGACGCGATATCCAGCCCAGGCAAACGCAAGCGCAATGCTTCGTCCCATTCGCCCAGCCCCGGCAGCCGCAAAACGTGGACGGCCGCCGACGGTCATAACCCGGTCCCGTCTTCAAGTCCCTTCGCGAGCGCCTCCCTGCTCAGGCTCGCGAGGCCTAGCGCCTCGAAACTGCGGGCGCCCTTGCGCAGATCGCGCCCCAGCCAGCCACCAGCCATCGCAAGCAGCCCATGCGACACCGGTGCGTCAACGCCTGCCCAACGCGCAACCGACGCCAGCAGCGACAGGCCCAGCTCGATGTCCTCAGTGACATAGCGGTGGTTCATCAGATCGATGTGCTCGCGCCAGTCGCCAGACTTCTGAAGCTTTCGATGGGCGTCGCCGTACATCCACCGATCAGTGGTGTAGTGATCGGCGAGCGGATAGTGCGGCGCCGGATAGCCCAAGGCCTCGCGTACCGCGATCCGCTCGGCATCAAGCCGATCGGTCACCGCGCGAACTGCGGGTTGGGTGCCCTCGGAGTGAATATCCCATCGGGCATGATGCTGAAGCGGGGCGGCATTCATCACCACCAGCGGCGGATGGATGATCGGGCCCGCGTTCATGAGCGCCCCTGACAGAGCGTTGCCGCAGCCATGGACACTTGGGAATGCCTCGCGGATCACCGCGAGCGCGCGCCGAGCGTCGGCAAAAGGAAAAACCCCGGTCGGAAGCCGGACCGCCCGAATCGTGACATTGACCTCGTTCGGCCCATGCAGTCGGGCGAGATAAGGCAAGGTCCCGGTCTCCGCCCAGGTCACCCGGGCCCGGCTACCCGCCTCCGCCACCCATCGGCTCATCAGGTAGCTACCAAACGTGCCCGGGGCGAGGAATGCCACCTGTCCGTCGGAGAGATGCGGTGCGGCCAATATGGCGATATCGCGCTGAGCGGTCGCGGGGGTGGGCAGCACGATCAGTTCAGCACCCCGAATCGCGTCGCCGATTTCATCGCACACCCGGTGAACCGGCACCCGCCTCGACCCTGCGGCATCTTTCAGGAGAATCCCCCCCGCGTCTCGCAGCGCCTGCAGCGCCGACCGGTCGCGTCGCCAAAACCGCACCTGATGCCCCTGCTCCGACAGGTCGGCCGCCGCGGCGTGGCAGCCGTGACCGCCCCCAAGAATTGCGATCTCCATGAGCAATGATCCTCTGACCCCGCTGTTGCGCCGGCACGCCCGGCACGAGATGGCGGCGAACCATACGGACCCACCGCCGCGGTGTCAACCACACCTTCGCGGGATTGGCTGCGCGACTATAATCGGCCTCAACAATGACCCCCGTACTCGCTGCCCCACCAGAGTCGCTCTCCTGCATCGTTCCGTGCAAGAACGAGCGGGTTAACCTTTCCCGCCTGCTCCCTTTGCTCGCCGATACGCTCGCGCGATGCACAGATCGGCACGAAATTCTGGTGGTCGATGACGGCAGCAGCGACGACACCGCCGCCTGGGTCGAGGATCAGATCAAGGCAGGCAGCGTGCCCGGGTTGGTACTCCTCAAACTGTCACGAAATTTTGGCAAGGAGGCCGCGCTCACCGCCGGCCTCACGCACGCTCGCGGTGAGGTCGTCGTCATGATCGATGCCGACCTCCAGCATCCCCCCGCCATGATTGAAACCTTTGTCGATCATTGGCGCAGGGGCGCGGAAATGGTCTACGCAGTGCGCGAAGACCGGAGCAGTGAAAGCGCCTTCAAGCGCGCAGGCACCGGCATTTTTTACCGCCTTCTGAACGCCGCCGATCGATTTGAAGTGCCACCCGGAGCGGGCGATTTCCGGCTGATGGACCGGCGGGTCGTCGATGCACTCCTTGCCATGCCTGAGCGTAACCGGTTTTTGAAGGGCCTGTACGCCTGGGTGGGGTTTCGCACAGTAGCCCTGCCCTACACCCCTGAAGACCGTACGGTTGGCGTCACGCGCTATGGTGCGCTCGACCTGATCCGGCTCTCGCTTGACGGCCTTACCGCCTTCACCAAATGGCCGCTTCGCGCGGTGAGCCTCGCTGGGCTCCTGCTTGCCATTCCGGCATTGCTTTACGCAATTTTGCTCATCGCCAGTTATTTCCTTTTCGGAAACGACGTCTCCGGTTGGACCACCATCGTCGTGGGCCTGATGTTGTTCTCGGGCATTCAGCTGTTTTCACTGGGCGTAGTGGGCGAATACGTTGGCCGGATCTTTGAGGAGGTCAAGTCACGGCCGCTTTTCGTGGTGTCGGCGCGAACCGGCCGCGGTCTGGAGCCCCCTGCCCAATGAACGTCGGGCCTCTGCGCACCGACAGCGAGGCGCTTCGCACCGCATTCAAGCTTGCTTGCCTGGCGTTTGTCCTCACGTCATGCACAGCGTGGCTGCGGCCTCTGTTGTTACCCGACGAGGGCCGCTATGCCGGCGTGGCCTGGGAGATGCTGCGATCGGGTGACTGGCTCACCCCCACGCTCAACGGCCTGCCTTATTTCCACAAGCCGCCGCTTTTTTACTGGATCACCGCAAGCTCGCTGACGGCTTTTGGCCTGACCGAGTGGGCTGCCCGTGTCGCGCCCGCCATCGGCTTTTCGCTGGCTGTGGCGAGTCCCTTCTGGCTGGTACGGCGCTGGCTGGGCCCACGCCCGGCCAATCTCGCCGCGCTCGCCCTGCTTGCCCAGCCACTTGCGCTGGTGGCTGGCCAGTACGCCAATCTCGACATGTTGGTGGCCGGACTGATCACGCTCACCATTGTCTCGCTCGCCCACGCAACGCTGCTGATGGACATCGCCCCCCGGCAGGCTCGCCCAGCGCTCCGACTGGCCTGGGCCGCCGCGGCGCTCGGCGTCCTGGCAAAGGGGCTCATCGGCGTCGTGATTCCGGCGGGCGTCATCGGGGGTTGGCTTCTTCTCTCCGGGCGTTGGCGCATCATTCTTCGAACCTTTACCCAGTGCCCCGAAGGTCCGGTGGTGTTTGTGCTGATCGCCGCTCCCTGGTTCCTGTTCATGGAGCGGATTCACCCGGGCTTTCTCGACTACTTTTTCGTCTATCAGCACTTCACGCGATTTTCTACCGGGGGCTTCAACAACCAGCAGCCTGTGTGGTTCTATCCAGCGGTGCTCGCCCTGTTTTTCCTGCCCTGGCTCGCGTGGATTGCTCGCCGCGCAATGGGTGATCGCCTAGCCGTCGGCCCGGAGCGTGACCTTGCGCTCCTTTGCTGGATCTGGGCTGCCGTCGTCATTTTGTTTTTCTCTATGCCTCGGTCGAAGCTGGTGGGCTATGTGCTTCCAGCCGTGCCACCGCTCGCGCTCCTGGCTGCCGCAGGCTTACGCGCCCGAGGTGATCCGGGACGCACGGCGATCCGACTCTGGCGGGGGGCGGCCGCCTTCGGCATCGTGGGAAGTCTGATCGCGGTGATTGTGATCGCCTATCGGCCGACACCATCGAGCCGCGATCTGTCACGCTGGATTGGAACCCACTCGCAGCCAGGCGATGCAGTCTTCATGATCAATCGGTTCGACTTTGATGCAGGCCTCTACGCCCGCCTGCAGGCGCCGATCCGCGTGGTCGAGCGCTGGGATGAGGAGGCATTCGTCCGAAGCCGCGACAACTGGCGCAAGGAACTGGCCGATGCCCGGCGGTTCAATCGTGAGCTTGGCGAGCAGACACTCATCACACCCGATCGATTGGTAGAAAGCCTTTGCGCCCAGCCTCGCAGTTGGATCATCGGTTTTACTCAGGCCGATGCTAATTATTCAGCGCTGGCTGCTGCCGAGCGCGTGCGCGAATGGCGCGGCTCGAGCCTCTGGCGCTTTGATTCTTCACGGCCCGAGGCGCGCACGCTCTGCCAGGGTGTGCCGAGATGACGCTCCCCGCGCATGGGCCGCACGGGCGGCGTCGGCGGATCTGCGTCGCGGCTGACGACTTCGGTCTGCACCCAGGCATCGATTCCGCCATCCTTGAGCTTGCCGAGACGCGAAACATTCAGGCGCTAGGCTGCATGACGGGCGGAGCAAGTTGGCCCTCGTCCGTGCAGGCCCTTAGAGGCCGCAACACTCTGACCCCCGATATCGGGCTCCATCTCGACCTCACCGAGCACCCTCTGGACCGGGCACCGCAGCCGTTGCGATCGCTCATTCTGGACGCCTATACCCGGCGGCTTGACCGGCGCTCGATCCGGGCGGAGATCCGCCTTCAGCTCAATGCGTTTGAGGCCGCGCTGGGGCGCGCACCTGACTACATCGACGGCCATCAACATGTTCATCAACTCCCCGGCGTTCGAGCCGAGCTCCTCGATGAACTCGCCGCCCGCTATCGCACAGACCAGCAGCCCTGGCTGCGCTGTACCGTTCCCGCCCAGCGCGAGGTCGACGCCACACCGCCCGCTTCGCTACCCGTCGGAGCCCGGTTGAAGGCCGCCATCATCGCCAGCCTGGGCGGCTACGCGCTGAGACGCGAGGCAAAGGAACGGGGACTTCGAATGAACGCCGCCCTCACGGGCGTATATGGCTTCGATACGGATGCGGCCGCCTACCAATCGCTCCTCGCGGGCTGGCTGGCTCATGCCGCTGACGGGTCGGTCCTGATGTGCCACCCGTCGCACACCGCTAAGGCCGGCGATCCCATCGCAGGCGCACGACTCATTGAATACCAGGTCCTCGCGAGCGGCGCCCTCGAGGGGCTTCTGGCCCGATTCGGCCTTCACGCCCAACCCATGCGTGCCATTCTCAGCAGTGACGACATGCCACGCTCCGCGCAGCCCGTCACTGAGGACGACATCCCCGAAGAGCGCGGGGCCAACCCGCACTGATCCCCCGTGCATAACGAGGCTCATCGTGACCGACCGCAAACCACCCAGTCTGAACCAGCCAACACCCAGCGCCCCTGACGACTCGCCCTCAGGCATGCGCAGGGGTCTCACCAGTTATGGTGATGCTGGCTTTTCATTGTTTCTCAGAAAGGCGTTCATCAAAGGCGCGGGCTATACCGACGACGCGCTGTCCCGCCCCGTGATCGGCATCACTGACACGGCGAGCGGCTACAACCCTTGCCACGGCAACATGCCGCAGCTGATCGAAGCCGTGCAGCGCGGCGTTCTGCTCGCGGGCGGGCTTCCGGTGCGCTTTCCCACCATCTCGATCCATGAAAGCTTCGCCTATCCCACCAGCATGTATCTGCGCAACCTCATGGCGATCGATACCGAAGAAATGATTCGGGCGCAGCCGATGGATGCCGTGATACTGATTGGGGGCTGTGACAAGACTGTTCCGGCACAGCTGATGGGCGCAGCTTCGGCCGACATCCCGGCCATTGCGTTGGTGACCGGCTCGATGCTCACGGGTTCACACCGAGGGCAGACGGTCGGCGCGTGCACCGACTGCCGGCGATATTGGGCACGATACCGTGCAGAAGAAATCGACGACCAGGAAATCGCTGCGGTCAATGACCAGCTGGTCCCAAGCGTCGGAACCTGCTCGGTAATGGGAACGGCCAGCACGATGGCCTGCGTGGTCGAGGCGCTCGGCATGAGTGTGCCCGGCGCAGCCACCCCCCCAGCGGTCACGGCAGACCGGATGCGGGCCGCCGAGCTCACCGGATTGCAGGCGGTCCGTCTGGCCGCCAGTCGCCTGACCCCGCGACAGATCCTCACCGAAGACGCGTTTCACAATGCCTTTCGCGTGCTGCTGTCGATCGGCGGCTCCACCAACGGCATCGTGCATCTGGCGGCGCTCGCCGGTCGGGTGGGTTTTCGCTTCGACCTCGACGCGCTAGACCGCATGTCGCGCGACACCCCCGTGCTTCTCGACCTGAAGCCTTCAGGCGAGCACTACATGGAGCACTTTCACGCCGCGGGCGGCATGGCGACGCTTCTTCGTGAACTGCGCCCTCTGCTGAGGCTGAACGCGCTCACGGTCACCGGACGCACCCTAGGCGAAGAACTCGATGCAGCGGCCCCCTCGTTTCCTCAGCACACTGTTCGCACCCGGGAGGCACCCATCTACCCCGAGGGCGGTATTGCGGTGCTGCGCGGTAATCTTGCGCCCGGCGGGGCCATCATCAAACAATCGGCTGCCTCGGCTGCCCTGATGGAGCACGAGGGCCGGGCGTTTGTGTTCGAGGACGCGGCCGACCTCGCCGCCCGCGTCGACCGGGACGATCTCGACGTGTATCCGGGCGATGTGCTGGTGCTGCGAAACATTGGCCCGAAAGGCGCGCCAGGCATGCCGGAGGCGGGCGCGTTTCCCATTCCACGGAAGCTGCTGCGACAAGGCGTAAAAGATGCCGTCCGAATCTCTGACGGACGAATGAGTGGGACGGCCTTTGGCACGGTCGTGCTGCATGTCACGCCCGAGTCGGCGGTGGGCGGCCCCCTTTCATTGGTACGCACTGGCGATCGGATTCGGCTCTCGGTCGCACGGCGATCGCTCGAACTCCTTGTCGGTGCTGAGGAGCTTGCGCAACGCGCTTCCGGGCGGCAGCAGACCGTGCCCTCCGCCCCTCGCGGCTACCGACAACTGTTTCTAAAAACCGTTACCCAGGCCGATCAGGGGGTGGACTTCGACTTTCTCGCCGAACCGCAGTCGCGCGGCGCAGTGCCGCGTCTTTAGGAGCGTTTGACCGGGTGGGACACCTGGTGCGAGGCGATCAGTTCCAGCACCTCGGCCGCGAGCAGGCCATCCGGCCCCTTCTGCTGCAAGGGGCGACGAAGTGCATCCGGCCCGGCCGCCTCCACCAGAAGCTGCAGCTGCGAGAGGCTCAGCACGAATTGGTTTGCCGCGAGATCGGGATGCTTGGCCGGGTCAAGCACGACGATTCGCCCCCCTTCATGTGAATCGCGACGTAGGGCTTCGAATTCGGCCTTCGCCTCCTGCGTAAGGCGGGCAACGTCATCGCGCGACAAGTGCAGACGCTCGGCCTCTGCGGCAATCAGTTCCCTGGCTTGCGCGGCCGACTCACCGCCCTCGTACGCGTGCACCAGTCGCTGTTTGAAATCCTCACGATCAATTCGAAGCTGATCGCTGAAAGCGGAGGCCAGTAAGCCCGCGGGAATGGCGAAGATGCCAATTCCAATCAGCGCCAGCACCACCGTGAGGGCCCGCCCCATCGGCGTGACTGGGGAGATATCACCATATCCCACGGATGCGAGCGTGATGACCGCCCAATAGATCGACTGCGGAATATTCTCGAATTTGTCCGGCTGCGCGTCATGCTCAAACAAATAGCCCATGCTTGCCGTGAGCACCACTAGCAGCAACATCACGAACCCGGCGGCAACAATGATCTGGCGTTCGCGCGAAATCACTTTGTAGAGCGTGACGGCAGCTGAGGTGTAGCGGGTGAGCTTCAACAGGCGCATTAGCCTGAACACCCTCAAAAACCGGAGATCGAGGTCATTGGGGACCAATGCCTCGATGAGGGTAGGCAGCACGGCGAGCAGATCAATGATCGCGCCCGGCGAGCGCGCGTGCGCCAGGCGCTTCCAGCGGATCGCCTTGAACTCGGGTCGCTCCGGCGCGGTATAGAGTCGAGCAAAGTACTCAACGGTAAACACCATGAATGCCAGGGTGTCGATGATTAAGAATTCGATTGCAAACAGTTGGGCAAGCGAATCCACCGAATTCAGAATCACCGAAACAATCGACAGCAGTACCCAGAAAATCACGAAATTGTCGACGTAGGCGTGAAGCCGTCCAGAGTGTCCGGTGGGTTCGAGCAAGGCATAAAGTCGCGCACGAAAGCTTCGGTGTCGGTTAAGCGACTGAAACTCCTCCCAGGCTGGCACCAGGTGGCGAGAGAGCTTGAATACCCGCATGAGCCGCAGCAGGCGCAGGATCCGCGTCTCGTCGGCGTTAAGCGCCATGAACCCCGCCACATAAGCGGGCGCGATCGCAAGCAGGTCCACCAGCGCGTAGAAGCTGAAGATGTACTTCAGCCTGGGGAAGCGGGAATGCGAGAATTCGGGGTGGTAGGGCGCGGTCGCAACACGAAGCACGTATTCGACGGTGAAGATCCCGATCAGGACCCAATCGAGAAGGTCAAACAATGCAGCATGAGGCGTGTAGATCGCTTCGATGTGCTCGAGGATGATCGCCAGCACACCCACGATGATCAGCACCGCGATCAGGTAGTCCAGCCTCGCCGCATACCCCTGACGATGGTCGAAATCGAACAGCCAGCGGTAGACGAAGGCAAGCGGTCCACGACGGGGATGGGGCTCGCGGTTTAGCGGTTGGCGGTGGGATTCCGTCATCCAGGGCTCCAATTCTTGACTCAAACAGGCGATCCGGTGCCTGCCGTCATTGTGCGCCCAGCCCCAAAAAAAAGAGGGGCCGGTTTCCCGGCCCCAAACTCCTCAGGGCGGCGGCCTCGACCGCCCATCCCCGTTGCGCCCTACCTTGACGCGCTCTGTGTCTTAGAGCTTGCGCCACTCGCCAAGCGGGCCAGCTTAGCGGCCAGGCGGTAGGCGCCTGCGGTTCTGATAATCGACCCAGCTCGAAACGGCCTCGCTACGATCAGGCGACTGATTGAGCGCTTGGGGCGGGCGTTCGCGAAAACGATCGGTCGGTCGCGAGCCGTGTATGCCGATGACCTTGGCCACCAGCGAGGGGCCATCGATCATTCCCTCGGCCTGGACCAGCATGCCAGCCTGTAGCGCACTGGGACCGGCAGCCAGCGCCTGGCCCGCGAAGACGGTGCTGTCGGTCCAGCGAACTGTACGGGTCTGCCCAGCGGGATCGGTGATCGTCAACGACTTGGCACGGAGATCAATGGCCGCGACTGCGCCGCCCGCGTGCCCCGCTACCGGCCGACCCGCCACAGGCGCCTCGCACTTCAGTTCGTTAGCCAGCACAACATCGGTGCCCGCCTGCATGACCGCGCTGACGCTCACCTGGGTGCCGTCGACCAGCTGAGCGCAACCGGCGCGGCTCGCCGCCAACACATTCGACGCATCCACCGGAACATCGCGCACGATGAAGATATTCTGGTCCACCAACCCTGTCACCGGGCCTAACAGCCTGACCCGCGCCAGGTCGGTGGCCGAGTCCGCCTGCCGGACGGTGATCTGCAAGGCGTCGATCGCGCCATCCTCGGCCAACGTGCCTGCCACCTTGACCCAGGCACCATCGTTGACCACCGCACCCGCGGGCTCAGGCGATACCGTTCCGATTCGTACTAGCGCGCCATCGAGTTGGAAGGTGCCAGCGGCCAGATTGCGGCCACTGACCAGTCCACCCAACTGCACGCGGGTGGCCACCGGCAGCCCGTCGCGGTCCGCACCCATCCGGACGGCTGCCGCGGTCAAGGCAGTTCCCACCACACCCGTGGATGCGCCATGCACCTGCACTGCGACTCCCGCGGCCAGACGCTCAAGGGGCCTCACCTTGCCTGCCGCGAGCGCGGCAGCGTAGTCCACTGTCAGTGCGCCGACCTGAAAGGTCTTTGCGGCATCCGTATTGACCAGATTGGTAACCACCCCGCTCACCCGAACTGCACCGATTGCAGCGCGCTTATCGATTCGCGTGGCCCGAACCACCCACTGCCCACCGCTCAGGACAGGGCTGCCATGCACCTCGGCAAGATCGCCGGCCTGCACATCACCAAGACTGCTGTATCGCGTGGTCGTATCTGCACCATCGCCACCAAATTGCGTAAGCGGACCCAATGCGGCGTCGGTGTTGATCAACACCGCCTGCCCAGCCACCTGAAGCGCGCCCGCTACAGTGTCAACCGACACAACCTGCCCGATCACGGCCGCGTCAACCACCAGCTTCGAAACTTTGCCCGTTCCATCGTGCGTGGCGCGTAGACGCTGACCGATCTGCAGCGCGACCGGTCGGGTGGAGCCATCGGCCTGCTCCATGACCGCGCCGGCGTCGCTGTCGTCGAGCCGCACGCCGTCCACATAGACCGATCCGAATCCGGTGATGACGCCGCTCGCGACCTGCGTGGTTGCTGCCTGAAGCGGGTTCCCTGACCCATTTGTGGGCGCGCTCGCGGTACCGCCGCCGCAACCGGCAATCGCAAGGGGAAGTGCAGCCATGGCTGCGAGAAAGATATTTTTTGCCTGAGGCACGACTACCTCCGTGGGAGAAATGGCGACTAACGAGTCATCGCGGATCAGCGAACCAACGAAATTGATTGTACATGGGATCTTTTCCCATTTCAATCTGATTCGTTGAATCGTCCAGAATGGCTGGCTACCCACTCACCCAAGAGGCAAGCCGTGATCGATCGCATTGACCATCTCGTCCTGACCACGACGCACCCCGAGGCGTGTATCGATTTTTATGTTCGGGTCCTGGGCATGACGCTGGAGCGCTTTCGCGGCGGCACCCCCGCGGTAGAACGAATGGCTTTCCGCTTTGGACGGCAGAAAATCAACCTGCATGTGAAGGGGGCGGAATTCGAGCCGCGAGCGCATCTGCCCGTTCCGGGATCGATCGATGTTTGCCTGATCGCCGACCGCCCGCTTGCGGAAGTGATCGAACACTTGAACGCGATGCAGTGGCCCATCATCGACGGCCCCGTGCAACGTACGGGCGCGACGGGCCCGATTCGGTCGGTTTACCTGCGTGATCCCGACCTCAACCTAATCGAGATCAGCGAGTATCTGTAGCCGAGCGCGTCGGGCTGTGGCTGCACGACGCCTACAAATCGACCAGATCCGCCACCTCGGGGTGGCGCCGCGTCCAAGCCCGAACGTACGAGCAGCTCGGACGAACCCTAAGGCTATGACTTCGAGCGTGCTCGAACACTGCCATCACAAGTTTCGAGGCCAGACCCCGCCCTTCCAGCGCCGGCGGCACTTCGGTGTGATGAACATTCATCACGGCGCCGTCCATACGGTAGTCGGCACGACACAGCCAGCCCTCCACGCTCAGTTCGAACCGGCTCGACTGTGCGTTGTGTGTCACCCCGTCAGCCATGACTCACGACCTCCTCAACCTTGCCAGCGCCCTCTGGATACGGAATTCAGTGTTCATTCACGCTCCAACAGCGCGACCGCATGGGCGGAAATGCCCTCGCTACGCCCTTCGAAACCCAAGCGCTCGGTGGTGCGCGCCTTCACATTGACCTGCCCGACCTCGACACCGATCGCTCTTGCCAGACGCGCATTCATTTCACCAATATGCGGAGCCATTCTGGGCGCCTGCGCAACAATGGTGGCATCTACGTTCCCGACCGAATAGCCAGCCTCCCTCACCCGCCGCACAGCCTCCGCGAGCAGCACCAGGCTGTCAGCACCCGCGAAGCGGGCATCGGTGTCCGGAAAGTGGCGGCCAATGTCACCGAGACCGGCTGCGCCCAGCAGCGCATCGGTCACCGCATGCGCGAGCACATCGGCGTCAGAGTGGCCCAGCAGGCCGCGCTCATAGGGGATCTCCACGCCCCCCAACACCAGTCGCCGACCCGGTACCAGCGCGTGCACGTCAAAGCCTTGTCCGATTCGAAACCCCATGGTCAGTCTCCCAACAGTCTGCGCATCAGATCGAGATCGTCAGGCGTGGTGACCTTGAAGTTCATCCGGTCACCCTCCACCAACCGTACCGTCTCCCCGGCCGCCTCCATCGCCGACGCCTCGTCGGTGACCTCGGGAAATTGAGCCAGCGCCTGAGCGAGCGCACCGAGTCGAAACATCTGAGGCGTCTGGGCGAGCCAAAGGCCTTGCCGATCAACCGTGGCAGCTACTTTCTCACCAGTCATCGCGGCGTCTGCCGGATGCGCACGCTTGACCGTATCAGCAACCGGCAAGGCGAGTAGACCGCCCCCGCGGCCACCGGCCAGCGTGGTCTTTAGCCTTTCGAGCGCGGCTAACGACACCGCAGGGCGCGCGGCATCATGCACCAGCACCCAGTCGCTCGGGAGCGCACCCACGGAATCGAGCAGAAAGCTCACCCCGGCCAGCACGCTGTCGCGACGCGTGGCCCCCCCACGGGCCAGCACCTGCACCCGCGCATGCCTCACAAACAGGCGGGCCGCCTGTGAATCGCCAGGCGCCGCGACCACCACCACCTGTTCGATCCAGTCTGCGCACGACAGCGCAGCGACCGAGCGCTCGATCATGGTCTGCCCGCCAAGCAACAGATACTGTTTGGGCATCTGGGCACCCAACCGCGAGCCTGTGCCCCCCGCTGGCATCACCGCCCAGTAACGTTCTCCGTAGTCCAGCATGGTCATTCGCGCGTAAAGCTAAAATTCTACGCTTGAACCCTTCGACCCTCCCCCTGCCTCACCGGTCTGACGCCCCCGCTGCGCTGCCAGCGCCGCCGCGTACCGGTCATATCTCGTCGCTACCCGCCTGTCATGGGTCGTCCGACGGTGCCCTGATTGCCGCACTCGCCAAGCGCGAGGCCGCACATGGTCGGACACTGCTGGTGGTGACCGCCTCGGCTGCCGATGCGCCCAGGCTGCGTGACGAACTCGCGTGGTTTGCGCCAACCCTACGGATCGCCTTGCTGCCCGATTGGGAAACACTCCCCTGGGACGCATTCTCGCCCCATGACGATCTGATCTCTGAACGATTGTCCACGCTTCATTCGCTATCAGCGGGCACCCTGGACGTGGTGGTCACCGCAGCGACCACGGCCCTGCACCGGCTCGCGCCAGCCTCCTTCGTAGCCGCCCGGACCTTTCGCTTCAGAAAGGGCCAGAAGCTCGATGAGGCGCGCCTTCGCGCCCAACTTACCGCCGCAGGGTATGAACATGTCAGTCAGGTTGTGCATCCTGGCGAGTACTGCGTCCGCGGCGGTTTGATCGATCTCTATCCGATGGGCGCCACGCTGCCCTTCCGGCTCGACCTGTTTGATGACGAGCTCGAATCGATCCGCACCTTTGACCCCGACAGCCAGCGCAGCCTCTACGCCACCCAGGAGGTGCGCCTCTTGCCCGGGCGCGAGTTTCCGGTCGACGACGAAGCGCGGAACGCCTTCAGGGCGCGCTGGCGCGAACGTTTTGAAGGCGACCCATCGCGAAGCCCCATCTACCGAGACATCGGTAACGGCGTGCTCGCGCCAGGGATCGAATACTGGATGCCGCTTTTTCACGGCACCATGGCCACCGTCTTCGACTATCTGCGCGACAACGCACTGGTTCTCACACATGGCGATGTCGAACAATCCGCCGCGCGCTTTCTGCTCGATGCAGGCCAACGGCACCGCTTTCTCGCACACGACCCGGAGCGGCCGCTGCTCTCGCCGGCCGAGCTCTTTATCACCGTCGACGACTTCTTCGCACTCGCCCGCAGACTTGGGCGTTGGACGATGCCGCGCATCACAAGCGGCCAGCCCCCAACAGAAGAATTGGCCGCCACCGCCGTCGAGCCGCATCCCACCACCGACAGCCCGGAACAGCAACGCGACCGCTATGCAACGCCCCTGCCCCACCTGGAAGTCAACCGCCGCGCCGAGCGGCCGCTTGGAAAACTGGTGGACTGGCTGGACAGCACCCCGGGCCGCACGCTGATTGTTGCCGAGTCACCCGGTCGCCGAGAAACCATTGCCGAGCTCCTGCAACAGGAAGGCATCGACGCGCCGGTCGTTGAAAGCTGGCAGCAGTTCATCGATCAAGCACTTCCAGCAGCGCTGGTGGTTGGCCCGCTTCAGGAAGGCTTCTCGCTCGCCGACAGCACACTTGCCGTCATCACCGAGGGCGAACTCTTCGCGGGTACGGCACGCCGTTCGCGGCGAGGACGACGCGAAAGCGCAACCAATGTCGATTCGCTGATCCGCGACCTCGCCGAACTGAAGATCGGCGACCCGGTGGTTCATGTGCAGCACGGCATTGGCCGCTACCAGGGCCTGATCACCATGGATCTGGGCGACGGGCCCACCGAATTTTTACACCTGGTCTATGCGGGTGATGCCACACTCTACGTGCCGGTTGCACAGCTCCATGTGATCGGCCGCTACAGCGGCGCCGCGCCAGAAGACGCGCCGCTTCATCAGCTGGGCTCTGGCCAATGGGAAAAAGCGCGCGCGCGCGCTGCTCGCCATGCGCGCGACGCAGCCGCCGAGCTTCTTGATCTTTATGCCCGCCGCGCCGCGCGCGCCGGTCACGCCTTCGGCTTTGCCGCCCGCGACTACGAGGCCTTCGCCGAGGGCTTTGGCTTTGAGGAGACACCCGATCAGCTTGCGGCCATCCATGCGGTGGTACAGGACCTGGTCGCTGCGCGCCCTATGGACAGATTGGTCTGCGGGGATGTGGGCTTTGGCAAAACCGAAGTCGCGCTCCGTGCGGCCTTCATCGCCGCCGCCGATGGCCGGCAGGTGGCAGTGCTATGCCCCACCACGCTGCTTGCCGAGCAGCATTTCCGCACCTTCTCCGATCGGTTCGCCGACTTCCCGGTGCGGTTGGCCGAGCTCTCACGGTTTCGTTCTTCCGCTGAGACCCGCGAATCCATTGAGAAAATCAACCGCGGTGAAATCGATATCGTCATCGGTACGCACAAGCTACTCTCCGCCGACCTCAAATTCCGAAACCTCGGACTCGTGATCATCGACGAAGAGCATCGATTCGGCGTCCGCCAGAAAGAGGCGCTCAAAGCGCTACGAGCCGAGGTCGACGTGCTCACCCTCACCGCAACGCCCATCCCGCGCACACTCGCGATGAGCCTGGAAGGCATCCGCGACTTTTCGGTCATTGCCACTGCCCCGCAAAAGCGCCTCGCGATCCGCACCTTCGTTCGACGCGAGTCCGACGCCACCATCC
The DNA here is from genome assembly GCA_903866395.1 of uncultured bacterium. Taxonomy (GTDB): domain Bacteria; phylum Pseudomonadota; class Gammaproteobacteria; order Burkholderiales; family Burkholderiaceae_E; genus SYIM01. The sequence continues at coordinate 16,463 of CAIPNM010000266.1, forward strand.
GAGAGGCGCTGCTGCGCGAATTGAAACGCGGTGGCCAGGCCTATTTTCTCCACAACGAAGTTGACACCATCAACAACCGCCGTACCCGGCTGGCTGAGCTGATGCCCGAAGCACGCATCGAAGTGGCCCACGGGCAGATGCCTGAGCGCGAACTCGAGCGCGTCATGCGTGATTTCCACCAGCAGCGTTTCAACGTGCTGCTCTGCACCACCATCATTGAAACCGGCATCGATGTGCCCAGTGCAAATACCATCGTGATCCATCGCGCCGATCGCTTCGGCCTCGCCCAGCTCCATCAGCTGCGCGGACGGGTGGGCCGCTCGCACCATCAGGCCTACGCCTATCTGCTCATCCCCGACGAATCAGCCATCACCCGCGACGCAAGCAAACGACTGGACGCGATTCAAGCGATGGAAGAACTCGGTTCGGGTTTTTATCTCGCCATGCATGATCTCGAGATCCGCGGCGCAGGCGAGGTGCTGGGCGATTCGCAATCCGGCGAGATGCAGCAGGTGGGCTTCTCGATGTATACCGACATGCTCACAGAGGCCGTGCGCGCGCTGAAGGAAGGCCGCGACCCCGACCCCGGCGCGCCGCTCGCAGCCACCACCGAAATCAAGCTGCATGTCCCGGCACTATTGCCAGCCGATTATTGCGCAGATGTTCACGAGCGGCTGAGCCTCTACAAACGACTCGCTGGCGCCGATAGCGACGACAGGCTGCGCGAATTGCAGGAAGAACTGATCGATCGCTTTGGCAAATTGCCCGAGCCCGCCGTGGCCCTTTTTGAGACCCACCGACTCAGAATCGCCTGCAAGCCACTTGGCATCATCAAGATCGACGCGGCCGCAGAGGCGGTCGTGGTTCAGTTCACCGAAAAGCCCCCCATCGATCCAGGTCAGATCATTGCACTCATTCAGCGCCGCCGTGACGCGCGGATGAGCGGCCAGGACCGGATCCGCTTCACGCTCGCCACGCCCGATCTCAAATCGCGGGTCCGCGCAATTCGTGACATCCTGACGGGTCTCGCAACGCCCGTTCCGCCCCCGCCCCCGCCCGGCAAGAAAAAATCGTGAGCACGCTGATCGTTCAGCACCCTTTCCTGTCTCGCATTGCGATCGAGGCGTTCACCGCGCTCGCCGGGCACCCACCAGACCTTGTAGCTCGCCAACTCGCACTCTGGCGTCGCGTATCCATCGAAGGTGAGACCCTCGAGGCCGCGGCCGAGGCCCATCAGGTTGACGCCGAAATCGTCGCGCCTGATTTGCGACTCAGTCGCTTCGGACTCGCCGCATTCGATATGGATTCCACGCTCATCACCATCGAGTGCGTCGATGAAATTGCGGATTTCGCCGGCCGCAAGGCCGAGGTCGCCGCGATCACCGAAGCCGCGATGCGCGGTGAGATCAGCGACTATGACGATAGCCTGCGACGTCGCGTAGCACTGCTCGAAGGACTACCGGAGTCGGTGCTGCAGCGGGTATGGGATGAGCGGGTCGAACTGAGCCCGGGCGCCGATACGCTGGTGCGACGCATGAAGGCAAGTGGTCTGCAACTCCTCCTCGTGTCGGGCGGCTTTAGCTTCTTCACCGATCGGCTTGCGGCGCGTCTTGGCATCGCGCATGTCCATTCCAATCGACTCGAAGTCAGCCATGGGCGGCTCACTGGACGCCTGGTGGGCCCCGTGATCAATGCCGCTGCCAAGCGGGTTGCGCTTGAACGGACGGCAGCACGCATCGGCTGCCCACTCGCCCGCACCATAGCAGTCGGTGACGGCGCTAACGATCTACAAATGATGTCGGTGGCTGGGCTATCGGTGGCGTATCGGGCTAAACCGCTGGTTCGCAACGAAACCACTCACGCCATCAATCACGGCGGACTCGATTCGCTCCTCGGCCTGTTCGAAGACACGCGCTGAGGCAGGCTCGTAACGCCTCAGGCGGCGTTCACCATTTCGCCTTCGAGATCATGTTCGTCGGCACCCGTGATGCGGACCTGCACAAAGCCGCCGATCGGCAAGGGGCCGCTCCCGCCAAACCGAACCACGCCGTCGATCTCGGGCGCGTCCATCTGCGTGCGCCCGACCGCATAGGCGCCCTCATCTGACTCTTCGATCCCATCAACTAGCACCCGCATCGTGCGACCGACAAAGCGCTGCAGACGTTCGGAAGAGATCTCAGCCTGGACCTGCATGAACCGCTCGCGACGCGCCTCGCGCACCGCTTCCGGCAGCGCCCCCGGTAGATCATTGGCGGTGGCTCCGTCGACCGGCGAGTAAGCAAAGCAACCGACTCGATCAAGACGCGCCTCGCGCAGGAAGTCGAGCAGCGACTCGAACTCCGCCTCGGTCTCGCCAGGGAAGCCTGCGATAAAGGTGCTCCGCACGGTGATGTCGGGCACGATCGCCCGCCAGGCCTGTATCCGCTCGATATTGCGCTCGCCACTGGCCGGCCGCTTCATGAGCTTCAGAATGCGCGGATGAGCATGCTGGAAGGGCACATCCAGATAAGGCAACACCAGCCCTTCAGCCATCAATTCAACAAGCTGATCCACATGCGGATACGGATACACGTAGTGCAACCGGACCCAGGCGTCATGCTCACGGGCAGCCATACCCAGTTCGCGCGCGAGCTCATGGACGCGTGTACGAACCGGCCGGCCCTCAACGAACCCGGTGCGATAACGCACATCGACTCCGTAAGCGCTGGTGTCTTGCGACACGACCAGCAGTTCGCGCACCCCTGACGCAAACAACGCCCGCGCCTCGCGCACCACGTCGCCGATCGGACGACTGTCGAGATCGCCTCGCATCGAGGGGATGATGCAGAAGCTGCAGCGATGGTTACAGCCTTCGGAAATTTTCAGGTAGGCGTAATGCCTCGGGGTAAGCTTGATGCCCGCCTCAGGTACGAGATCGGTAAACGGATCATGCGGCCGGGGTAGCGCCCGATGAACATGCGCCATCACCTCTTCGGTCGCGTGAGGACCCGTCACGGCGAGCACGCTGGGGTGCACTTCCGCAACCAGCGTGGACCCCGGGCTGCTGCCCGCTTTAGCGCCCAGGCAGCCGGTGACGATCACCTTACCGTTTTCAGCCAGCGCTTCGCCGATGGCATCGAGCGACTCGCGCACCGCATCATCGATAAATCCGCAGGTGTTGACGACCACGAGGTCGGATCCGTCGTAGGAGCCCGATACCTCATAGCCTTCAGCGCGGAGCTGCGTGAGGATACGCTCGGAGTCGACCAGCGCCTTGGGGCAACCCAGCGAAACGAAGCCGACCTTGGGGACCGACTTTCTCTTGCGGGCCGCGCTCACTTCTGGCGCGGCGCAGCGCCGGGAAAGTTCATGTTCTGAAATACGCTACGCGTTTGCGCCGCCATCTGCTCCTGCATTTGCATGAAGAGGGTTTTGCTCTGGTCGATGTAGTTACCCATCATGGCCTGCATCATGGGCGCCTGCATGGCCATGAACTGCGCCCACACCTCGGCGCTCGGCATGGTTCCTGGGTCATAAATTGACTTAGACTGCTCCTGCAATTTGTCCTGGATTTCGACAAATGACTGCATTGTCTTCTCCAGGTAAGCGCCCATCATGCCCTGCATCGCATGACCGTAAAACCGAATGATCTGCGCAAGCATGGGCGACGTAAATAGCGGCGCACCGCCGGCTTCTTCCTCGAGAATGATCTGCAGCAGAATGCTGCGCGTCAGGTCTTCCGTTGTCTTGGCATCGGCCACGCGGAAGGGTTCGTTATCGAGTACCAACTGCTTGACGTCGGCCAGCGTGATGTAAGCGCTGGTTCGTGTGTCGTAGAGCCGTCGGTTCGGATACTTTTTGATCAGCCGGATCGGTGCGCTCATTGGCTATCAACCCATATGCAAGCCACCGTTGCAGGAGAACTCTGCACCGGTGGTGAAACCTGCGTCATCGGTCGTGAGCCAACCGCAGATCGATCCGATTTCCTCGGCGCGACCCAGCCGCCGAACCGGGATCGTCTGGATGATTTTTTCGCGCACGTCTTCACGAACCGCCATGACCATATCGGTGGCAATGTAACCCGGCGCCACGGTGTTCACTGTCACCCCCTTGCTCGCGACTTCCTGGGCAAGCGCCATCGAGAAGCCGTGCATGCCGGCTTTGGCCGCCGAATAGTTGCTCTGGCCAAACTGGCCCTTTTCACCGTTGACCGACGAGATATTGATGATGCGGCCCCAGCCCTTGTCGAGCATGCCATCGATCACCTGCTTCGTGACATTGAAGAGCGAATTGAGATTCGTGTCGATCACGGCGCGCCAGTCGTCGAGCGACATTTTGCGGAACACCCCGTCGCGCGTGATGCCCGCGTTGTTCACCACAATATCGGGGTTGCCGAAGTTGGCCTTCACATGATCAAACGCCGCCTTGGTGGAGTCCCAGTCGGCCACATTACCCACCGAGGCATGAAACTCATAGCCATCGGCCCTCTGTTCAGCCAGCCACTTGGCGTGATCACGCGTGGGCCCGCACCCGGCGATGACCAGATAGCCCATGTCGTGGAACTTGCGGCAAATGGCGGTGCCAATTCCACCCATTCCGCCCGTTACGTAAGCAACTTTCTTACTCATGAGCCGATCTCCTTGTTGTGATGCGTATCAGTGTGTGGTTCAAGCTTTTTGCCTGACATAGCTGCCAGGGGCGGGTTCCAGCACCGTGAACCGGGCCGATCCGGGTGAACGCGGCGCAATTCGTCGCTCACCCTGGAATTTGGTCAGCCACTGCGTCCAATCGGGCCACCAGCTCCCCGGAACCTCCTCGGCCTCGCTGAACCACTGTTCAGCCGATGGTGGGCAGCTCGCGCCCACCCAGTAGTTGCGTCGGTTGCGGTGCGCAGGATTGATCACGCCAGCAATATGTCCGCTCGCGCCCATCACGAACCTGACCGGACCCTTCAGCAGTTGCGTGGATTCATACGCGGCACGCCACGGAACAATGTGATCGTCGCGCGATCCGTAGACATAGGTGGGTACGCCGATGGCGCCGAGATCGATGGGCTCACCGGCCGAGGCAAGGCGTCCGGGAATGCGCAGCTCATTTTGCAGGTACATATGGCGCAGATACCAGCAAAACATAGGACCCGGCAGGTTGGTGCTATCGGAGTTCCAGTAAAGCAGGTCGAAAGCGGGTGGCGGTTCACCCTTCAGGTAGTTGCTCACGACATAGTTCCAGACCAGATCATTCGGTCGCAGGAAATTGAAGGTCGTGGCAAGTTCGCGGCCGTGCATGAGTCCGCCACCGCCGATGGTGGCTTCCTTGTACGACACGAAAGCTTCATCAACAAAGAGCCCGAGCACGCCCGGGTCTGAGAAATCGAGCAAAGTGGTGAGAAGCGTCAGCGACTCAACCCAGCGCTCACCGCGTGCCGCGAGCGCCGACGCCGCGGTGGCGACCAGCGTGCCGCCCACACAGAAGCCCAAAAGATTGATGGTGGGCTGTCCGGTGATTTCACGAACCGTGCGGACTGCCTCGATGACACCCCGCTCGACATAGTCATCCCAGGTGAGCCGGCTCTGATCGGCCTGCACATTTCGCCACGACACCATGAACACGGTATGCCCTTGCGCCACCGCATAGGCGACCAGCGAGTTATCGGGCTGCAGGTCCATGATGTAGAACTTGTTGATGCAGGGCGGCACCATCAGTAGCGGACGACTCCCCACGCGATCGGTGGTGGGGGTGTACTGGATCAACTGAATGAGATCGTTTTGAAACACCACCGAGCCCGGCGTGGTGGCCACATTGCGCCCGACCTCAAAGGCCAACTCATCGGTCTGAGAGATGTGCCCCTTTTGCAGATCCGCGAGCATGTTCTGAATGCCCGTCCACAAGCTCTCGCCGCGCGTATCGAGAAGCTTCTTCTGCGCTTCTGGGTTCGTGAGAAGAAAATTCGCCGGAGACATCATGTCGACCCACTGCTGGGTCGCAAATCGCAGGCGCTCGCGCGACTTCGACTCGCCTTCCACCGCATTGGCCATCTTTTGCAGAAACTCGGCGTTCAATGAATAAAGCGCTGCACCCCAGGCAAACGGACCCGTCTGCCAGCTTTCATCGGAGAAACGACGGTCCGGCGCAGTCGGCGGATTGGGCGACGACATCAAATCGGTCAGACGCGCGAGGTAGTCAGCCTGCAAACCCGACATGGCCTCAGGCGCGATATGAAGGCCGGCTGGCAGCGCGCCAGCCTGGAAAGCAGCTGATTCGGATTCGGGCGCAGTTCCGGCTGCTCGCCCAGATGCAGCACCCGATGCGGATGGGCCGCTGCCTGCGGCGCGTGCTTTGGACTTGCGAGTGCGCGGCGCGGGCTTCGGCTGTGCGGGTGCCTTGGGCGATTGACGCCCTGCAGGTTTCCTGCCCGTCGCTACGGTAGCCTTGCTGCGCTTGGCTGTTGCCATGATTTCCCCAAGTTCTGCCCACTAGCACTTTTTTCAGGCATTCTCCCCTGCGACGCCGATTTTTCAAAACACGACCTTACTGAGCGCCGATGTACATCATTGCAATCGCCTGGCTTTATGTCGTTCTTCTGATGTCGCTCACTGAAGCGTCCTGGGTGGCGGGCGTCGCCACATTCTTCTTTTATGGCGTATTCCCGCTATCGGTGCTTCTGTACCTGATAGGCACGCCGCAGCGCCGACGCAACCGCCAACGGCGCGAAGCGTCTGAAGCGCCCCCGCCCCGGTCACGCCCCGGACTTGATCCAGATCAGTGAAGCCATCCGGCCGGTGACCCTATCACGCCGGTGCGAATAAAAGCGGAGCCGGTCCGCAACGGTGCACTGCTCACCGCCCCCGACCGCTGTCACACCCACCCGAGCCAGGCGCCGCCGCGCAAGCGAAAACAGGTCGGCCAACCACTTACCGGGCTGTGAGGCGGGGCGAAAGCAGACCACGGACATGGGGTCCTGGTCGACAAACGCCTCCCTCACCTCGTCGCCGACTTCGAATGCGGCAGGTCCAATCGCCGGCCCCAGCCAGGCACTCAGGGGTTCGTCCTCCCCGGGCAGCGAACGAAGCGCGGCCACCGTGTTTTCAACCACCCCTGCGGCAAGGCCCCGCCATCCTGCATGGGCAGCGCCAATACGGCGCCCCGAACGATCGGACAACAGCACCGGCAGGCAGTCTGCACTCAGCACCGCGAGGACGCGCCCTGGGACGTCGGTGACCGACGCGTCGGCGCAGGGCTCAAGCGGGTTTTCCGGGCGATCAATCGGGGCGATGACGCGGTGTACTGCCACGCCGTGCACCTGCTCGAGCCAGCGGGGGTCGGAAGGCAGCGCTGCACGCAGGCGGCGACGATTCTCGGCAACGGCATCCGGGTGGTCACCACAGCGCGAGCCCAGGTTCAAGCCCCCAGCCTGACCATCGGGTAATCCCCAGGCACCGGTACTTACGCCACCACCGCGGGGGGTGACAACAGCGCATACCGACCTGGGTAGCGGCCAACCGGCTGGCACCAAGGCAATACTCAAAGCGCCCCCGCGTCATGGAAGGGACGGTCGGCCAGATGCATCGCATCATCCAGCTCAATGCCCGCCGACGCCAGCAAGGCGCTGAGATCGTTCGGCCAGGTTGAGGTCCAGACCTGAGTCCGGCCACTCACCGGATGCTTCAATTCAAGCCGCCACGCATGAAGCGCTTGCCGCGGCGCGAGCGGATCAGCCAGTCCGCCGTAGAGCACGTCACCAACGATCGGCGCGCCCAGGTGCCGCGCATGCACGCGGATCTGATGCGTTCGCCCAGTGTGAAGCCGGCACTCAACGAGGCTCACCGCGCGGGCCCCCAAACGCCCCTCGGCAAGTTTTCGGAATACCGTGCGCGCCGGGCGACCGCCGTGACCGCGAACCACAGCCATTCTGATTCGCTGGGCCGGATCTCGCCCGATCGGCTCATCAACCTCTACCCGATCCGCTGCGTAGCCCTGCACCAGCGCTAGATAGCGACGGCCCATCCGGCGCGAAGCAATTTGATCGGCAAGATGAGCCATGGAGGCTTCAGTTCTGGCCACCACCATCAGACCGCTGGTGTCCTTGTCCAGCCGGTGAACGATCCCAGCACGCGGCAAGGCGGTTTGGCTCACAAAGCGATGGAGCAGGCCGTTCAGCAGGGTACCGTGCCAGTTACCCGCACCGGGATGCACGACCAAGCCGGCGTGTTTGTCGATCACGAGGATCGCATCGTCATCGTGGGCAAGACTGAACTCAACGGGTTCGGGCGCAAATGCAGCGTCGGCCTCTAGAGGTTGCACCTCGACCAGCAGGGTTTCGATTCCGGCCAGACGGTGCCGGCGCCCCAGCACGCGCTCGTCCCAGCTGACCGCTCCAAGCTCGATCCAGCGCTGCAGCCGGGATCGGGAGTACTGGGGCAGCGACCGCGCCAGGAACCGATCCAGGCGCTCACCATGCGCCCCCGAAGCCGATAGCTCGTAGGGGCCCATCGCCGTATCCGCGGGCGACAAAGCCTGTTCGGGTTCATCAGCATCCCGTGTAACGGACACGGGAGACGGCGCGCCTGCGTTGGCTATAATGCTCCGATGAATCGACATATTTTGAACGCCGTTCGCCTATTGGGTGTGTGGCTGATGCTCACGCTGTCGGGTTGCGGCACGCTTGACCAACCCGACGAAACCGTCGGCTGGCCGCCGGACAAACTCTACAGCGAAGCCCGAAAAGACCTCGACCGCCGCAGCTGGCCCGAGGCCATCAAGCTGCTGGAAAAACTGGAATCGCGCTATCCGTTCGGCCGCTGGGCCGAGCAGGCACAATTGCAAATTGCCTACGCGCATTATCGCAATAACGAACGCGTCCTCGCCATCGCGGCGCTTGACCGCTTCATCAAGCTTCACCCCAATCATCCCGCGCTCGACTACGCGCTCTACATGAAAGGCGTGGTCAATTTCAATGAACAGGAAGGCCTGTTCGCAGCGCTCGGCCGACAGGACCTCGCCGAGCGCGATCTCACCGCCGCCCGCGACGCCTTCGATTCTTTCCGAACGCTCATCAACCGGTTCCCGCAAAGTCAATACGCCGCAGACGCGCAGGAGCGCATGGTTTACCTGGTTGATGCCATGGCCTCGGGCGAACTGTCTGTCGCCCGCTACTACTTCCGACGCGGCGCTTATGTAGCGGCCGCCAACCGGGCGCAGGCGATCGTGCGCCAGTTTCCTTCTGCCCGGTCCACCGAGCAGGCCTTGATCATGCTCGCTGACGCTTACGACAAGCTTGGCATGCCCGACCTGCGTGACGACACCCGGCGGGTGCTGCAGAAAACGTTTCCACAGACGGTATCATCCGCTCCCGCCGAGCCCGCCAGCTGGTGGCGCTTCTGGCGATAAGCCAATTGGCTCCGGGCCAGCCGGCACCGCAGGCTGATGCCCGCGCCTGACCCAGGCCAGGGCTTCTTCGGGCTTACGCGTGATCGGCATGGCAGGCAGGCTGCTTCTAAGCGTGCGGCCATACCCTCTTGACACCAGGCGCTCATCGCAGATCACGAGCAGCCCGCGATCGCGCTCCGAGCGAATCAGCCGCCCAGCGCCCTGTTTGAGCGCCATCGCCGCCGCCGGCAGCTGAATCAGGCCGAACGGATCTCCCCCTCGTCGTCGCAGGGCGTCGCTACGTGCTCGGAGTACCGGATCATCGGGCGGGGCAAACGGCAACTTGTCGATCACCACGAGCGACAACTGTTCTCCGACTACATCCACCCCTTCCCAGAAACTCGCCGAGCCGATCAAAACAGGTGCGCTTGCCTCACGAAACCGAGACAGTAGTTCGTTCCGCGGCATCTGCCCCTGAACCAGCCATTCGACTGGCGTGCGCGAGGACTGGGTCAGCCGCATCAGCCGCTCGGCGAGCTGTTCAACCATTCTCAAGCTGGTGCATAGGATGAATGCCCGCCCTCGATTGGCCTCAAGCAATGGCGTAATCGATGCGGAAACCCGATCGGCAAATTCAGACGAAGCAGGGTCGCCGCACGGGGGCACATACAGAAGCGCCTGCTGAAGGGTATCGAAGGGACTGGGCCAGGCCTCGCAGCGACTCTCCTTAAGCCCCAGAAGCCCGGTAAAGTGGCTGAAATCTTGACCTACCGCCAGGGTGGCCGACACAAACACCCAGGCTCGCGGCATCGCCTCGCGATGCCGCTGAAACACCTCTGCGAGTGAAAGGGGCGTGGCATGAAGCACCAAGGCGCTCGCGCCCGCTTCAGCCCACAGCACCGATTCAACCCCACCTGACGCCGTGCCGCCGGATCCGTCTGCGCCAGCGAGACCATCACTCCATTGGCCGAGAAGACGCTCCAGCTCAAGCGCACGCGCGGCCAGCCGAGCCACCTCCGGTCCACGTTCAGCCGCCCCCTGCAGCGGCTCGCGAAACGCCTGCAAGGCCGCCATGACGTCAACGGTCGCCACGCCAAAGTCATGATTGGCAACCAGCCGATCGCGGTCTAGCCGGCCGTTACCCGAGACGGTCAGCCGCCACTGGCGAAGACATTGCTCGAGGCGGCGGTTGAGCGCGATCCAGTCGGCAGCGTCGGCGGCTTCGGACAGACCCTCGCGCATGGCATCACGTGCGAATTCGACCAGCTGGCGGCTGGACACCGAGCGTCCAAAGAACTGGCTCGCGGTTTCGGGGAGCTGATGGGCCTCGTCGAAAATAATGGCCTGCGCCGTAGGCAGAAGATCAGCCACGCCCTCATCACGCAACGCCAGATCGGCGCAGAGCAGGTGATGATTGACCACCACCAGATCGGCCTCCTGCGCCGCCTGCCGCGCTTTGAACACGAAGCACTCACGCAGATCCGGACAGTCCTGCCCGAGACAATTTTCGCGGGTGGAGGTGGCGCGCGCCCAGGCTGGCGCATCTTCGGGAATGGAGGGTGCGTCACTTCGATCACCGGTCGCCGTCACCGCAGCAAAGCGGTCAATGCGGTGAAGCACGACCACGTCTTCACGCCGATCAAAGCGACCGTCTTCGAGATTTCGCCTCAGATGGTAGCGGCAGACGTAGTTGGCCCGCCCTTTAAGGAGCGCCACGCGAGTTCCCACCCGGAGCGCATCGCGCACCCGCGGCAAATCCCTCCGAAACAGCTGATCCTGAAGCGTTCGCGTTCCAGTGCTCACCAGAACCATGCCGCCAGACAGGAGCGCGGGCACCAGGTAGCCAAAGGTTTTGCCGATCCCGGTCCCCGCTTCGGCCACCAGCGTGGAGCGCGCCTCGAGCGCTTCGCCCACCGCCTGAGCAAAAGCCACCTGGCTGGGCCTGAGGCGGTATCCCGGTTGCGATCGGGCAACCTCGCCGTCCGGGTGAAACGCCGCAGCAATCCGCTCGAAGAAGGCCGCTCGAAGATCGCTCACGTCAAGCCGGAACGTCCGGCACCAGCCGCATCTGGAGCAGTGTGATGGTGTCGCGAATCTGCAGGCGACGCTTCTTCAAGCGGCGCAGCTGAAGATCATCGAAGTCGCCCTGAGGGCTGACCGCGTCGATCATGGCGTCCAGCCCTTCGTGCTCGAGTTGAAGCTCGACGATTCGCCGACGGATGGTCTCGGAATCTTCCTGATCGTTCATTCGAAAGGCGATGAGAACCGGGTAATCAAGGCGCGGCAGGGAAAGCAGCGAGGTTGGCCTTTGGCATCAAGCGCTAATGATACTTCCGTGCCTCCGTGCGAACAATGAATCCCGTGGCCGCACAGTTGCCGGCACCAGCAAACATCAGCCTGAGGGCGGCGCCCGCATCGACGCCGACGGGAAGAACAGCCGGGTCAAAGCGCTGTCGTGTACGGGCGAGTCGCCTCGCGCCGGCCGAGCACCAAAGCGTCGCCAGTCCGACACCCAGAAAATACTGTCGCAAATCTCGCGTAGCCCGAGGGTTTCACGGTCTCCGATCAGAATTCCCTGCACCCGAAGCTGTTGATGAACGCGAGCGTAGTCAATCGCCGCCAATACATCGGCGGTCACGCCAAATTCGCCATCGGAAACAATCAGCAGGTCGGCACCCGCCCACTGCGCGTCACCCAGGTCAGCGATGGCCGCCTCGATCGGGTCAGCGATATCGGTGCCGCCATGAAAGCTCGCCGAAAGGAGGCTCGCGAGCGCAACCAGGCCATCCACGTTCTGATCGAGTAGCGTGCGCCGCACTTCGCCTGGACCGCCGAACGCATACACCACACACCCGCGACGACCCTGACGCGCCGCCCGCATGGCCTCGAGCACCACAGCTTTGGCGACCTGCTCGGCTGCACCCGCCATCGACGATGAGGTGTCCAAACAGACGATGATCGGCCCCGCCTCCATCTGCGGGGCCTGAATCGGTCGGGTCGAATCGAGAATCGCCTCGACCGGCATTTGGATCGATATGCGCTCGGGCTCGCGTAGTGCCTGCGCGAGCAAGGCATGCTCGGAGAGCTTGGCTGCGAATACTCGTCGCAACCGCCGAGCGCTCCGGGGATCGGCCGAACGGCGCCGCCAAATTGCCCACTCGGAGGCGAGTACGCGATCGAGCGAAGCCGAGCGATGGACGCCGTCGGGTTCGCCGCGCTCACCCGCCACCAGCACCGACTGCCAACGCACGGCATCGAGACGATGTTTCGCTTCGGTCGTGACGGTGGCGTACGGGCGTATCGCGCTGGTCTCGGTGAGCCGCGAGCGCCCAAGCGAGCGGATCAGCGCGGCGAGCGCCGCAGAGTCTCGAATCGTCTGGTAAGCCGCCAAGACTGCCGCCCATCCCTCGCCCCTCAGGACCCCGCGAACCTCACTCCAGCGCGCGAGACTGCTGAAACCCTCAAGCGACTGAAACACGGCGACGATCTGCTCGAGGTCGGCACGCTCGGTTTTCCATTGCTCAGCAAAAGCTTGCGCAAGCGCTGAAACGGCGGCCCCCTCGCCATGCTGCGCCCGGAGCCTCGCCAAGGCATCCAGATGCCAGAGGAGGCTCCTTAGCAGTTGCACACTCCAGTCATGCTGACCTGCCACCCATGCCAACAGGTCCAACCGATCAATGGCCAGCCCAAATGCCTGCGCCGCTGAGGGTCCGGGCCAGGCACGCGTGACGGCGTCATCACCGAGCGGATTGTCCCCGTTTGCGAGCTTCGCCCGCGCTTGATCGAGCCAGCGCAGTCGCTCGAACAACTGTCCATGCGAATTGATGAGCGCCGGCAGCCACAGCGCGCGATCCAACCGCTCGAGTGCCTCAAATTGCCGCTCAAGGTCGCGGGTCTCGAACCGTCCCAGCGTCATGCACGCGCCTCAGGCGGATTGGCCGATGTCCACCGGATCGGGAATGAGGTCTCCCCCCAGCCCGCCAACCGCCTCGTTGACGGGCAGGGAGCAAAACGCCTCCCGCGCCACAATCAAGCGCTCTCGGGCCGCGCGCACCCGTTCCACCGACTCGTGAAAGGTCGCTACCGCTCGGTCAGCGAATGTCGGCGAGAGCCAGACCCCCGCGCTCAAGCCGGTGGCAAGGTCGCGGGCGTGACGGTCTGCGCCCTGCAGCCAGTGATCCACCCGGTCGATGACCGCGCTGATCTGCGCTACCCGAGCGCCGATGTGCGCAGCACTGTACCGGCGCGCCCGGCTGAATGCCGAGAGTCGCGGCGCGCCTTCGCCCAGCGCGGCCGAGTCCGCCCCGGCGAGCTGGCGAGCCAGCGCAAGCTTGCCGGAGTCATCGAAAGCGAGTTCGCCCGCCGACTGTTCGAGCTCGAGCTGCTGCGCGAACGCCTGTGCTGCTCGGTCCAACCAGATCGGGTCGAGCGTGCGATCCACCCCCAGCCAGTGGAGTACCCAGTCATCGAACACAGCCACCTGCGCAGGCGTTGCAGGCAGCATCCATCGAAGAATCGGCAGATGCTCGACACCCGCCTGCGATCGACCTTCGAGAAGCGCCGCCACCCGCAGCACCCTCACAGCCCGGACCCAGCGCCGATCGCTGACCACGCCCGAAGACGCCCTCAGGCTCGCACGCAGCGCGACCAGGCCTTCAATGAGCGGATCGCTCAGTGAAACTCCCCTAAGCGACCGATCAATCGACGCCGCGACCTGCCGACCCAACCGCCAGCCAGGGGGTTCGTCCGATCTATCCAACAACGTGAGTAGCGCACGAAACGACGCGTCGGCGACTGGCGACACGTCGCAGCGGAACAGGAAACGATCCTGAAACGCCCGCATGCCGTCATCGTCGGGCCACTCATTGCTCGCCGCCACCAGACACGCAAGCGGGACCGCCACTCTCCGTGCCCCCTGATCAAACACCCGTTCGTTCAGGATTCCCAGGAGCGCATTGAGGATGGCCGAATTGGCCTTGAACACCTCGTCCAGAAAGGCCACATCTGCCGTTGGCAGATAGGCATCCGTCTCCCGCTCATACCGCCCCTCATCGAGCGCCGAGAGCGACAGTGGCCCGAACAGTTCCTCGGGCACCGTAAAACGCGTAAGCAGCCGCTCAAACCAGCGTCCGCCCACCAACTGATGCACCCTGCGCGCAAGCGCGCTCTTGGCCGTGCCCGGTGGACCGATGAGGAGCACATGCTCGCCAGACAGAAGCGCCAGCAGCAGCACACGGGAATGATCGTCACGCTCGAGGAGACCGCCCGCAAGCCAGTCGATGACCTGTCGAAGCGTGTGTACGTCGGGCAAACCGACAACAGTTGAATCGTGCCCCGCTGTTTCACCCGGCAGCGGCTGATAGCGGGTCGGGGTGAGTCGGTTCATGGGAACCCCAGTCAGGCGAGACTCGTCGTGACCCCGCGGCGCGGTGCCTCGAGATACTCGCGACTTTGCATCTCGGCGATCCGGCTCACTGTTCGGTGAAACTCTCCCGCCATGACGCCCTGGGTGTAGAGCGCTTCAGGTGGGCACTGCGCCGATACGATGAACTTGACCTTCTGGTCGTAAAGGACGTCAACCAGCCAGACAAAGCGCCTCGCTTCGGAGGCCATCGCCGCCGTCATTCTTGGCACATCCGACACGATCACCGTATGGAAACGCGTGGCCAATTCAAGATAGTCGTTCTGCGAGCGTGGTCCTCCGCAAAGCGTTCCGAAGTCAAACCACACCACGCCCCCCGCACGCCTCAGCGCGCGCACCTCTCGATTTTCGATCTGCAACTCAGGCGCTTCGTCCGCTGCTTCAGCGAGCGCATCGAAGGCTGAAGACAACGCACGCGCGGCCGATTCATCGAGCGGCGTGAGATAGGCCTGAATCTGAGCGAGCGACATCCGCCGGTAGTCTTGACCCGCATCGAGCTGAAGGCAGTCGGTGTGTTGATGAATGAGCGCGATGGCGGGGAGGATCCGGTCGCGATGCAGTCCGTCGGGATAAAGATCATCCGGGCGATAGTTCGAGGTCATCACGAAGCAGACCCCATGGCTGAACAGACCTCGCAACAGTCGCTCTAGGATCATGGCGTCGGCAATGTCCGACACATGAAACTCATCGAAGCAGATCAACCGATGGCGCTGCGCCACGCGCCGTGCAAGTTCATCGAGGGGGTCGGCTCGTCCCTTCAAAGACTCCAACTCGCGATGCACTGCGCGCATGAACTCATGAAAGTGAAGCCGGGTCTTTCGAAGCGGTCCCACTGCGCCGTAGAAGCAGTCCATCACGAAGCTCTTGCCGCGACCGACTCCGCCCCACAGCCACACCCCGCGTACCGCCCGAGGCGCCCGCCCGAAAACCCGGCCGAGCAGCCCGGGCGCGCGATCGCCCGCCTGGGCTAGCTCGTCGGCCAAGCGCTGCAGTCGCAGTACCGCCGCTCGCTGCGCGGGATCGTCGCTGTAACCGCGCGAAGCAAGCGAGCGTTCGTAGGCCTCGACGATCGAGGACCCTGCCATCGTCACCCCAGAAGCTGCTGTCAACCGTTCAAGGCCCGATTGTCAGTGGCTGCGAGCGCCGCCTCGCGCATGACTTCCGACAGTGAGGGGTGGGGATGACAAATTCGCCCGATATCCTCGGCCGAGGCCTTGAACTCCATGGCGAGTACAGCCTCGGCAATCAGGTCGGAGGCGTTTGAGGCCACGATGTGCACACCCAGCACCTCATCGGTGGTGTCACAGGCAAGCACCCGCACGAACCCTGCCGACGCGCCGGTTCCCAACGCCCGGCCATTGGCTGCAAAGGGGAACTGGCCGCTCTTAAACGATCGGCCCGCCGCTTTCAGCTGCTGCTCGGTTTGGCCGACCCATGCGATTTCGGGCGAGGTGTAAATCACCCATGGAATGCAGTTGTAGTCAATGTGCGGCTTCTGGCCAGCGATCAATTCGGCGACCATCACCCCTTCATCTTCGGCCTTGTGCGCGAGCATGGGGCCGCGCACCACATCACCGACCGCCCAAATACCAGGCACCGCGGTGCGACAGCCCTCGTCCACCGGGATGAACCCGCGGGCGTCGGTTGCCAGACCGACTGCGTCGAGACCCAGTCCATCGGTGTTCGGCACCCGCCCCACCGACACAATCAGACGGTCGCACTCCAAGGTCTGGGCCGCGCCGGCCGAATCGGTCCAGGCAATGCTCAAACCCTTACCACTGCGCGTCACCTCGCCAATGCGGGCACCAAGATGAATCGCAAGCCCCTGCTTGGTGAACTGCTTCCAGGCCTCCTTTCGAACCGCTTCGTCGGCCGCCGCCAGAAACTCCGGCAGGGCCTCGAGAATGGTGACCTCGCTGCCAAGACGACGCCAGACCGAACCGAGCTCTAGCCCGATAACGCCGGCCCCGATCACGCCCAGCCGCTTCGGAACCTCGCCAATGGCAAGTGCGCCCTCGTTATCGCAAATCAGTTGATTGTCCACAGGGATCGATGGCAAGTGACGCGCTTTAGAGCCGGTGGCGAGGATGACCTGCGCCGCGTCGCAGCTGACCGCATCGCCCTCTCCGCTCACCTCGACCAGGAAGCGGCCGTCCCGCGTCCCCGTCAGCCGCCCATGCCCTTTGAGCCACGTGATTTTGTTCTTTCGGAACAGAAACTCGATGCCTTTGGTCATCTTGCCAACGATGCCGTCCTTGCGGCTCATCATCTTGGCGACATCCACGCTCGCGCCTTTGACCGAGATGCCGTGATCGGCTGCGTCGTGCTGCATCGATTCAAACATTTCCGAGGAGGCGAGCAGTGCCTTGGATGGAATGCAGCCCACGTTGAGGCAGGTGCCACCCAGCGCGGCCTCACCGCGCGGGTTACGCCACTGCTCAACGCAGCCCACCTTCATACCCAGCTGCGCCGCGCGAATGGCTGCGATGTAGCCACCGGGCCCGGCGCCGATCACGATCAGATCAAAGGTCTGTGACATGGCTGGTTCTCCGCCGATCAGATGTCAAGTAACAGGCGGGCAGGATCTTCCAGCGCATCCTTGATGGCCACCAGGAATAGCACCGCCTCGCGCCCGTCAATGATCCGATGGTCGTACGACATCGCGAGGTAATTCATGGGCCGAACCACGATCTGGCCATTCTCGACCACCGCACGATCCTTGGTCGCATGCACGCCCAGAATGGCAGATTGCGGGGGATTGATGATGGGCGTGGAAAGCATGGAACCGAATACGCCGCCGTTGCTGATCGAGAACGTGCCACCAGACAGTTCCTCGATCCCGAGCTTGCCGTCCTGGGCTCGCTTGCCGAAATCGGCGATTGCTTTCTCGGTTTGAGCGAAGCTCAGCTGATCGGCATCACGCAGCACCGGCACCACCAGCCCGCGGGGCGAGCCCACTGCCACACCGATATCAAAGAACCCGTGATAAACAATGTCAGAGCCGTCGATCGAGGCATTGACCAAGGGATATTTCTTGAGCGCGTGGACAGCCGCCTTCACGAAGAACGACATGAAGCCCAGCCGCACGCCATGATCTTTCTCGAAGCGATCCTGGTACTTCTTGCGCAGATCCATGACCGGCTGCATGTTCACTTCATTGAATGTCGTGAGAATGGCATTGGTCGCCTGCGACTGCAGCAAGCGCTCCGCCACCCGCTGCCGCAGTCGCGACATCGGAACACGTTGCTCGGGCCGCCCTTCGGTGAGGCGCTCGATATCAACCGGGGCCTTCACGACCGGCAGCGCGCCAGCGGGTGCGCCAGTGGGAATCGCAGCCTGAACCGGTGCCCGGCTCTGCGCCGCTACGGCGCCGATGACATCTCCCTTGGTGATACGCCCATCACGGCCGGTTCCCCCGACCTGCGAGGCAGCAAGCCCTGACTCGGCCATCATCTTCGCTGCGGCAGGCATAGCGACCCCAGCCTTCGCCTGCGAGGCTGGCGCCGCCGCGGCAGCAGGCGAAGCCGCTGCGGCAGCCGCCGGCGCGGGCGCAGCGCTCGCCGGCGCGCCTGCGGACGCTTCCGTATCAATCGTGGCGATCACCTCACCCGAGACCACGGTGGCCCCGTCGCCTTTCACCACCGACACCAACACACCTGCGGACGGCGCAGGCAACTCGAGCACGACCTTGTCGGTTTCGACATCGATCAGATTTTCATCGCGAGCCACGGCCTCGCCCGGCTTTTTGTGCCACTGCAGCAGGGTCGCTTCGGCGACCGATTCGGATAGTTGTGGAACCTTGACTTCAATCAGAGCCATCGGAGTTCTCCGGTATCTGTTATGTGTATTTGAACGAATGGATGCGTGCGACTGCGGACCGCGCTATCAAAGCGTGGCCCGGTCGCAAAATGATCGGAATCAGCTCGCTTTGCGACTGCGCGTACGCGACTCGCCAAACGCGGCAGCGATCAGGTCTTTTTGCTGCGCGTAGTGTTTGTCGTAGTAGCCAACGGCCGGCGATGCAGACGCTGGGCGCCCCGCATAGCTAAGCGTCTGGCCTTCCCGCAGTACCTCACCAATATGGTGCTGAGCGTAGAACCAGGCCCCCTGATTTTGCGGCTCGTCCTGGCACCACACCACCTGCGTGGCGGCACTGAACTTGCGCATCTCGGCCTCGAACGCCTTGTGCGGGAAGGGATAAAGCTGCTCGACTCGAAGCAACGCGATGTCCTCAAGCTTGCGTTCGCGACGGGCGGCGAGCAGGTCGTAGTAGACCTTGCCCGTGCAGACCACCACACGCTTGACCTTCTTCGCCTCGATAGCGGGATCGGTTTCGCCGATGACCGTTCGGAATTCGCCCTTCGCGAGATCGTCAAGACTGGATACCGCTTCTTTGTTTCGCAGCAGCGACTTCGGCGTGAACAGCACCAGCGGCTTTCTGAACATGCGCACCATCTGACGGCGCAGCACATGGAAGATTTGCGCAGGCGTGGTGGGCTGACAAACCTGCATATTGTGCTCGGCGCACAGCTGCAGGAAGCGCTCGATACGCGCCGACGAATGCTCGGGGCCCTGGCCCTCGTAGCCGTGCGGGAGCATGAGCGTGAGACCGCACGCCCGCCCCCACTTGGTTTCGCCCGATGAGATGAACTGATCAATCACCACCTGCGCGCCGTTGACGAAGTCGCCAAACTGGGCTTCCCAGATGACCAGCGTGTTGGGTTCGGCCGTGGCGTAACCGTATTCGAACCCGAGCACGGCCTCCTCGGACAGCACCGAATCAATGACAATGAACTGTCCCTGCTTGTCGCTCACGAATTGGAGCGGAATATAGGCGCCCTGATCCCATTTTTCACGCGCCTGATCGTGCAGCACCGAGTGGCGATGTGTGAAGGTGCCGCGGCCCGAGTCCTGACCGGACAACCGCACGCCGTAGCCTGCTGCAACCAGCGACGCAAACGCCATATGCTCACCCATGCCCCAGTCAAGCGGTTGGTCACCATTGACCATGGCACGGCGATCGCCGACGACTTTCTCTACCAGCGGGTGGAGCTTGAATCCGGCTGGGATGGTGGTGATGCGCTCGCCCAGGCGCTTAAGTTCGGCGCGCGGCAGCGCTGTATCGGCAGAGTCGGTCCACTTACGATTGAGGAACGGCAGCCAATCCACCGCAAACTTGCTCGTGAAGTTGGTGATCACCGGATCGAAGGTGTTCCTGCCCTCATCCATCGCGGCGCGGAACTCGGCTACGAACCGGTCACCATCAGCCGCCGCGATCACAGCCTGCGCAGCCAGCTTGTCAGCGTAGAGCTTGCGCGTGCCGGGGTGCGTGCCGATGCGCTTGTACATCATCGGCTGCGTCACCGCTGGCGTGTCCTGCTCGTTGTGACCCAGCTTACGGAAGCACACGATATCGACGACCACGTCCTTCCGGAACTGTTGCCGGAAATCGAGCGCAAGCTGCGTGGCAAACACCACCGCCTCGGGATCATCGCCATTCACATGCAGCACCGGCGCCTCGATCATTTTGGCAACGTCGGTGCAATAAATGGTGGAGCGTGTGTCGCGCGGATCAGAGGTGGTAAAGCCGATCTGGTTGTTGATCACGATGTGGACCGTGCCGCGCGTGCCGTAACCACGGGTCTGGGCCAGATTGAGCGTTTCCATCACCACGCCCTGCCCGGCGAACGCCGCATCGCCGTGCACCACAATCGGCAGCACCTGGTCGCCATTGCGGTCGCCGCGACGCACCATCCGGGCCTTGGCGGAGCCCGCCACCACCGGATTGACGATCTCCAGATGAGAAGGGTTGAAGGCGAGCGACACATGGACCGGACCACCCGGGGTCGTGAGGTCACTCGAGAAACCGTTGTGGTACTTCACATCACCCGAGGGCAGATCGTCGGCATGCTGGCCTTCAAATTCAGCAAACAGATCGCGCGGCATTTTGCCCAGCACGTTCACGAGCACATTCAGACGCCCGCGATGCGCCATGCCAATGACGATTTCCTCAATTCCCGACTCACCGGCACGCTGGATCAGTTCGTCCATGGCGGCAATAAAGCTTTCACCACCCTCGAGCGAGAATCGTTTCTGACCAACGTATCGGGTGTGCAAATAGCGCTCGAGACCTTCGGCCGCTGTCAGGCGCTCAAGAATGCGTTTCTTCTTGTCGGCCGAGAAACTGGGCTTGGCGCGAGACGATTCCAGCCGCTCCTGCATCCAGCGCTTTTGCGCAGGATCGGTCATGTGCATAAATTCAGCACCAATTGAGCCGCAATAGGTTTCACGCAGGGCGCGCACAATGTCCCGCAGTGGCGCGGTGTCGAAACCGAAGTACGTATTGGCGGCCGAATAAATATTGGCGTGATCACCTTCCGAAAAATCATAAAAGGCGGGCTCAAGTTCAGGGATGGAGGGCTGCTCCTGACGCTTGAGCGGATCAAGGTCGGCCCAGCGGTTGCCCAGGAACCGGTATGCCGCAACCAACGACTGCACAAACACCTGCTTGCGCGCCGACGAAGCGTCGCCGCCCATGAGACGGGGCCGCAGCGTGCCCTCGCGCGAGCGCTCTGCGAATGACTGCACGATGGGTGCATGCGCAATGTCGCGCGACTGAGCGCTGCCGTCAGCCGCCGGCACCATCTGCATGTTGTCGAAATACTCCCGCCAGGTTTCGGGCACCGAGCCGGGGTTCTTGAGGTAGCTCTCGTAGAGCTCCTCGAGATAAGGCGCATTGGCGCCAAAAAGATAAGCGTTGGACTGGAATGCCTTCATCATCGCGCGTCACCTTTCTTATGAACGAGCTTCTCGTTTAAGAGGCCCGGCCCCAGCCGAGAGGGACTGGAGCCGGCGGACCAGTGTCCGGCTTCCGGAGCACTGATCCGTGACTTGAACGTGCCCGAACCACCCTCCGGCAGCCCAGGCACGCAAGATTTCAAATGTTACAACGTGATCCTGCCCGGACTCAACGGATGTCGCGACGAGCCGCCCCGTTGTAGAGCTGGCGCGGCCGACCGATTTTTTGATCGGGATCACTGATCATCTCTGCCCACTGGGCGATCCAGCCAACCGTGCGGGCCAGCGCAAAGATGCAGGTGAACATGGAGGTGGGGATGCCCAGCGCGCGCTGCACGATGCCAGAGTAGTAATCGACGTTCGGGTAGAGCTTGCGCTGCACGAAATAGTCGTCTTCAAGCGCAATTTGCTCAAGCTTCATGGCGATCTTGAGAAGCGGATCGTTTTCCAGACCCAATTCGCCCAGCACCTCGTAGCAGGTTTCGCGCATCAGCTTGGCCCGCGGGTCGTAGTTCTTGTAGACGCGGTGGCCGAAGCCCATCAGCTTCACGTTGGACGACTTGTCCTTCACCTGGCGGATAAATTCGCCGATCTTTTCGACCCCGCCCGCACGCTGCAGTTCGTCAAGCATCACCAGGCAGGCTTCATTGGCGCCACCGTGCGCCGGGCCCCACAACGTGGCAATACCGGCTGCGATACAGGCAAACGGATTCGCGCCCGACGAGCCCGCCAGACGCACCGTTGAAGTGGAGGCATTCTGCTCGTGATCCGCGTGCAAAATAAGAATCCGGTCAAGCGCCTTCACCAGCACCGGGTTGGGAACGTACTCCTCGCAGGGCGTGCCAAACATCATTCGCATGAAGTTCGCGGTGTAGCTGAGATCGTTCTTCGGATACATGAACGGCTGGCCGATGGAATACTTGTAGGCCATAGCCACCAGCGTGGGCATCTTCGCAATCAGCCGGATAGAGGAAATCATCCGGTGTTCTGGGTTCGAGATGTCGAGCGAGTCGTGATAAAAGGCCGAAAGCGCGCCCACGCAACCCACCAGCACCGCCATCGGATGCGCATCGCGGCGGAAGCCCTGGAAAAACCGGGTCATCTGCTCATGCACCATGGTGTGGTGCATGACGGTGTAGTTGAAGTCTTTGCTCTGTTTGCCGTCGGGCATTTCGCCATTGAGCAGCAGATAGCAGGTGTCGAGGTAATCGCACTTCTCAGCGATTTGCTCAATGGGATAGCCGCGATAGAGCAACTCGCCCTGGTCGCCATCGATATAGGTAATTTTCGATTCACAGGCGGCAGTGGACAGAAAGCCTGGATCAAAGGTGAACTTGCCCGTTGTGCCGTAAAGCTTGCGGATGTCGATGACATCGGGTCCTGTTGACCCCGAGTGAACCGGAAACTCGATCGGCGCGGTGCCGTCGCTGAAGGAGAGCGTTGCTTTCTTGGTTGTGGTCATAGTCGGAATCCTTTGCGTTCATCGGCAGTCCGGCGCGGTGGGCTGCGGCCGGACGGTATCCTAACAGCGCCTGAGCATTTCAAGCACCCGACGCGTCTCGCTGCCTCCGGCAAGCGCGCTGCCGTCGACCCGTTCCAGCAACAGATCGAGCAGCTCATTGTCGGGCAGATCAAGCAGATGATCGAGCCCCGTCACCGTGGCCTCGTCGAGGTTGCTGCCATGGGCAGCGAAAAACCGCTCGAGCACCAGATCGTTCTCAAGAAGCCCGCGCCGCGCACGCCAGCGCAGGCGCCGAAGCCTGGCGTCGTCGAGCGGGTTGGCGGTGGGCTGCACGGGTTGCTTTCCCAGGTTAGTCGGTTCAGACGGCACGCCTCACCATGAGTTCCTTGATCTTGCCAATAGCCCGGGTGGGATTGAGGCCCTTGGGGCAAACATCGACGCAATTCATGATGGTGTGGCAGCGGAACAACCGGTACGGGTCTTCCAGGTTGTCCAGACGCTCGCTGGTGGCCTGATCCCGGCTATCGGCAATGAAGCGATAGGCCTGCAAAAGTCCGGCCGGGCCCACGAACTTATCCGGATTCCACCAGAACGACGGGCAGGAGGTGGAGCAGCACGCGCACAGCACGCACTCATAGAGCCCGTCGAGTTCTTCGCGCTCCTGCGGAGACTGCAGGCGCTCTTTTTCAGGTGGCGGCGTGTCGTTGATCAGGAACGGGCTCACCGAGTGGTACTGCTTGAAGAATTGCGTCATGTCGACGATCAGGTCGCGAATGACGGGCAGTCCCGGCAGAGGCTTCAAAACGATCGGCTCTTTGAGATCGCGCAGATTGGTGATGCAGGCCAGTCCGTTCTTGCCATTGATATTCATGGCATCCGACCCGCACACCCCTTCGCGGCAGGAACGACGAAATGACAAAGAATCATCATTGGCGATCTTGATGCGCATGAGTGCATCGAGCAGCATCTTGTCGGTGGGCTGAAGCTCCACCTCGATGTTCTGCATGCGCGGCTTGTCATCGCGATCCGGGTCGTATCGGTAAATTGAAAAACGCACGACACGCGTGCCCTGGGCGGCGGCCGCGAGGCTCTGGGGATTTTCAACGACTGCGTTCATGACTGCTCCGAGATTCTTTGATGGGAGGCATTCTGGACATCAGAAGGTGCGAGCCTTCGGTTTGAAGGTTTCAACCGTGAGCGGCTTCATGTTGACCGGCTTGTAATCAAGCCGGTTCCCTTCGGAATACCACAGGCTGTGCTTGATCCAGTTGGCATCGTCGCGGTCCGGGAAATCACGGTGTGCATGCGCACCTCGGCTTTCCTTGCGCGCGTCAGCCGATACGATCGTGGCCTTGGCTGTCTCGATGAGGTTGTCCACCTCCAAGGCCTCGACCCGAGCGGTGTTGAAGACCTTGGATTTGTCTTGCATGTGGATGCGGCCCACCCGCTCGCCGATCTCGTTGATCCTGCGAACGCCCTCGGCAAGCAGTTCCGAAGTACGGAACACACCGCAGTGCGCCTGCATGGTCTTCCGAATGTCGTTGGCCACTTCCTGTGCGTTCTCGCCAGAACTAGACCCCTGCAAACGCGCCAGCCGCGCAAGCGTCGCGTCGCCGCCATCGGCCGGAAGCGGCTTGTGTTCGGAGACCCGCCGGTTCTCGCTCACGATGTAGTTGCCCGCGGCGCGACCAAACACCACCAGATCCAGCAACGAGTTGGTGCCGAGACGGTTCGCGCCATGCACCGACACGCAGGCGCACTCACCAATCGCGTAAAGGCCATTGACCACCGAATTAGGATTGCCCTGATGGGGTACCACCACCTGCCCGTGGATATTCGTGGGAATGCCACCCATCTGATAGTGAATGGTGGGCACAACGGGGATTGGATCGCGGATGGGATCCACGTTGGCGAACTTGATCGCGATTTCGCGGATCGACGGCAGGCGCTTCATGATGGTTTCAGCGCCCAGGTGATCGAGTTTCAGGAGCACATGATCACCGTCTGGGCCGCAGCCCCGCCCTTCCTTGATCTCCTGGTCCATGGAACGCGACACGAAGTCACGCGGCGCCAAGTCTTTGAGCGTGGGCGCATAACGCTCCATGAAGCGCTCGCCGTGCTTGTTGAGCAGGATGCCCCCTTCGCCACGCACGCCCTCGGTAATCAGCACGCCCGCGCCGGCCACGCCGGTGGGGTGAAACTGCCAAAACTCCATGTCTTCAAGCGGAATGCCGGCACGCGCGGCGATCCCCATCCCGTCACCGGTATTGATGAACGCGTTGGTTGAAGCGGCCCAGATGCGGCCCGCGCCACCGGTGGCGAATACGGTGACCTTGGACTCGAGAATCATCACCTCGCCGGTTTCCATTTCGAGCGCCACCACGCCCACGCAGTCGCCTTCAGCATCACGAATGATGTCGAGCGCCATCCATTCGACGAAGAACTGTGTGCGCGCCTGCACATTGCGCTGATACAGCGTGTGCAACAGCGCGTGACCGGTACGGTCGGCGGCTGCGCAGGCCCGCTGAACCGGCTTTTCGCCGAAATTGGCGGTGTGGCCGCCAAACGGGCGCTGGTAGATGGTGCCGTCGGGGTTGCGGTCGAACGGCATGCCGAAGTGCTCGAGCTCGTAGACCACCTTGGGCGCTTCGCGGCACATGAACTCAATGGCGTCCTGGTCGCCAAGATAGTCCGAGCCCTTGACGGTATCGAACATGTGCCAGTACCAGTTGTCTTCGCTCATGTTGCCGAGCGAGGCACCGATGCCGCCCTGCGCCGCCACCGTGTGGGAGCGGGTGGGGAATACCTTGCTCAACACGGCCACGCTCCAGCCAGCCTGCGCGAGTTGGAGTGAGCAGCGCATGCCGGCGCCACCCGCGCCGATGATCACCGCATCAAATTTTCGACGGGGAAGATTGTTTGACAGATGGTTGAGAACGTCGGCCATCTCAGATGCTCCAGAGGATGTTGGCAGCCCAGATCACATAGGCAAACAGCAGAACAATGGTCGCCACCTGCAGCGTGAGACGCACGGCGGTGGGTTTGATGTAATCCATGTAAATGTCGCGCACGCCGATCCAGGCATGCCAGGCAAGCGCCACAAACGCAAGCACCGTGAGCACCCTGATGAACGGCCCTGAAAACAGCGCTTTCCAGCTTGCCTGCGCGAGCGGCGGTCCAGCGAGAACGGCAAGCCCCAGGACGAGCGTGTAAACCGCAAGTACCACGGCCGTGATGCGCTGGGCGAGCCAGTCTTTCAGGCCATAGTGGGCGCCAACGACGATTCGCTTGGTGGTCATGTCAGAAGGCTCCGAACAGTTTGAGCGCAAACACCAGCGTGAGCGCAAGGCTTACCGCCAGCACGGCAAACGAGGAGGAACGCGCCTGATCCTTTTCGGTGCCGATGTGCAAGTCGAGGAGCAAATACCGGATCCCTGCACAGAAATGATGCAGGTAAGCCCAAATAAGCCCCAGGAATACCAGCTTCGCCAAAGGGTGAGCGGCCATGGCCTTGAATTTCGCAAATGCGGCATCAGGCCCGAGGCTCAGCTGCAGGCAGTACAACAGGAAAGGCAGGCCAAACAGGAACAAGACGGCGCCGCTCACGCGATGCAGGATGGACACGATTCCCGCGGGCGGTAGCCGGTACTGGAGAATCTGACCGACATCGATATTGCGAAAACGCGGCCGCGCGCCGGCCGCGCCCGAACCTCTGGCAGTTTCATTCATTATTGTTAAACCCCCCGGTGCAAAACCCGCATATTGTTACCCAAACCCAACCGAGCTACCAAGCTCGATGTCATCAGCCTTTGAATGAACAGTGTTGCCTGTGCGTCATCCGAGCTCGTTGTAGTAGTGATGCCGCTCGGTAAGACACCAGCCACGCCGGAACTCGACCGGCTCGGATTCATAGGTGCTTGAGACCCGATCCACCCGCAGGAGCGGAGTGCCCGCTTTCACCTGCAGTGCGCGCGCCACATCGGGCGGCGCCGTGACCGCTTTGATGCGCTCCTCGGCGCGGATCATGCGTACACCAAATTCCGCCTCCAGTAGCGCATAAAGTGGACCACTGTAGTTTGCGAGCCGCTCAGCGGTGAGCCCGCGAAAACGCGCCCCCGGTAGCCAGATCTCGTCGAGCACCGTGGGTTCGCCCTCGAGATCGAGTACACGGCGCACCTGCACCAGGGGCTCGCCCGCGCGCAACTGCAGCACCCGGGCAATCTCGGCAGGCCCGCGTGCGCGACGGCATTCGAGCACTTGGCTCCGCAGCACCTGCCCCTGCACCGAACGCTCGCCCGGCATGGCGGGATGGGGCTCACCGGTCAGGTTGGCCTCGGGCAGGTCATCGGGGCGCAAACGCAGAAACCGGAATTGGGTTCGAACCTCGAGGTGAGACGCGACGAAGGTGCCACGGCCCTGTCGGCGAACCAGCAGGTTATCGGCGGCAAGTTCGTCAATCGCCTTACGGACCGTGCCCTGGCTCACCCGAAAGCGTGAGGCCAGCTCCGTTTCGCTAGGGATGGGCTCACCGGGTCTCCACTCGCCCGCGCGCAAACGCTTGGTGAGCAGTGTCTTGATCTGGCGATAAAGCGGCGCAAAGCGCGGCGCCACCTCTTCGGAGGATGGCGCGGGAAGCTCTTCGTGCTCGACAGACGCGGTCGTTGCCATGCAGGAATTTCAGCACAGCCCGCGTTCACAGTCCAGTCAATCATGTCTTATATAAGACATAACACTAGATTGACACCATAAAGTAGCCAGCCTACACTCGCGCCAGCGTTCCAGCCAGCCGTCGGCGGGCGCCTCGGCGCCGCCCGGCTCTGTCTTCCAACCGAACCGGAATCGAGAGGTTTTCCCCATGGCCAATCCCCCGAAGCGAATCGCGGTCACCGGCGCTGCCGGCCAGATCGGTTACAGCCTGCTGTTCAGACTCGCCAACGGCGACATGCTCGGCAAGAACCAGCCGGTCATTCTCCAGTTACTCGACATCAGCGCAGCATTGCCAGCAGTGCGCGGCGTGGTAATGGAACTCGAGGATTGCGCATTCCCGCTGCTCGCCGGTGTGGTGGTGACCGACGACCCCAAGGTCGCCTTCCGCGACGCTGACTACGCTCTTCTGGTGGGCGCGCGCCCGCGCAGCAAAGGCATGGAGCGAAAAGACCTGCTCGAAGCCAACGGCGCCATTTTCACGGTCCAGGGCCGCGCGCTCGACGAATGCGCGAGCCGCGACGTGCGCGTGCTGGTGGTTGGCAATCCCGCCAACACCAACGCATACATCGCAATGAAATCCGCCCCGAATCTGCCGAAGAAAAACTTCACCGCCATGCTGCGGCTCGACCACAACCGCGCGCTCTCGCAACTCGCCGCGCGCTCGGGCAAGCCAGTCGAATCAATCGAGAAACTCGCCGTGTGGGGCAACCATAGCCCCACTATGTATCCCG
>CAIPNM010000267.1 GCA_903866395.1 uncultured bacterium
AAATCAGGGGCTTATGCGTGTGTAACTTGGAGAGGTTCGCCAGGGCGATTGGTGGGGCGGAGGATGGGGAAAACTAATGGGTGCGGTGGTTCGGGCGGGTGAACGCACTGGGAAGCCGCCTACCTCGGCAAGCCGGTCACCCCTGGACCAAGAAATCTTCCCGGGTCTTTCCAGCGGCAATTTCTGCTGCAAGCCACTTCGGCGGTTTTCCTCGGCCTGTCCATGTCTCATTCGTCGAGGGATGCCGGTACTTGATAGCTACCGGCTTAGCCGATCCTGAACCGGTTATCTTCTTTGTCGCCCTAGGGGCGCGCTTCGACGTTCCCTTCGCCCCGCTTGCCTCTAAATCAGCCGTTGATACGCCCAGTTTTTTCATCAACGCTGTTACTTTGGCGACTGAGCGCTTCTTTGCGACCGATTCGGCGGCCTCCATTTTGGCAGCCTGCGCTTTCAGTTTGCTCAGCTGCTTTTTTATACTGTCATAGGACATTATGGGCATCAGTCGCTCTCCGTTTTTTTAATAGTACCCTTGACCCCGCAAGACAAACTCGAAGCGCGGCAGGTGGCGCTGAGCTGCACGCAGTCGATGCTGATGGCGCTCGACCGGGAACAGCGCCTGGCCTACGTGATCGACACAGTCTTTGATCTCGATGCACGCGAGGCCGCTGCTGTGATGGGCATTTCGCCAGAGGCCTATCGTCAACGCGTTTCCCGGGCGCGTGCCCGGCTCGACGCGTTCATGAGCCAATCTTGCGGTCTGGTTAACCCAGACGCCGCTTGCCGATGCGAACGGCAATTGCCTGCCGTACGCCATCTAACCAAGTTGAATGGCGTTGACCGAGGTGCTGTGGTTGCCCTGCACAAGCCCGAGATGTAGGAGGCCGAACGCCACTTCGCAGCCTTTACCCGTGTGGCGGATGCAGCGGCCATTCTGCGAGCGCACCCCGACTACCAAGCCCCCGAGGCGCAGCGCGCCGCCATACTGACCGTGCTCAAACAGGAAGGTTTCATGCAGCCAAGTCAACTCCAATGACCGCGACAAGCATTGACGGCGATCCCGTCGTAATTCGAACCACCGATGGCACCGATCTTGAAGGTGTGTTGTACGCACCAAATGGGCACTGCCGCCGAGCGGTGCTGGTCTCGGGCGGCCTGGGCATCCCCCAGCGCTTCTACGCCCCTTTTGCCTCCTGGCTGGCACTACGCGGCCATCGGGTGCTGACCTTTGATCTGCGCGGCATGGGCGCCTCGCGCAGGCCCGAACACCGACGATCGCTTCGCGGTCTGGATGCCGACATGCTGACCTGGGCTCGCCAGGACTTCCCCGCTGCGGTTCAGGCCTTATCGGACCAGGCCGGTGTCGAGTCGATTGCGCTGATCGGACACAGCCTGGGCGTCCACCACGCTGCCATGACCGATGCCGACACCCAGAATCGCATCGATACGGTGGTGTCTGTGGCAGCAGGGGCGGGGTACTGGCGGGACTGGGCTGCTCCATCGCGCCGCCTTGCGCCCCTGATGCTTCACCTGGCTGCCCCACTGCTCACGCCCTTGCTCGGCTACTTTCCTGGCAA
>CAIPNM010000268.1 GCA_903866395.1 uncultured bacterium
CTCGCCGGCCGTGTCCCGTCCACTCCTCGCTTTGATTGGCGGGGTAGCGATCGGGGCACTCGCCCTGGCGTGGGTGCTGCAGCACCGGTTCGATTACCAGCCGTGTCCGTGGTGCGTGCTGCAGCGGTTGCTGGTGGGCGCCATCGCGCTTGCTGCAATGCTTGGTGCGGTGGTCCCGGGGACCTTGGCACCCATCGTCACCTCGGCGCTCGCTGCGGTGCTATCGCTCTCGGGCGTCGTCGTGGCGCTCTATCAGCATTGGGTCGCAGCGCAAAGCGCCTCGTGTAACCTCACGCTCGCTGACCGCATCATCTCGACCCTTGGGTTGGCTGATATCTGGCCCGCCATGTTCGAGGCAACCGCACGTTGTGACGAGGCAGATCGCCCCTGGTTGGGTCTGCCGTTTTCGCTTTGGGGCGCCGCGCTTTTTGCGGTGCTGGGCGTGGGCGCGCTGTGGGCGTTGCGACAAAGCCTTCGGTGGCGTGCTCGCGCGCGCGCCGCCTCTTTTTGAATCGGATCGATCGATGAACGCTCTTGAAAGGCTACGGCAGTGCACCACGGTGGTTGCCGATACCGGTGATTTCCATGCCATGCGCGCCTATTCGCCGCGTGATGCCACCACCAACCCCACGCTGATCGTAAAAGCCGTCGCACGACCGCAATACCAGGGGCTGCTTGCGGAAACCGTTGCCGCGCATCGCGGCGAGGCGCTCGCGCAGCTCACCGATCGGTTACTGGTGCGTTTTGGCTGCGAGATTCTCGCCATCGTGCCGGGGCGCGTCTCAACCGAGGTGGATGCGCGGCTGTCGTTTGACACGGCGGGGACGGTGGATCGTGCCCGCCGCATCATCGAACGCTATGCCGAGGCCGGCATCGGTCGAGATCGCGTGATGATCAAGATCGCCGCCACCTGGGAAGGTATTCGCGCTGCCGAGCGACTGGAAGCCGAGGGCATTCACTGCAACCTCACCCTGCTGTTTTCGTTTGCCCAGGCCGTGGCATGCGCTGACGCAGGCGTGACCCTGATTTCGCCGTTCGTCGGTCGCATCATGGACTGGTATCGCAAGCGTGACGGTCACGATTTTGCGCCCGAGCAGGATCCAGGCGTGCTGTCAGTACGCCGCATCTTCGATTACTACAAGAAGTTTGGTTATGCGACCGAAGTGATGGGGGCGAGCTTTCGCAATACCGGCCAGATTCTCGCGCTGGCGGGATGCGATCTGCTCACCATCAGCCCTGAGCTTCTCGAGCAACTGCGGCAAAGCGATGTGCAGGTGCCCCGCCAGCTCGATGCCGACCGCGCCCGGACACTCGCGATCGAGCGCGTGCGCTTTGATGAAAAGCATTTTCGGTTCGCGGTCAACGAAGACGCGATGGCCACCGAAAAGCTGGCTGAAGGTATCCGGTTGTTTGCAGCGGATTCGGTGAAGCTCGATCAATTGATCGAGGCACAGCGGGCAGCCT
This sequence comes from uncultured bacterium, assembly GCA_903866395.1. GTDB lineage: Bacteria > Pseudomonadota > Gammaproteobacteria > Burkholderiales > Burkholderiaceae_E > SYIM01. The sequence continues at coordinate 1,465 of CAIPNM010000268.1, forward strand.
GAATCGGTGTGGCAGCGATCCGTGCCGAATGACTCAGCTTCGCCCGGTGCTTCCGAAGCCCCCTTCGCCACGGCTGCTCGCATCAAAGCCTTCGACCACCCGGAACTGCGCCTGCACCACGGGCACGATGATCATCTGCGCGATCCGGTCTAGCGGATTGATGGTGAACGCATCGCGGCCGCGGTTCCAGCACGAGACCATCAGCGGGCCCTGGTAGTCAGAGTCGATCAGGCCGACCAGGTTGCCAAGCACGATACCGTTTTTCGCCCCAAGCCCTGATCGAGGCAGGATCATCGCTGCATAACCAGGGTGGGCCAGATGCATGGCTAATCCGGTGGGGATGAGCTGCGCGTCGCCAGGCTGTAGCGTGAGCGGCGCATCCAGACACGCTCGCAAATCAAGCCCGGCGCTGCCCGCAGTGGCGTAGGCGGGCAGGAATGCACGTACCCGCTCGTCAAGAATTTTGAGATCAACCTGCATCGAATTTTCCTGATAAAAAGTCGGGCGAAGTCAGCTAAGCCGCTCGGCGATGTGTCGCACCAGTTCATGGGCGAGCAGCGCTTTGGGCGCGCGCGCGAGTCGCGTCTGGCTGCCGTGTTCGAGGATGAGCAGCTCGTTGTCGTCAAGCCCGAAGGTTTCATGACCGATATTGGCAACCAGCATCGGAATGCCTTTGCGAGCGAGCTTGTCGAGGCCGTGTGCTTCCAGTGATTCGCTCTCGGCGGCGAAGCCCACGCAATAGGGCGGGTGCGCGCGCCGCGCTACGCTCGCGAGGATGTCGGGGTTCTGGGCGAAGGCGAGCTCCGGAACCGCGTTGCCGTCGGTTTTTTTGATCTTGCTGTCGCGGTAGTTGGCCGGGCGCCAGTCGGCCACCGCTGCGACTGCGATGAAGAGGTCGTGTGCACGCACTGCGGCGCTGGCCGTGTCGAGCTCGCCATGGACCGCGTCGTGCATCTGCTGGGCGGTCTGAACATTGATACGGCGTACCGCCCAGGGTGTGGGGAGTGAAACGGGTCCGGCGACCAGCGTGACGTCGGCCCCCGCAGCCACACACGCGCGCGCGATGGCAAAGCCCATCTTGCCCGATGAACGATTGGTGATGCCGCGCACCGGATCAATCGGTTCGAAGGTAGGGCCGGCCGTGAGCAGCACACGGCGACCAGCGAGCCGCTTGGGGGCGAGCCAGGCGCCGATGGCTTCGACCAGGGCATCGGGCTCGAGCATTCGGCCCATACCGGTTTCGCCGCAGGCCTGATCGCCGCTATCGGGGCCGATCACTTCGATGCCATCGTCTCGGAGTTGCTGCACATTGCGCTGGGTGGCGGGGTTTTCCCACATCTGTCGGTTCATCGCGGGGGCCACTGCAAGCGGACATTCGCGCGCGAGACACAGCGTGGCGAGCAGGTCGCCGGCGCGGCCCTGGGCAAGCGAAGCCATGAAATCGGCGCTGGCGGGGGCGATCACGATGGCGTCGGCGGCCCTTGAGAGCTCGATATGTGCCATGCCATTGGCAATGCGCGTATCCCACTGGTCAACGAACACGGGCTCGCCGGTAAGCGCCTGGAAGGTGGCGGGCCCCACAAAGCGGGCGCCGGCCTCGGTCATGACCACCTGCACGCGGGCGCCTGCGCGCTGCAACTCACGAGTGAGCACCGCCGCCTTGTAGGCTGCTACGCCGCCGGTGACTCCCAGCACGATCCGCTTGCCGCTGATACCCATGACATTCTCCGTGCTTACCGCTGACTGCCCATTCGAGGGAAAGTCCTGAACCTGCCTGATCACCGAAGCACTCGGCGTTAACGAGAGCGTCGCACGCGCAGCAACTCATCGATGATCAGGAGAGCGGCGCCTATTGTGATCGCACTGTCGGCCACATTGAAGGCCGGGAAGTACGAGCCGCGCCAGTAGAAGAGCAGGAAATCGACCACCGCTCCCAGCAGTACGCGGTCGATGATATTGCCGATCGCGCCGCCCAAAATAAGCGAGAGCGCGAACGAGAAGAGCCGCTGCGAGCCGTGGCGCCAGAGCATCCAGCAGATGAAGGCGGTAGCCCCCACGCCGATGCCGATGAAGAGCCAGCGTTGCCAGCCGCCCGCATTGGCGAGCAAACTGAAGGCTGCGCCGCTGTTAAAGAGCAGCGTGAGATCGAAAAACCCGGGCATGACCGGCATCCGCTCGCCCAGCTTGAACGACAGCAGTACGGCCTGCTTGGTGAGTTGATCGACGAGTACCAGCGCGAGCGCGAGCGCCACCCAGGGGGCAAACCCTGCTCGAACCGATGTCTTGCGACTGGGCATGGATGCAATCGCTCAGGCAAAGCGTCGGGGCTCGCCCGCGCCGAACAGATTAGCCACGCAGCGCCCGCAGAGGCCAGGGCGCGCGGGGTCGTGCCCGACATCGCTTCGCCAGTGCCAGCAGCGCTCGCACTTTGTCTGGGTGCTGGGGGTGACGCGAATCCCGGGCGCGGCGGTGCCGGGTGTTGCGGCACGCGCCTGGGCCTGCGACGTGATCATGACAAAGCGCAGATCATCACCGAGCGATTCGAGCAGCGCGAGGTCGTCGCCGTCTGCGCTGATCTCGATTTCAGCGGCAAGCGATGAGCCGATGGCGCCCGCTCCCCGAACGGCTTCGAGTTCGCGCAGCACCTCCGCGCGAATTTCGCGCAGTCGTGTCCAGCGGCTGATGAGCGTGTCGGCATCGGGCACCTCGGGGAAACTGTGCCATACCTCGGTGAAGATGGTTTCGCCCCCCGCCTGATGGCGCGCCGGTGCGAACATCGGCCAGGCCTCTTCAGCGGTGAACGACAGTACTGGTGCGATCAGACGCAGTAGCGCGCTGGTGACATGCCAGATCGCGGTTTGGGCCGAGCGGCGGGCGCGCGAGCCGGTAGCGGTGGTGTAGAGGCGATCTTTGAGGATGTCGAGGTAGAAGGCACCCAGATCCTCGGAGCAGAAGGTTTGGATTCGCGCAATGGCCGGATGAAATTCATAGCACTCATAGTCGGCGGTGATGGCCTGCTGCCAGCGGGCGGCGAGCGCGAGCGCATAGCGGTCGATCTCGAGCATGTCAGCCACCGGCACGGCGTCGCGTTCAATGTCGAAGTCGGATACGTTCGCAAGGAGAAAGCGCAGCGTGTTCCGGATCCGGCGATAGGCTTCAACCACCCGCTTGAGGATTTCATCGGAGAGCGAGAGCTCGCCGGAGTAATCGGTGCTCGCCACCCACAGGCGCAGGATCTCGGCTCCCAAGGTGTCGGACACCTTCTGCGGGGCGATCACGTTGCCAAGCGACTTGCTCATCTTGCGGCCCTCGCCGTCGACCACAAAGCCATGGGTGAGGAGCGAGCGGTAGGGCGCCACGCCGTTCAGCATGGCCGAAGTGAGGAGCGATGAATGGAACCAGCCACGGTGCTGATCCGAGCCCTCCAGGTACATGTCCGCGGGGAAGTGCGACTGCTCCGCGTGCGATCCGCGCAACACCGTCTGATGGGTGGTTCCTGAATCGAACCAGACGTCCAGCGTGTCGCGGTTCTTTTCATATTGGTTCGCGTCTTCACCCAGCAACTCGCGCGGATCGAGTCGCTGCCAGGCCTCGATGCCCTCGCGTTCGATGCGCTGTGCGATGGCCTCCAGCAATTCGGGCGTGCGCGGATGTAACTCGCCGGTTTCGCGATGCACGAAAAACGCCATGGGGACGCCCCACTGGCGCTGTCGCGACAACGTCCAGTCGGGACGGTTTGCGATCATGCCGTGGAGCCGGGCCTTGCCCCAGCCTGGAAAGAACTGCGTGGCCTCAACGCCTGCGAGCGCGGTCTCGCGAAGGCTCGCGCCCCCGTCTTGCGGTTTGACATCCATGCCGGCGAACCATTGGCTTGATGCGCGATAAATGATGGGCGTCTTGTGACGCCAGCAATGCATGGTGCTGTGGGCGTTCTTGCGCGATGAGAACAGCGCGCCATGCACGCGTAAGTGTTCGATGATCTTGGGGTTGGCATCCCAGATGGAGAGTCCGCCGAAGTCGGTGAGCGACCGGGAATAGATGCCATCGCCCAGCACCGGCTGAAGAATGTCCGCGTCCTTCATGCCGTAGCGCTTGCACGAGACGAAGTCTTCCACGCCGTACGCTGGGGCCGAATGAACGACGCCGGTGCCGCTGTCGAGGGTGACGTAGTCGCCCAGGTACACCGGCGAGGCGCGCCCGGCGAACGGATGCGCAAAGCGGATCAGCTCAAGCGCGCGTCCCGGGCAGCGGGCGACGATTTCGCCCTCGAGTTGCCAGGTCGCAAGACAGGTCGCTACCCGGTCGGCGGCGAGCAGCAACAACGCGGGTTCGCCCTGCCAGACGGTGCGTACCAGGGCGTACTCGAATTCAGGGTGGAGATTGAGTGCCTGGTTGGCCGGAATCGTCCAGGGTGTGGTGGTCCAGATCACGCAATAGCCGCGCTCTACAGGCAGTGCCGGCAGCCCGAACGCGCGTGCGAGCTTGGTCGCCTCTTCGGCGATGAACGGAAAGCCGACATCGATGGCCGGGTCGTTGCGATCAGCGTATTCGACCTCGGCCTCGGCGAGCGCCGAACCGCAGTCAAAACACCAGTTCACCGGTTTCAGTCCACGAAACAGAAAACCGCGCTCGAGCATGCGGCCAAGCGCCCGC
>CAIPNM010000269.1 GCA_903866395.1 uncultured bacterium
GACTCATTGGCTTTCCGTGACCGGTCGTACGTGCGTTGGCGCGGTGCTTCTTGCCCTCACGGTCTTCGCTCACGCATCCGACCGCCATGATCATCGTACCCGTGCCGTCGCCTCGCCTGGTCCGCGCGCCCACGCGAGCCCCGCGCGGCCCCACCCACCGACCCCGGTAGTGTCAGTCGCCCAGCCGAGATTTGCGCCTGCTGTACACGGCCCTGGCCCCTATCGGCGCGTCCACGGTCCGTCGGTACGCGTTTGGGTAGGCCCCCCGCCGGTGTACTACGCGCCAAGTCCCTATTGGGCGTATCCGCCCTACGTTTATCGCCCGGCGCCGCCGATTGTTGTGGTTCCCGCAGCGCCTCCGCCGGTTTACGTCGAGAGGGGTAGCTCTCCGGTGCCTGTAGAAATGCCAAGGGCAGGGTATTGGTACTGGTGTGAGAGTCGCGCCGCCTATCATCCCAGTGCGCCCGACTGTCCAGAAGGGTGGATTGCCGTATCACCGCAGCCGTCCAGTACTCAGTAGTGTCTGATCCGCCGGTACCGCTCTTCAGCCGATCACTGCCGCACGACGACAAACACTTATCCCGGAGCCTCTCCATGCAACTAAATACAACCGCGAATCGACCCCGTTTATCCTGGCTTCGGTGGTCAGCCCTGGCCGCCGCCGTGCTCGCTCTCGGCGCCTGCGCCACCGCACCTACCGGGCCATCCATGTTGGTGCTTCCCGGAAGCGGAAAGAGCTTTGACACCTTCCGGTTTGACGATTTCGAATGCCGCAACTTCGCAACCGCCCAGGCCAACACGCAAGGCGCCGACCAGGCCCGCCAGGACAGCCTGGTTCGCGGTGCTGCGTTAGGAACAGTGGTGGGCGCCATTGCGGGCGCTGCGATCGACGGCTCGCGTGGCGCGGGGGTGGGTGCCGGCACCGGGTTGCTGATCGGTACCGCTTCCGGCGCATCGAGTGGCGGCGGTGATTCCTACTCCGTCCAGCGACGCTACGACCATGCCTACGTCCAATGCATGTACGCCAAGGGACACCGCGTCCCGGTCGATGGCCGGCTGAGTGAGCAGGTAGGGCAGCGCCCGCCCGCTGCATCGCCTTCCATGACACCTCCGCCTCCGCCGGCGGGTTCGCCGCCCGCACCGCCGGCCGGTGTGATCCGATAGGCCGACATGCCCTCCGGGCCGCGTTTGCGGCCTTCGTCGATTCCGGCTAGCGTATGCATTGGCCGATCGGCCGACGCCGGTCGGCCTTTGTTTTGTTGATGGGGTGCATACATGATGTTCACACAATTGCGGAACGCGGTAACGCTGGGCGCTGGGCTCTTGTTCTCGGCTACGTCATGGGCTTCGGGCGAGCCCCATGGCGCGCATCATCCGTCTCTAAAACTGTCCACTGGCGTATTTCATTGCGATCTCAATCGACGTGTGGAGATTCGGCAGGTCGCTGAAGATCGTCGCTCGGCGATCGTCTACTGGGAACGCCGCAACTACACAATGCAGCTGGTCGCCACTCAAACCGGCGCACTGCGCCTGGAAGATAAAACCAGCGGGCTCACCTGGATCACCATTCCCGGGAAGTCCATGCTGCTCGATACCAAGCAGGGCCGCCAGCTCGCCAACGATTGCCGCGTCTGACCTGAAGCTTGCCCCCCCATGAATGCCGCCGCTCCTCCTTCGACCGCTCGCACGCTCGAGTATCCGTTTTCTTCGAAGCCCGCACTCGGCGAGACCATCGAAGTGGCGCCCGGCGTCCTTTGGATCCGGATGACGCTGCCCTACACCCTGAACCACATCAACCTGTGGGCACTTGAAGACGGGGACGGGTGGGCCATTGTTGACACTGGCGTTCGGGATAAGGAAACCACCGACGCCTGGCGAAAAATATTTGCCAATGGCTTTGGCGGTCGCCCGGTCACGCGCGTGTTTGTCACCCATATGCACCCCGATCACGTGGGCATGGCGGGATGGCTCACTCGCAGGTTCTCCTGCCGCCTCTGGATGACCCGCGCCGAATACCTCACCTGCCGAGTTCTGGTGGCCGACACCGGTCGCGAGGCGCCAGCCGAAGGTGTGTCGTTCTATCGCAGGGCAGGGTGGACGGATGACCAGCTGGAAACCTATCGAACCCGTTTCGGTAGCTTCGGGAAGTCGGTTTATGCGCTTCCAGATAACTTTCGCCGACTGCATGATGGCGAAGTGCTCACCATTGGCGAGCGCCAATGGGAAATCGTGATCGGTAACGGGCATTCACCGGAGCACGCCTGCCTGGTCTGCCATTCATCTGGACTGCTGATCTCCGGAGATCAGGTTTTGCCTCGGATCTCATCGAACGTTTCAGTGTTTCCCACCGAGCCTGACGCTGACCCCTTGGGAGACTGGCTGGCTTCGATTGACCGTCTCCGTAAGCGTATTTCGGCCGACGTGTTGGTGCTGCCCGCACATAACGAGCCTTTCAAGGGGCTGCACGAACGGCTCAATCACTTAGAACGCACGCATATCGAGTCGCTTGATCAACTCGAGCAGGCGATTTCTCAGCGTTCTCGTGCCGTCGATGTGTTCCCCGCGTTATTCGCCCGTACGATCAATGGCGATGATGCGCAGTTGGTGTCCATGGCAACCGGCGAAAGCCTTGCCCATCTGAACCGGCTGCTGCGTGCGGGACGCGCCCACGTCGAAGACGACGAGCAGGGCGTCGCGTGGTATTCGAGTGCCAGCGCCTGAGAGCGCACGATGCCCCTCGCTACCCGGTTTAATTAATTTTACATAATACAAATTATGCGAACTAAGAGAGTAGGGTCGCGGCATCCAAATCGCGCCCAGGACGGTCATCCTGCACTTGACCGTCTCGGAACGTGATCACCCGTTTAGCAAACGC
>CAIPNM010000270.1 GCA_903866395.1 uncultured bacterium
ATAATGACCCGGTCAAAGGCGATCTCGCCCTTGGCGCGGCGCTGTTGCAGATCACCGAGAATACGGATCAGGTCGCCCCGAACGGTGCAGCAGATGCAGCCGTTATTCATTTCGACGATCTGCTCATCGCGCTCCTGGAGCAGAAGATCGTTGTCAACGCCTTCCTCACCGAATTCGTTTTCGATCACCGCGATGCGATGCCCGTGCTGCTCGCTGAGAATGCGCTTCAGAAGCGTGGTCTTACCGCTGCCGAGAAACCCGGTCAGGATGGTGACCGGTATATGTGTACTGGACATGAACTGCAACCTTTTATGTCTGTCGGGCCTGGCCGGCCGGCTTCAGGGCGCGAGATTCTACGCGCGCCGCGCGCGCTTGGGCATGCCGCCCGGCGGGTTTGTGCGATCGGCTGCAATCGGTGCACGCCTTTACAGCCGACCGAGCATCAACCCCTTTAGATACTCCCCTTCGGGATGGGTCATGGACATCGGATGGTCTTCGCCCGCCGCCAGCCGCGCAAGCATCTGGGCATCCACCCGTGCATCGATCACCGCCCCCGCCACCACTTTCTGAAACAGATCAACCGACACCGCACCCGAGCATGAAAACGTGAGGAGCCGTCCCCCGGGAGCAAGCAGACGGAGCGCCGCGAGGCTCAGCTGCTTATAGGCCCGGGTGGCGCGATCGAGGTGCTGCACCGATGGCGCGAATTTGGGCGGGTCGAGCACGATCAGGTCGAACTGCCTGCGCTCGGATGCAAACTGCTTCAGCGCATCGAACACATCGGCCTGGATCCAGTGTGCGGGCGATTCAATATGATTCAATGACTGTTGCGCCCGCGCAACTTCCAGCGCGTCCGCGCTCGAGTCGATCGACCAGGCCTCGGCGGCACCGCCCCGCAGCGCCGCGAGCGAAAACCCGCCGGTATAGCAAAAGCAGTTGAGCACGCGCCTGCCGGCGGCGAGACCCGCGAGGAGCCGCCGGTTATCGCGCTGGTCGATGTAGAAGCCCGTCTTGTGGCCTCGGAGCACATCAACCTGATAGGTCACTCCGTCCTCGCGGATCACCACTGGCCCGGCGGGTAGCGCCCCACGCAGGGTGCCCTCGCGGCTTGGCAGGCCCTCGCGCTGGCGCGAGGCGGCGTCCGAACGCTCATAGATCCGGTCGATCCCGGTGGCCGCGGTGAGCGCATCGGCGATCGCCTCGCGGCGCGCATCGACGCCGGCCGCCATCAGCTGCACCACCAGCTGGTCGGCGTACTGGTCGACAATCAGCCCAGGCAGGCCGTCGGCCTCGCCAAACACCAGACGGCGCGCGTCGGTCCGCGCAACCAGCGCCGCGCGACGGGCGACGGCGGCCGCAATACGCGCCTGCAGCCAGGCATCGTCCGGCATCTCGGTCTCGACAAACGACCAGGCACGGGCGCGGATGCTCGAGGCCGGGCTGAAGGCCGCCCAAGCCAGAAAGCGCTGATCGCCACCCACCACGCGCACCAGATCGCCCGGCGCGGGGCGACCGGTCACCCGCGCCACCGCGCCCGCATAGATCCAGGGATGACGGCGCAACAGCGACCGTTCCTTCCCAGGGTGAAGTTCCAGCGTGGCAATGGCGGTCATGACGGGTTCCGATCGGTGGGGCGGGGAGCACGGGCGGGACTCGCGGGCGAGGCCACCCCGCGCGACGATGCGGCGCCCCGCGCACCTTGGGCGCCTCGGGTCGAGGTCGCACTGGCGGCCGCCGAACCTGGCGCGGAGGGCGACGGATCAGCTCGCCGCGCACGCGGATGGGCCGCGTCATACACCGCTGCGAGGCGTTGAAAATCGAGGGCCGTGTACACCTGGGTGCTGGCAATGCTCGCGTGTCCCAGCAACTCCTGCACCGCGCGCAGATCACCGCTTGACTGCAGCAGGTGGCTGGCAAACGAGTGGCGCAGCATGTGCGGATGGACGCTTGCCGCCACACCCTGGGCGATGCCGCGCCGCTTCAGGCGCAGCTGAACCGATCTCGCCGACAGGCGCTGGCCACGCCGAGATAAAAACAAAGCGCGCTCATCAGGCAATGATTTAATCGTAAGGAAGCGCTCACGTTCAGACAACCAGGTGCGCAGTGCGGCCAGGGCATCACGGCCGACCGGCACGCTTCGCCGCTTGGCGCCTTTGCCGGTGACGATCACCTCGGCCTCGCCCAGACTCAGCCAGCTCGCCGAGCGTGGCCGCCCGGACACGGGTTCGAAATATCGGATGTCGAGGCTGATGAGTTCGGCCAGCCGCAGACCCGAGGAATAGAGGAGCTCGGCGATCGCGCGGTCGCGCAGCGCTTCGAACCCCTCGGCCTGGGGATCGGCCACCAGCCGCACCGCCTGATCCGGGGCAAGCGC
>CAIPNM010000271.1 GCA_903866395.1 uncultured bacterium
CTGGCGACGGCATCGTTTACACGTGCCGCAGTCGCCTGCGGCAAGGCGCCCAGGGAATTGCCATCGAGATAGATGATTCCCTCGGGCAGGGTGAACTGCTCGCTCAAAGCGCGAAGTGGATCGTGATGGTCGAGCGCCAGGCAGTCGTTCAGGCTGTCAGGCAGGCGTGCGTAAGGATGCGTAGTCATGTTTGCATGGTAACGGCCGGCAATGGGCGCCGTCAGCCCGCCCGCGGCGCGCGACGGCTCGTTGGCTCGCCTGACAGCAGGTGCTCGCGAAACGCAGCGGCAATCGGCGACACCTGGCGTGCGCGAGGGTGCACGACATGCCACGACGAATTGACGGGAAATCCTTCCACCTGAAGTACCGCCACACCGTCTTCGCGCTCGCGCCCGTGAAGCGTGTGCCGCGACACCACCCCCAGCCCCAATCCGCCCGCCACCGCTTCTTTAACGGCCTCGTTGCTGCCGAGTTCCAGCCGCACGCGCGGCCGGAACCCCCGACGGCGGAAATATCGATCAACCGCCATGCGGGTGCCCGACCCGGGCTCCCGGAGGATGAACCGCTGTGAGGACAGTGTTGCGAGCGCGAGGGGCCCCGCACCGCGGAGCAGCGGATCGCCCGTGGCCGCAATCAGGACCAAGGGATTGGCCATGAAGACTTGATCGTCGAGCTCGATGTCTTCGGGCGGCATGGACATGACATAGAGGTCGTCCAGGCCCTCGCGCAGACGCCTCATCACGCCGTCCCGGTTTTGCACCTCGAGAGAGACCTCGATATCGGGATGCCGGCGGCAAAAGGATCCCACCAGGCGGGGGACGAAATATTCGGCGGTGCTCACGATGGCAACCCGCAAGCGCCCCCGCCTGAGTCCTTTCATGGCGTCGATTCGCTGCGCGAACTGATCCCATTCCTCAGCCACCAGGCGAACGGTGCGCGCGAGCTCGAGACCGGCCTCGGTCAGCCTGACCCTTCGGGAGATGACCTCGTAGAGCGGCATGCCGACGGTGCTCGTGATTTCGCGCAGCTGCATCGAGGCAGTGGGTTGGGTGATGAGCATCAGGCGCGCGGCCGCACTCACGCTACCGGTTTGCGCAAGCGCAAGAAAAAGCCGCATCTGACGATGGGTGAGCGTATTCATCTATAGATGTTTACTGATGCATAAGTATTTAAATATCAATTTTACAAGGTAATAGATCTTTGAGGAGAATCGCAATCGAGGTTAAACACCATGCCCGCACTGCTCGATCCCGCCATCCTGTTCTTTGTCTTCGGTGTGTTCGCCGGTCTGATCCGATCCGATCTGGAAATTCCGGCACCCATCGCCCGATTCCTGTCGCTCTACCTGTTGATGGCGCTCGGTTTGAAAGGTGGTTTTGCGCTCGCAGAGTCCGGCCTCACCGTGTCTGTCGCGGCCAGCCTCCTTGGCGCCGTGCTGATGGCGCTGCTTGCCCCGATCCTCGGCTATTTCGTGCTCAGACACCGGGTCGGCCGCTTCGACGCAGCCGCGATCGCGGCGTCCTACGGGTCGGTGAGTGCGGTCACTTTTCTCACGGCAGCGCAGTACCTTGAAGACCTGGGAACGCCAGCGGGCGGTCACATGGCGGTCGCACTGGTGCTCATGGAGTCACCCGCGATTCTGGTCGCGGTGCTGATTGCCAACGCTTTACGCACCGAGCAAAGCGCAAGGTCACTCCTGCCTGGAAGCAATGCGGCGGTGGTCACGCTCAGCGGGCCAGGCGCGGGCTCGCAAATTGGGCGCATCCTTCATGAGTCACTCACCAACGGTTCGCATCTGCTCCTGATAGGGGGGCTCATGGTGGGCATGCTGAGCGGCGAGTCCGGGCGCGCAGTCATGCAGCCCTTTTCGATCGATCTGTTCAAGGGGATGCTCGCCTTTTTCCTGCTTGACATGGGCCTCACCGTGGCGCGCAATCTCAGTGATGCGCGCAAGGCGCCCCCGCTTCTCATCGCCTACGCGGTGCTCGCGCCAATCGTGCATGCCGGCATCGCCCTGGCGCTGAGCGCGGCCCTGCGGCTACCCACCACCGATGCCGCGCTCCTCATGGTGTTGTCGGCAAGCGCCTCATACATCGTGGTGCCAGCAGTCATGCGCCAGGCGATTCCCGAAGCCAACCCGGCGCTTTATTGCGGCCTGTCGCTGGGCATCACCTTTCCTATCAACCTGCTGGCGGGCATTCCGCTCTACAGCTGGGCTGCAGCGGTGGTGCTGGGCTGAGCGCGGCCAACCTCTGAAGCGTGTCACTCAGACGGGGGCCTGGGCCCCTCATTTAGTTCATCCCCACCGCAAAGCCACGCTGAACCGCGGGCCTTGCCATCATCTGGTCGTACCAGCGTTTCACGTTAGGGTAGGTATTCAAATCAACCTGATGGCGCTCGTGCCGCCAGGCCCAGCCGAGAATGGCAAAGTCGGCAATCGAAAGCTCGCCCGCAAAGAACTCGTGCGCACCCAGCCGCTTATTCATGACGCCGTAGAGGCGATGCGTTTCCTTGCTGTAGCGCTCGAGCCCATAGCGCTGATCCTGCGGGTCGCTCACCCCCAGAAAATGGTGCACCTGCCCGGGCATGGGACCAAACCCGCCCATCTGCCACATCAGCCACTCCAGCGCCTGCACGCGCGCACGGCGGTCAGCCGGCAGGAACCGGCCGGTTTTCTCGGCTAGATAAATGAGGATCGCGCCCGACTCGAAAACGCTGAGCGGCTCGCCTCCCGGGCCATCGTGATCGACGATGGCCGGAATGCGGTTATTCGGACTGATCCGCAGAAACGCCTCGTCGAACTGGCGCCCCTTGGTGATATCCACCGGGTGTACCGCGTAGGGCAGACCCATTTCTTCAAGGGTAACGCTGATCTTGCGTCCGTTGGGCGTGTTCCAGGTGTAGAGATCGATGGGGGCAGCCATGGCCAGACTCCGATGGTGGGAATGGCGCACGATACTGTGGAGCAATGACTCAGGCCGACCCGTGAAGCGTTCACCGGAACGGTATGCTGTTCATTCCCCACGACCGGCCCAGGAGAGGCTACCGATGATCAATCCCGACACGCTAGAGGCCCTCCATCGCTCCCGCAGCGTCGACCTCTATCACCTGAGCCTGGTGCTTGATCGACTGCTGAGCGATCCACGGCGCATTCTTGACGTTCGCACCCGGCTGCACGTGGGTCAGGCTGTCAGTTTTGTTGATCATCGCGGCAACACGGCCGAACTCGCGATGCGAAGTGGTCGGGTGGTGGATCTGCAGGATCGCCATGCGGTCGTTCTCGACGATGTGCTTCGCCAGCAATGGAAGCTGCCTTATGTCGCAATCGAGCCGGGTGCCGCGAGCCCAGCTGACCCGCCGCCCATGCCCCCACCCAAACCGACGCGCGAATCGTTCCGGACTGGCGATCGCGTGAGCTTCGATGATCGGCATCTGCAACCGCGGATCGGTGTGATCACTCGGGTCAACGCGCAGACCGCAACGATAGACTGCGACGGGCAGCGCTGGCGGGTGTCGTTCCAGTTGCTGCGGCATGTACGCGATGTTTAAAAGGGCCGCATCCGCACCCACCACGCGACAGCCGGTGAAATCAACCCACCCCGAAGACGCTTCAACCGCCTCCGCGTTGTTTGACCCAGGCGAGCGTGCGCTTCACCCCTTCAGCGAGCGGCATTCGCGGCGAAAACGCGAGATCACGTTGCGCCGCTTCAATGCTGAGTGCCCCCAGACCGAAGCTACCCACCAACGGCCCGTTCGGGTCGTCGATGATACGGGCCTCAGGCAGACAGGTACGAACTGCAGCCTCGACCTCTGACAGGCTGTGCGCCACACCCGGCCCGAGGTTGTAGGTGCGTTGCGCGAGCGCGGGCGTATCCAGCGCAGCCACCACCGCATCGACGACATCATCGACATAGACGAACTGCCGCGTCCGCCGCGGGTCGCTTCGAAACCGAGCAGCCTCCCCGCGCAGTGCTGCCTCCAGGGTCAGCCGGATCACGCACGGCGTCACCCGCCCAGGACCATAGCAGCCGGCCACACGCAGCGACACCGCATCCACCCCGAATTGCGCGTGATAGGCATTGATGAGCGCATCGCCCGCCGCCTTGGTCGCGCCGTACATCGTGGTGGGCTGCAACAAGGTGCGCTCGGTGACGGGCGACAGGTCTGGCTGATCGCCATAGGCCAGCACGGAGGAGAAACAGACCACCCGGCGGATGCGGTGAATACGCGCCGCTTCAAGGAGACCCGCGACCCCGGTGAGGTTGATGTCGACAATGCGGGCTGGCGCGTCCGGGAGCAGCATAGGCCCCGAGATGCCCCCTGGATGAATGATGGCGGTGATGCCGAAACGCTGGATCACCTCATGCCAACGGTGCGGGTCTGGCAAGTCGTGCGTCAGCACCGGAAAGGGTTCATGAGGACTCACCCGTTGGTCCATCCCAACGATGGATCGACCATCGCGAACCAGCCGGTCGGCCACCGCCCGGCCAATCAGTCCATTCAGTCCTGTAACGAGGATAGTGCTCATTTGACGGGCATCACGAGATCAGGCAACCAGGTGGTGAGTTCGGGATAGACGGTGATGAGCGCAAGCGTCACCAGCATGGTGCCGAAGATCGGCCACATTTCCTTCCAGAACTGCATCATTGAAATATTAGCGATCCGGCAGAGCAGGAACATCGTGAGCCCGTAGGGCGGCGTCACCAGCCCGATGAGAAGCGTAAAGACCGTGATCACGCCGAACTGGATCTCGTTGATGCCCAGCGCAGTGACCGTGGGCATGAGAAGCGGCACGAACACCAGGATGATGGGCACCGTATCGAGCATACAGCCGAGGAGCAGGTAGATGACGATGACCGCAAACAGGAATACCGCCGGCTCGCGGGTGATGCCGGTCATCCAGGTGGCGAGTCCGTCTGCCACACCGTAGAGCGTGAGCACCCGACCGAACACCGCAGCGGCTGCGATGATCAGAAAGACCGAGCCCATGGTGCGCGAGGTCGCCAATACCTGACGGGTGAAAGTGGCCGCGGACATTTCTCGATACATGAAGCCACCGACCACGATCACAGCGAGCACGCCCAGTACCGCCGCCTCGGTGGGCGTGGCAATGCCGGACAGGATGCTGCCCAGCACCACTGCCGGAATCAGCAGCACAGGCATGCCAACCGCCGTGGTTTTCACCCGCTCGCCAAACGTGGCTTTGGGTTCCTTGGGAAAGTTATTTCGACGCGCCTGCACATAGGCCTGCAGCATCAGAAGGAGCCCCAGCAGCGCGCCCGGAATGGCCCCGCCCAGAAAAAGCCGCCCGACCGAGGCTTCCGTCGCCGCGGCATAGAGAATGAACGCAATCGATGGCGGGATGAGCGGACCGATCATGGCCGCCCCCGCGATGATCGATGCAGCGTAAGCCACCGGGTAACCCGCACGCTTCATGGCCGGAATGAGCAGCTTGCCGGTGGCGGCTGCATCGGCAAGATCGGAGCCCGACATGCCGGCCATCACGATATTGACCGATACGCTCACATGCGCGAGCCCACCGTGCACATGGCCAATCCAGGCTTTGGCCACATTCACCAGCCGTTGGGTCACGCCAGAGGCGAGCGCCAGGTCACCCATCAGGATGAAGAACGGAATGGCGAGCAGAACAAAGTGGTTGACGCCCTGCCACATGGTGGTGGGCAACGTGGAGATGGGAATGGACGAAGGCGCAAATATGAGGCCCACGAGCGAGGAACCGATCAGCGTGATGGCGATCGGAACCCGCAGAGCGAACAGTACAAAAAAGACAATGGTGATGAGCGTGAGGCCATCCATGGGGCGCTACTTTCCTGTTCAGATCTCGACGGCGCTGCCGCCAGTGCGGACCGGCTGGTCCGAGAATCGGCGTGCAATGAGGCCGAGCGAAAAGATGATCATCAGACCCGCGGTCACCGGAATGGAGTACGCGAAGATCGAAAGCGGCAGTCCCAACGAGATCGACTGCATGATGTCGAGCGTGCGGGCATTGTTCCAACCCCACCAGGTTACCGGCGCGAGGAGCGCGATCGTGAGCAGATCGCAGAACACCAGTAACCAGCGCTGTGCGCCCTCGGGCAGCAGGTCGAAAACAGCGGTCATCGTGATGTGTTCATCGGTTCGCTGTACCGTGGCCGCCGCCCATAGCGTGGCCCAGACCATGAAGAGCCTCCCAGCCTCCTCGGTCCAGGGCAGGGTCACATCATCAGGCAGCACGTAGCGCGCGAGCACCTGAACAGTGGAGGCCGACAGCATGAGCAGCATCAGAAACACGGTGACCGAGTTCTCGAAGTTTCGCCAGATGCGCGGCACCAGCGGCAGCGAGGCGCAATCAGCGCGGACAATCCAGCCCAGCCAGAGGGCCATGACCACGCAGACCCAGAACAGCAACTTGAGTTCGAAAGGCGTTGGAAACATCAGTTCGCGCTCCCTGTCCCGACGCGCGACCAGGAGCCCCAGCGGCCAGCGTCCACCGAAGACAAAAATTCCGAGACCATCTGATTGAAGAGCATGGGCTCCTCCAGGTTCATTGCATGTCCGCACATCGGAAGCATGGCCAGCCCGGCATGCGGCGCATGGTCACGGATGAAACGGCAGGCTTCGTGCGAGGGAAAGTCCTGGTC
>CAIPNM010000272.1 GCA_903866395.1 uncultured bacterium
CGCGTTGCGCCACCACGGCGCGGCGGATGGTTGCCAGCAGCGAATTGAAGCTCTCGCCCAGCCGCACAAAATCCCGCACCTTGGAATCGACATGAACTGGCGCCAGGTCGCGCGCATCGCGCTGCAAGAGGTCGCGCTCCAAACGAACGAGCGGTGCGAGGTCTGCCCCCACCAAGCGTCGAATACCGAAAACAAGCACCGCAAGGAGTACCGCAAGCGGTACCAAGGTTGCCGCGATCAGTTGCAGCAGCATGGCATCACGACCAACGGTCGTCTGTCCGACCGTGACATAGAACGGCACCGGCCCTTGCTTGAGAATGGTGGCCAGACGCACCTGGGCGCCATCAAATTTTTTCTCGACAAATTGTGGCAGGAGGGCGCCAGCCTCAGGCGGCGCGGCCAGCCCCGGATGCCCCGCGACGAACTGCCCACCCGCCGCCCGTACCAGAAAATAAATCGACTCGGTCGTGTCAAACAATACCGACCTCAGTTCGGTTGCGGTAAGCCTCAGCGACAGCCCGCTCGCGGTACCTGGGTCTTCCACCACACGCTCGGCCACGAGCAACGCGTCTTCCACCAACCCTCTGTCATACGCCCGCTGCAGGAAATGGGCAGCCACCCAGACGATTCCAAAGCTTGCAATCAGCCAGCCGAGGACCAGCGCGGTGACCATATGCAGCACCAGCCTCCTGCCAAGCGTGGGCAAGCTGCGAGCAGCGCTCATTCCCCCTCCAGAACCAGTGCATAGCCCAACCCGCGGAGGGTACGAATCCCGACACCGCTACCAGCCAGCTTTTTCCGCAATCGGGAAATAAAGGCTTCGAGCGCGTTCGGCGCGAGAAGGTCATCGAGATCGGAAAGCTTGTCGGCGAGATCGGCCTTGCTCACCACCCGGCCGACGGGACTCATCAATTCCCAGAGCACCTGGAACTCCCGGGATGGCAGGGATAATTCCTCGCCTCCGACCAGGAACCGGCGCTTCTGCCGCTCCAGGGTCAGGGCACCTAAGGTCTGGATGTCATCGAGCCAGCTCCGAGAGCGGCGCACCAGCGCCCTCAGCCGGGCCTCGACCTCATCCAGTTCAAACGGCTTTCCCAGGTAGTCGTCCGCGCCGCTATTGAGGCCTTCGATCCGCTCGTCGGTGCGATTTCGCGCGGTGAGAATCAGCACCGGCGTGTGGTCGCCGCGGGCGCGGGCCGCGCGCAACAGCTCGAGCCCATTAGCGGACGGCGCCTCGGGCTGGCGCGACGCTGGCAGATTCAGGTCGAGCAGCACAGCGTCGAAGGGCTGAAGCGACCACAGTGTGGCTGCATCGGAGAGGTTGTCGCACGAGTCAACATGATGCCCCGCCTCGGAAAGACTGCGGGCAAGCACTTGGCGCAGCACAGTGTCATCTTCGATCAGCAGAATTCGCATGAGTATTACGTGCTCAGGAAAGCCGCCGCGCAAGTCAGGTTCGAGTCAGTTGCTGCGTGCGATAACGACAGGGTGAGCATACGACAATCAAGAAAACCAGTGATTCATCGCGTCCGCTTTCGAATCGCAGCGGGGCTGCTTTTAGCATCGATTGCAACCGGTAGCAGCGCCCAACCCGCCCCTGAAACGCTGTCGCTCGATGCCGTGCTGCTGCGGGCTGCGCGCCATCCGGAGGTCCTGATCTCAGGGGCTGACGTCGATGCTGCTTCGGGCGGCGTCGTTGCTGCTGATCGTGCCCCGTTACCCACGGTCTCCGCCTCGCTCGCCTCCATCGACCTGCAGCACGGTATGGGTCCGGGCTCCTGGACGGGCGGCAAACGCCTGGATAAAGGGGTGGGGGTGGATTGGGTGTGGGAGCGCGGTGATAAAAGAATGCACCGCACCCGCAGCGCGGAGCTCAACCTTCAGGCTGTTCGCCTCGATCAAACCGATGTGCTTCTCATCCGCCAGATCATCATTGCCGGGGCGTTCTGGGACCTCCTTGCCGCCCAGGACCGGGTGGCCGACTCGGCCCAGATGCTACGAAGCGCAGAGCAGATGGCCGATACCGCCCGCTTGCGCCTGCAGAAGGGCGATATCTCCGAACAGGAGGCGGCTCGCGTCCTAATCGAAACCGAACGCGCCAGGCAGGACGATGCCACGCTGCGCACCGCTCGCCGGCTCGCCGCCGTATCGCTCGCCCAGGCAGCTGCGCTTACCAGTGATCGGATCGAGGCGGCCGGGGGCTGGCCGGCGCTGCCCGCGCCACCGTCCGGGCACATGGAACGCCCGGTGCCAGCGGAGGCGGCGACGCTGCCGCGCGCCGCGCCGGCCGTCGAGCAATGGGTTGACCAGCGGGCCGACGTGCGCGCCGCTCGCGCACGGTTGGATGCCGCACGCGCCGCGCTCGACCTCGCACGCGCCGCGCAAGTCGCCGACATCACCTGGGGGGGCGGTGTCAATCACTATCCACCTGATCAGCGAGCTTCGGTGCAGTTACGTGCCCAATTCCCCTGGCAACTCAACTACCGATTCGAAGGCGAAATCCGTCAGGCCATGGCCGGGCTGCAGCGGGCAGAAGTGTCGCTCAGCCAGACCAGGATGGCGGCCGAGTCCGAACTCACGTCGCTCGAGCTTCGGCGCACCGCCACAGCGGTACGCCTGGCCAGCATCGAGACACGCATTCTCGAGCGCTCCCGCGAAGTGCTTAATCGGGCTGAAGCGGCCTACGCGCGGGGCGCCACCTCACTCACCGATCTGCTCGACGCGCGCCGCACCTTCAGAGCCGTGCGACTCGACGCGGTCCAGGCACGGCTCGATGCGGCGCGCGCCGATACCGAATGGCGTCTGCGTTCCCAGAGCGTCGCGCCATAACGCTGTCTTCAACAAAACTGGACACCCCGTGGTCTTGAAGCGCCTCCTCTGCCTGATTCCGGTAACGACCCTTGTTGCACTCCTGCTGGCGGGCTGCCAGGACGCACCGTCGGGCCCACCGCCGCCCGCTCGTCCGATCCTCACTGGCCCCACGCTTCGTTTTCCAACCGGGCATCCGCAACTCAGTGCGCTGAAAACCGTGGCCGCAGAACCGGTACGCCCACTCAACGTTGACATGCCTGCGCGGGTAATCTGGGACGAAGACCGCACACAACGGATTTATCCGGCGTTCGCTGGGCGAATCTCCGCCATTCGCGCCGACGTCGGAAGCCGCGTCGCGGCTGGTCAGGTTCTGGCTGAGCTCGCCTCACCCGAATTTGGCGTCGTGCAGGCCGATGCCAGCCGGGCGCGGGCAGAGCTCACCCAGGCGCAACGCCAGCTCGACCGTATTCGCGATCTACACACGATCGGTATCGCAGCAAGAAAGGAACTCGAGCAGGCGGAGACCGAAGCCCTGCGCGCACAAACCGAACTCGATCGAGCGCAGGCCCGAACGCGGCTATACGGTGGGTCGGAAGCGATCAATCAGCGACTGGCCATCACCGCAAGCATCACTGGCGTCGTGGTCGAGCGCAATCTCAATCCCGGCCAGGAACTGCGTCCCGAGCAGTTCGGACCCGGCGCAAGCGCGCTCTTTGTCCTGACCGACCCCACCCACCTCTGGTTGCAGGTTGACGTTCGCGAGGGCGATCTTTCACAAGTGGAGCCAGGTCGGCGCGTTGAGTTCATCGCCAACGCCTACCCCGACCGCAGCTTTCCTGCGGAGATCACGGCGGTCGGCGACGCCATCGATCCCTTCACCCGAACGCTCAAGGTGCGAGCCAGGGTCGACAACACCGTACGCCTCCTCAAGGTGGAGATGCTGGGCCGCGCGCGAGTCACCCAGTCGCCCGGCGAGGGGGCGGTCGTCCCCGCCTCGGCGGTGGTCAGCCAGGACAACACGCACTGGATCTATGTGTCCCCCAACCCTGGCGAGTTCGAGCCCCGGCAAACCGACATCACCTACCTGGGGTCGGAGCGAGTGCTGATTCGAGACGCGCTTCGCACTGGTGAGCAGGTGCTGGTCGAAAACACCCTGCTCCTCGCCAGAATCTATCGCAGCGCGGCCGATGCCCGCGAACGCTCCTCGACGTCGGGTCGGGGTGCCGATCGATGAAACGGCTGATCCGCTATTCACTGAATCAGCCGCTTCTGGTTCTGATCGGTACCCTGATCTTCATCGTCGCGGGCATCGTCGCATTCCGGCAGCTTCCGGTTGAGGCCTTTCCGGATGTCACCGATACGCAAGTCACCGTGATCGCGCTCTACCCCGGTGCCGCGGCCGAGGAGGTTGAAAAGCAGGTCACGCTCCCGATCGAGGTCGCGCTCTCGGGGCTGCCCAATTCCATACGACTCTTCTCCCACACCCAGTTCGGCCTGTCGTTCAACGTCATCACCTATGACGACCACGCCAATGTCAACGTCATTCGGCAGCAGGTCAATGAACGCCTGCGAGGGGTGTCGCTACCGGCAGGCGTTGAAGCCACCATTGCGCCCAATGCCACACCGGTTGGCGAAGTGCTTCGCTACCGTCTGCGCGGCGAGGGCTACAGCCCGATTGAATTGCGTTCAATCGAAGACTGGGTGGTCGAACGATCTTTGCGACAGGTGCCTGGTGTTGCTGATGTCATTGCGATGGGGGGGGCTATCAAACAGTACGAGGTTCAGCCCGACCCGGACCGCATGCGCGCCTACAAGCTCACCTACCAGCAACTGCTCGAAGCCCTGGGCCGAGGCAACGCCAATGCCGGCGGGAGCTATGTCTCGCAGGGCGGGCAGCAGTTCACCATTCGTGGCATCGGGCTTCTTCGCAGCGTCGATGACATTGGCCGAATCGCCATCGCCACACGGAACAGCACACCCATTCTGGTCTCCGATGTCGCACAGGTTCAAATTGGCGAAGTGCCTCGACTGGGCACGGTCGGGCAGGACGACGATAACGATGTGGTCACAGGCATTGTGATCATGCGCCGGGGTGATAACCCATCCGAGGTGCTGCGCCAGGTCAAGGAACGGATCGCCGATCTGAACGCGCGTGGCCTACCACCCGGCGTACAGATTGCGCCGTTTTATGACCGCACCTGGCTCATGGAGCGCACGCTGCGCTCGGTGTTTACCAACCTCCTGGAAGGCGCCCTGCTCGTCGCGCTGGTGCTGTATCTGTTCCTGTCAAACCTGCGGGCGAGCCTGCTGGTGGTGATGATCATTCCGCTGTCGCTCCTAGCTACATTCCTGGGCCTGAGGCTCATGGGCATTCCCGCGAACCTTCTGAGCCTGGGCGCGCTGGACTTCGGCATCATCGTTGATGGCGCGGTCATCGTGATCGAAAACATCATGTATCGGCTATCGCTGCGCGGCGAAGGCATGAGCGAGCGCGAACGAACCAAGCTGATTGAATCCGCTACCAACGAAGTCGGCCGGCCCACGCTCTTCTCAATGCTCATCATCATCGCAGCCCATATTCCAATCTTCGCCCTGGAGCGGCATGAAGGCCGAATCTTCGAGCCCATGGCGCTGTCAGTAGTCGCTGCACTCATTGCCTCACTGATTCTTTCGCTCACGCTATTGCCCTTGCTCGCCCGGCAAACGCTAAGGCGACGGCTGCCGCACCACGACAATCAGCTGGTTACTTTCTCCAAGCGCATCTATCGACCCATTCTTGGATGGGCCCTCGCCTGGCGCAAGACAGTCGTGCTCACCGCTCTGGTGGCCTTTACCGCGGCGGTGGGCATCGCCACCCGCCTAGGCTCGGAATTCCTCCCCGAGCTGAACGAAGGAACGCTCTGGGTCAACGTGCGCCTACCCGCCAGCGTATCCATCGAGGAGGCGCAGGCGGTACTCCACCAACTGCGGTCTGCGATCAAGCGAATTCCCGAGATTCGTACCGTTGTTTCCAAAGCGGGAAAGCCCGAGGATGGGACCGATCCCAAGACGATCGCAATGGCTGAAATGTTCGTCGACGTAAGACCTCCCGAGGAGTGGCGGCGAGGCCTTACCCGCGAACAACTCCTCGAAGAACTGGAGCGAGCGGTTCAGTCCATTCCAGGCATGGAGCCTACCTTCTCGCAGCCCATTCGCGACAATGTGCTTGAATCCATCTCACAGATCGATGGTCAAATTGTGATCAAGCTGGCGGGCGACGATCTTGCCGTGCTTCGCACCACCATGCAGGCCATCGAGCACGAGGTGAGGCAGGTTCAGGGCGTGTATCGCGCCGAGATCGACCGTTTGGGCGAACTCCCGCAGCTGCTGATCGAGATCGACCGGGACCGCGTGGGTCGCTATGGTCTCAACGTGGCCGACATTCAGGATGTCATCGAAGCTGCGCTTGCCGGCCGACCCGTGACCAGCATCTGGGAAGGCGAACGCCGATTTGGACTCGCCGTACGCCTCGCGCCAGGCCAGCGTTCGCTCTCGCAGCTTGCCAATATTCCCATCCCAACTCCTGATGGGGGTTATGTGGCGCTGTCGGCGGTGGCAACGCTGCGCGAAGCCGGGGGCGCGATGAACATTGCGCGTGAATCGGGTCGCCGCACCATGGCTATCGGTATCTTTATCAGAGGGCGCGACATGGGATCGGTCGTCGCCGACATGAAGCAACGGGTAGATCGACACGTTCAGATTCCGCGTGGCTACATGCTCAGCTGGTCAGGCGAGTTCGAGAACCAGGAACGAGCGATGAAGCGGCTGAGTGTGGTGGTACCGCTATCGCTCGCGCTCATCTTCGTGCTGCTATTTGATGCGTTCAAGTCGCTGAAAGCTGCGCTTCTGATTCTGGTCAACGTGCCGCTTGCGCTGATCGGGGGCTTCGTGGCGTTGGCCCTCTTCAACATTCCCTTGTCGGTTTCAGCGGCCATCGGCTTCATTGCCCTATCCGGGCAAGCAGTTCTGAATGGCGTGGTGATGCTGTCGGTCTTTCAGCAGCTACGCGCAAGCGGTCTGGGACTGATCGAAGCCATCACCGAAGGCGCGATGCAACGACTGCGAACGGTGCTGATGACGACCTTTCTCGCTGCCTTCGGACTGCTGCCCATGGCGATCAGCAAGGCTATTGGCGCAGAGACCCAGCGCCCGCTCGCGATCGTGGTGATCGGTGGGCTAGCCTCAGCGACGCTGCTTACGCTGCTCGTGCTGCCAGCGCTCTATGCGATGTGGTTCGGGCGCTCACCCGACGCACCACCACCCGTCAACGGGCCTGAGACCGCATAAGCACCGGCTAGCGATACACCAGATCGCGCAGCCACAGGCTGAGTTCCGGGACGAATGTAATCACTGCCAGGCAAGCCACCACCACCGCCACATAAGGCATGATCGCCGGGATGATCTCGTCATACGAGATCTTGGCAACCGTGC
>CAIPNM010000273.1 GCA_903866395.1 uncultured bacterium
CGTATGACATCCGCACCCGGCGAGCCCTTTATCGTTAAGGCGGGCGAGGCTTGGTTGGACGCGAGGGCCAGTTGCTGCTGAATATCGTTGCTCACCGACAGAGTTTGCGACTTGATCGTGACCTGCAGGGGTCCACCCGCGCTCGATAGCTCATACACATCGATGTGAGGGATAGTCTGAGCGATGGTTCCGCCGCTGCTCAGCGACAGGGTCTGCGTACCGGAGTCGGCCTGTAAGGCCTTGAGCAGCCCGCCCTGCTGAATGTCCGCATGCTGCGCCTGACTGACAACGAGCTTCGCAGTCTGGTCGGCAAAATCAAGTTGGGTTCCGGAGATGCGCCCCGGCGTGGCCGGACCAGCACCAGAGCTGATTGCAGCTTTGGAAATGTCACCGCCGATGCTTACATCGATGGTCTCGACGTTCAGCAGCGTGGCAGACGAATCGCGACCGTTAAGCACCAAAGTGTCGGAACCCGAGGGCGACAGTTTGATCGTCACGCCGCTATTCGTATTCAGCGTTGCACTGATCTTGCTCAGAACGCCGCTCACACCCGCGCCATCCACGTTCGCGGCAACGCCCTTTAAACCGAACTCGCCCGACCCCGACAATTTGATGGTGTCGGTCGCGGCAAAATCACCGTTATTCACGACGATGATGTTGTCGCTCACGATCGAGGCAGTGGTGGGCGATCCGTCAGCCGCAGTAGCAAGCGTGACCTCGGTCTTGCCCGTGCCTCGGTTTTCGAGAGTGCCTCGCAGCCCCGTCACAGTGACCGTCCCGATCGAATTGCCGGCAAAGCTCGCGCCACCGATGCCTAGCGTTGAGGTGCCCTTCATCGCCAGCGCATCGACATTAATCGAGTCGGTCGTGCTGACTGCCCTGACCTGGCCGCCGGCCGCGCCGAGCTTCACGCTTACAGACTGATCTCCAGCATCTGCAGTCGAGACTGAAACATTGCCCTGCGCCTGATCAGCCGCGACATCGCCCTTCAGCCCGGTCACAATAAAACTGCCCGGTCCGCTGACCTGCAGCGCCGTGTTATCGGGAATGTTGGAAGCATCAATCGCTATCTTGCTACCCGTTGCCGACCCCGCCACTGAAGCGCCCGTCGCACCTGGAATGACCTTGATCTCATTCGGAGCCGACACGACCGCCGCCGTGACAGTGGTGCTGCCCGTGACCCGGCTTGCGTCGAGCGTCGCCACTAACCCCTTCACGGTAAAAGCCCCTGCTCCCTCGAGAATGATGGTGTCGTTGAGGTCCAGGGCGCCGTTGTTCACCGTGACCGCAGTTGTGCTTTTAACCGTGGTGCGCAGTTCAAGACCTGGATTGGGATCGTGATCGAGTGTGGCCGTGACAGTCCCGGTGGCCGTGTTGTCCAGATTGCCCATCAAATTGCTGATCTGGAAATTAGCCCCTCCGCTCGTTTTCAGGGTCACCTCATCAGGCAATGCCTCCGCATCGATGATGATGGTGTCACCCTGAACGCCGCTAACGCTGGTGGCCCCTGCGCCAGTCGACAGCGCAATCGAGCGCTGTTGCCCGGCGGCAAGCGCTGCGGTCGATACCGACAGCGACCCTGCGCTCAGTGCCGAGGCATTGAGACCGCCGGCTAGCCCGCTGACCTTGGCCTCGCTTACCTGCCCGCTGAGCGTGAGAACGCTGCTGCTCGCGAGCAGCGCGGCATCGATCACGAGTTCGTCGCGCGCGTCATAACTGCTGACGGTTGTGGCACTGCTTCCGGTCGTGAGCACCAAGCGCCCGGCGTTGCCGTCGTCAACGATATTGACCGAGAGATTGCCGCTAAGGTTCGATGCGTTGATCAGGTTCGAGCCGCTGAAACCGTTGACGTTGACCGCACTCCCGCCGTTGAGAAGGAGGCTTCTACCGCTTGCCCCGCCCGAGGCATCGACCGTGACGACCGTACCGCCAGGGGTCGTGATATTTAAACTCCCTGCGCCCCAAGCAAAGAACTCGGAGCTGCCGGAGCCCCCGCCGCCACCGGCCCCGCCTCCTACCGCGAGACCGAGCGCAAGGCCACCAACCACGAGCTGATAGGGCGGAATGCTGAGAATGCCGCCCGAGGCCGTGGCGTCGGACGCCGTCGTCGAGGGTGCCTGTGCGAATTCGACTCGCAGCGACCGCTGAAGCGCCGGATCAAGCACGCCTTGTCCGGCGTTGAACTCGATCACATCGGATACCTCGGCGAGCCTGTGGTCGGCATCGGAGGCCTGCTCGATCATGGTCACCTGATCGGACATTCCCGACTCGTCGAAGGCCGCATGCGGTTGTTCGGGATCGGCAGACTCTGCCTGCGATGAGGCAACGACACCTGCTGAATCAAACGAGGCGTCGATCAACTGCGCACCACTCGCCCAGGCGGGCGCAAGCACATCACTGCTTTGGACAGCGCGCTCTGTCCGGCTACCACCCGCAATCGCCTTACGCTCAGACGGCGAGTCGGTCGCTCGGCCTGACCCCGAAACAGACCGCTCCGGGGACTGACTGGTGGAATCGACACCGGATGCGGCGCGCGGGTTGTGCAGGGCAGCAGCAGTTGGGGCAGATGCGGTGGTCATAGCTCGGGACCTGTGATGGGATGTTTAGGTTGATCAAAAGTTCAGGGTTCGGAAAACGCCTCGTCCAGCGTCCGGCGAATCGGCTTCAGCATGTAGGACAGTGCGGAACGTCGTCCAGTCCGGATATCGACCGTAACGGTCATCCCCGGCATCACGTCGAGGCGCTTACGCAACCCCGTTTCAGCCGGCGCGCCAGGCGGGATGTCGGTCTCGACATGCACCCGGTAGTACAGTTGCTCGCCCGCACGCGAATCGTCACGAATCGTGTCCGCGCTGATGTAGCTGAGCTTTCCAGCCACCGCGCCATAGACGGTGTAGTCGTAGGCATCAAACTTGATCGATACCGGAAGCCCAGGCCTGAGCAGGGCGATATCGGACGGTCTAACGCGCGCCTCAACGATCAGCCGGTCATCGGCCGGTACGATCTGCAGGAGCTCCTCGCCCGGGCGCAGCACACCACCGCGGGTCGTCACGCGGACGTTCTTTACGATGCCGCGAACCGGAGCTCGAATCACCAGACTATCGAGCACTTCGCGGCGCTGTGCCTGCACCTGCTCGAGCTGAGCGAGTTCGTCCTCGGCGCGCGCCTGCTCGGCGCGGACGTCCTGAAGCCATCGATTTTTTCGGATCACGAGCTGCGCCTCGGCCTCGCTCGCCAGGCGGCTCACGCGCAGGAGTTCGGCCTGACTGACGTCGCCCGCACGATGCAGATTCTGGACCAGGGCGAGTTCCTGACGGGCGATTGATGCCGATGATTCGAGCGCATCAAGTTCGACCGACAGCGAACGGCGACGTTGCTCGAACAAGGCCTGCTGCGCACGCTGCACCGACGGAAATGTGCCGAGCGCCGCAGGAAACACCAGACGCTCACCCATTTGAGCCTCAACGGCCAGCCTGGCCAGCGCCGCGCGCAGAGCAGCAGACCTGGCCTCGGATTCACGAAGCGCCGCCTGCGTGCGCCCCGAATCCAGCGTGGCGAGGGTTTGCCCGGCCTCGACCGTATCGCCCTCGCGAACATGCAATCGCTCGATCACGCCCCCGTCTACCGACTGAACGATCTGTACCCGCGAACTGGCAATCAACTGCCCGGATGCCCGGGTGACCTGATCGATTTCGACCAGTGAAGACCAGGCAACTGCGGTGACACACATGAGGGCGACCGCAACCACTGCAAAGGTGCTCATCCAACGCGCAGCCCCGGCGCGCTCGGGCCGCAGCAGCGGGGCATCGAACCCCGCTGGCCGGTCGTGGAGGGGTCGGCGCATCATGCCACCCGATTGAGCGCGGACGAGGCCGAGATTGGCGACGGAGACTGCATGGCGCGGCCGATGCTATCGCGGTCGCCATCGTGAACAACCCGCCCTCCCCGCATCACCAGAACCCGCGTTGCCATCGCCAACAAAGCGGTCTTGTGCGTCGCGTAGATCACCAGGTCGTCGGGACGGATCATGGTTGATAAGGTCTTCACCAGCGCAGCCTCCGCGCTGCCATCGAGCGATGCACTCGGTTCGTCCAACAGCCAGATCCGCGGCGGCTGCGCCAGCAGGCGCGCAAGCCCCACCTGCTGCCGCTGCCCGACTGAGAGCCCACTGCCGTCCTCGGCAATAGGCAGATCAAGACCCTGCGGATGCTCAGACACCAGGGTCTCCAGACCGCTCGCCCGGACCACCTCGAGGAGCCGCGAATCATCAAGCCGCACGCCCCCGAGTTCGATATTGTCGCGCAGAGAGCCGCGGAACAGCCGGATGTCCTGCGGCATATAACCCACATGCGCGCCGAGGCAGGCAGGCGAGAGCTGAGCCGCGTCAATCCCCCCTATCCGTACCTGCCCAGCCGCGGGACGATAGTGCCCCGACAGTATCCGGAGCAGCGTGGTCTTGCCAGAACCATTGGAGCCCACGAGCGCGACCCGCTCGCCTGCGCCAAACGCAAGCGCGTTGATATCGATATGCGCGGCAGGCGAACGTCCATAGGCAAACCGCAAGTCCTTTGCCGCGACGGACACCGCGAGCGAGTCGGGCGCGAGTTGCGACACATCAGGCTCGCGCTCCGCGGGCAATCGCATGACTGACTCGAGATTGCGGATCGCCTCGCGCGCGCCATGCCACTGGGTAGCGAGCATTACGACCTGGGAGATGGGCTGAATGACGCGCCCCCCGAGGATCGAGCATGCGATGAGCCCACCCACTGAAAGCAAACCAAGCTCGATTTGATGAACACCCACGACGATCACACCAACAAAGGCGATCGACGACAGCCAGTGCATCAGCGTCGTCACCCGATTGACGGTTGCACGAACAGCAAGCTGATCAGCCGATAGTTCATCCCCCAGGTCGGCCCAGCGGGCAGAAAACCGCCATTCCGCCCCCGCTGCCTTGATCGACTCGGCGCCGTGGATGGTCTCGATCAGCAGCCCATTTTTCTGCTGGAGCCCAACCACCTGTCGTTGAACCAGGCGGCGCATCTTCCGTTGCCCTGCCCACCCTGCGACCAGCGCCAGCGGAAAGAGCAGCGCGTACACCCAGCCCACGGCCCCGCCCACTAGGGCAATGACCGCGATGAAGGCGAGGACGAAGGGCAAATCGACGAACACGAAAAGAATGGACGCGGTAAAGAACGAACGTACCGCCTCAAAACCGGTCAGGCGCGCGGCCAGCGTGCCCAGGCTACGCGGTCGGCTGTCCATCCGCATGGCAAGCAGGTGGTCATACAGTAACTGCGTCAGGTCTTCGTCTACGTCGCGGGCTACGCGATCCAGGGCCTGGGCGCGCGCAAGCCTCAGAACGGCATCGAAAGTAAGGACGAGCAGGACGCCCACGGTGAGCGCCCATAGCGTGGACCACGCGAAGGTGGGCACCACCCGGTCGTAGACCTGCATGGCAAAAAGCGATGTGATCACCGCGAATGCGTTGACCAGCACGGAGGCAAGTCCCACCTCAAAAAGTACGCGCTTGCGC
The DNA here is from genome assembly GCA_903866395.1 of uncultured bacterium. Taxonomy (GTDB): domain Bacteria; phylum Pseudomonadota; class Gammaproteobacteria; order Burkholderiales; family Burkholderiaceae_E; genus SYIM01. The sequence goes on from CAIPNM010000273.1 coordinate 5,537, forward strand.
TGCGCAAGCGCGCGAACCACCAGTCGAAGCGGGCCCGCCTGGACATCTGGCTCACCGGCCCCGGAAAGCGCGACCCAACATGCTGGCGCGGCGCCGCAGCGCGCGCGCTCGACTTCCTCCACCCTGCCGTCGTTGGCTTCGAGCCCAAGCCGCTCCCCACGGAGCCAGCGCGCGACACGCCAACGCCCTTCGCAGAGAACGAGCGCCGGAAAATGTTGCGCTAGCAAGGCCTGGACTGGCACGACGGCAACCTCTGCGGCCGCATCGAACGGCCCCATCCAGCGGCGGAGGGCCTCGCCCAGCGAACGCATTTGCGAGACAGCGTCTGTAGCGGCAGGCCGCCTGCGAAAGGCTTCCGCCCAAGCCTGCTCGGCCGCCCCCTGCGAAAGGGACATGCCTTGCACCGCCAGCAGTCGGCGAAGCAGCGCCGCAGAGGGCGCCTCCCAGACGTGCTCAGGGCCTGTGGTCATGGTTGCCCCGCAGACAGTCGTTCAAGCGCACCGGTGCC
>CAIPNM010000274.1 GCA_903866395.1 uncultured bacterium
CACGAACAAATCCGCTGGCAGCCCCTGCTCGATCTGCCGAACCAGCGCAGGCGTGCCCGCATAGGTCACGAGCGATGGGCCGCCTCCCGCCTCCCGCCAGTCGGCCAGCGCCTGATCGAGCGCGCCTCGAAGACTGGCCGCAGCCGCCACGCGCAGGGGACGGCTGGCCGCGGATCGTTGTGACTGAACATCGGCCGCGCTCTGCGCCTGCACGGGGGAGAGGCGTTGCGGCGCAGATGGCGACTGCGCAAGCGCTGCCGCTGAAACAAGCGCCACAATCACCGCTATCCCGGCACGGGCGAGACGGGCAACGCGCGCAACCCACACGGGAGCGCATCGGAACGCTGCGACCATCCGCTTCCAGGGGGCCTCGCCTCGGCCGTCGGCTGACGACGCAAATCGCGGCCTATCCGTCCGGAATGGCCCGCCCATCCTGCCAGCCTCAGGTTTTCTGGACGACGATAGACGGGAACTTGAGGCTCATGTCGCGCGCGCGCTCCGCGATCCGAACGGCAACCCGGCGGGCGATCCGCTTGTACGTGGCCGCGAGATCACCGTCCGGGTCGGCGACCACCGTGGGCCGGCCCGAGTCGGCCTGCTCGCGGATCCGGATATCCAGCGGCAGCCCGCCCAGATATTCGACGTCATAATCGCCTGCCATCTTCTCGCCGCCACCCTGACCGAAGATGTGCTCGGTGTGGCCGCAATTCGTGCAGGTGTGCATCGCCATGTTCTCGACGATACCCAGAATGGGGATCCCCACCTTCTCGAACATCTTGAGACCCTTCCGGGCATCGAGCAGCGCAATGTCCTGCGGCGTGGTGACAATCACCGCGCCGGTCACCGGAATTTTTTGCGACAGCGTGAGGTGAATGTCGCCGGTGCCTGGGGGCATGTCGATCACCAGATAATCGAGGTCCTGCCAGTTGGTGTCGCGTAGCAGCTGCTCGAGTGCCTGCGTCACCATCGGACCGCGCCAGACCATGGGCGTATCGGGCTCGATCATGAACCCAATGGATGAGGCCTGGACCCCGTGGCCCACCAACGGTTCAATGCTTTTACCGTCGCGAGACTCGGGCTTGCCGGACACACCCAGCATCGTCGGTTGCGAGGGGCCGTAGATGTCGGCATCAAGCATGCCCACCGTCGCGCCCTCGGCGGCGAGCGCAAGCGCCAGATTCACCGCGGTGGTGCTTTTCCCAACGCCCCCCTTGCCGGAGGCGACCGCGATGATGTTCTTGACATTCGGCAGCGTTTTCACTCCGCGCTGCACCGCGTGCGCCACGATTTTCTGAAACACATTGGCCGATACGTTACCCACCCCGGGTAGCGCACGTACGGCAGCGATCACTGCCTTCCTGATCGGGTCGACCTGGCTGAGGGCCGGATAGCCGAGCTCGACATCGACGTTCACCGAGTCGCCGTCCACACGGATGTTTTTCGCCGACTTGCCAGCCACCAGGTCCTTGCCCGTGTTGGGATCGATAACGCGGCTGAGGGCTTCGGTCACCTGCTCGACGGTAAGACTCATGACAATGCTCGCTGCAAAGTAGAAAGGGAACAAACCAGGCAGTCTAAACGATCGGCCTTTCCCGCTGTCCCCGCTAAAATCGAGGTTTTGCCTGCGCACCTTCCTCCGCGAGCTGAATCCATCATGAAACGCCGTCTTTTCGTCACCACTGCTCTTCCCTATGCGAACGGCTCGTTTCACATCGGCCACATCATGGAGTACATCCAGGCCGACATCTGGGTGCGGTTTCAGCGCATGCGCGGCCACGAGGTGCATTTCGTGTGTGCCGATGACGGGCACGGCGCGCCCATCATGTTGAAGGCGCAGGCCGAGGGCATCACGCCCGAAGCGCTCATCGCCCGGATCGCCGCCGAGCGGCCCCAGTACCTGAACGGCTTTCACATTTCTTTTGACAACTGGCACAGCACGCACTCGCCTGAAAACACCGAGCTCTCGCAGGACATCTACCGGGCGCTGAAGGCCAATGACCTGATCACGACCCGGGTGATCGAGCAGTTCTTCGATCCGGTCAAGGAAATGTTCCTGCCCGATCGCTACATCAAGGGCGAGTGCCCGAAATGCGGCGCCAAAGACCAGTACGGCGATTCATGCGAGGCCTGCGGTGCGGTCTACGCCCCCACCGATCTGCGTAATCCCACCTCCACCCTGTCGGGCGCAACGCCGGTGATGCGGCAATCAGAGCATTTTTTCTTTCGACTCTCTGACCCGCGCTGCGTGGCGTTTCTGCGCGATTGGACTCAGGGCGGCCGACTGCAACCCGAGGTGGCGAACAAGGCGCGCGAATGGCTGGACGGCGAGTCGGGCCTGGGCGACTGGGACATCTCTCGCGATGCACCCTATTTCGGCATTCCCATCCCCGATGCGCCGGGCAAATATTTCTATGTCTGGCTTGATGCGCCAATCGGCTATCTGGCGAGCCTCAAGAATCACTTCGCCAAGGGTCAGGCAGCTCCCCAGACTGCACAGACCTACGACGCGTTCGTGACCGACCCCGGCGTTGAGCAATATCACTTCATTGGCAAGGACATCATCTACTTCCACACGCTCTTCTGGCCAGCCACACTGCACTTCTCGGGGCGCAAGACGCCCGACAATGTATTCGTCCACGGGTTCATCACCGTGAGCGGTGAAAAAATGAGTAAGTCGCGCGGTACCGGTATCTCGCCGCTGCGCTACCTCGAACTCGGCATGAATCCGGAGTGGCTGCGCTACTACATCGCGGCCAAGTTGAACGCGCGGGTGGAGGACATCGACTTCAACCCCGATGACTTTGTTGCACGCGTCAACAGCGATCTGGTCGGCAAATACGTGAACATCGCCAGTCGGGCCGCCAATTTCCTGGTCAAGCATTTTGATGGCCAGGTGCTCGATCCGCGCACGCTGCCCGCCTGGGCCACCCTGAACGCGCAAGCCGTGTCCCACGACATCGCCGCCTGCATCGAGGGGCGGGAATACGGTAAAGCGCTCCGCGCGGCCATGGAGTTCGCCGACCGCGTCAATCAGTATTTCGACGCCGAAAAGCCCTGGGAAATGGCGCGCGACCCCGCGCGGCGCGAGGCGCTCCATGCTGTCTGTTCGGTGTGCCTTGCCGGCTTTCATGCGCTCACCATCTGGCTCAAACCCGTGCTGCCAGCGCTCTCGGCTCAGGCCGAAGCCTTCATGGGCTGCGCACCGCTCACCTGGTCTGACCTCGACCGCCCTCCCACGCGCATTCAGCGCTACGAGCACCTCATGGGCCGGGTCGATCCGAAACTGCTCGATGCACTTTTTGATCCACCCGACGCTCCCCCTTCAGCCCCCCCTTCTGCTCCGGCTGCCAAAGCCGACAAGGCGGTCTCGAGCGGCGCGGCATCAGCCAATGCTGCGAAGCCGGGCTCGGCCGGCGCCGGGGCCTCCAAGGCCGGAACCGGTCCGGCCAGCCACGAAGGGGTTGACACCGGGCCGATTTCCATCGACCAGTTCATGAACGTTGAGCTGCGCATCGCCCGGATCGTGGAAGCCAGCGCGGTGGAGGGCTCTGACAAGCTGATCCGGCTTGCGCTCGACCTCGGCGAGGGGAGGCTTCGCAACGTCTTCTCTGGCATCCGATCGGCTTATGATCCTGCGCAACTCGTTGGGCGCCACACGGTAGTCGTGGCCAACCTCGCCCCGCGTAAGATGAAGTTTGGCATCTCTGAAGGCATGGTATTGTCGGCTTCATGGGACGATCCCTCTCAAGGGCCCGGGATATTTCTGCTGGGCGCAGACACTGGTGCGCAGCCCGGTATGCGGGTGCGCTAACCTTCGAACGGGCGCCGCAGGGGGCCCCTCAGCGAAACCCTCAGCGAGCCCCTCATAGGGCTTTGCCATGAGCCTGGGTAATTTCCGCTTCCGGCCCAAGCTCGCTGATTCGCTTCGGGAATATCGTGCCTCCGACCTGCCTGCCGACATTGGCGCAGGCATCACCGTTGGCATCGTCGCGCTGCCGCTTGCCATGGCCTTCGGTATCGCATCGGGGGTGCGTCCTGAGCAGGGGCTCTTTACCGCCATCATCGGCGGCTTTCTTATCTCCCTTCTAGGCGGCTCGAAGGTTCAGATCGGCGGCCCCGCCGGCGCGTTCGTGGTGCTCCTCTACGCCATCGGCGAGCGCTACGGCATTGCCAACCTACTGATCGCCACCTTCATGGCCGGTGTACTGCTCTTTCTGATGGGCGCGCTCAAGCTCGGATCGCTGGTGCGCTTCGTGCCGGTCTCGATCATCGTGGGTTTTACCAACGGCATTGCGGTAGTGATTGCCTTGCAGCAGGTGAAGGATTTCCTCGGCCTCGCGATCGACAAGATGCCGGCCAATTCCATGTCGCAGCTCCACGCGCTGGGCTCCAATCTGCACACCGTCAACCCTGCGGCACTTGCGATCGGTGTGGCCACGCTCGCCATCATCATTGTCTGGCCGAAATCATATCTGGCGGTCACGCCCGGCTGGCGGCGCTGGCTCGCACGCGCGCCCGGAACCATTGCCGCACTGGTTGTTGCCACGGTTGCGGTCAAGCTCTTCGGACTGCAGGTCGACACCGTGGGTAGCCGCTTCGGTGGCATTCCTCAGGGGCTACCCGCCTTCGCGCTACCCGCCTTCGACTGGCAGACCGCACAGAACCTGGTCGCCCCCACAGTGGCCATCGCACTCCTGGGTGCGATCGAGTCGCTCCTCTGCGCCCGCATGGCAGACTCGATGATCGACGATCGCCATGACCCCAATCAGGAACTGATGGCGCAGGGCGTGGCCAATTTCATCGTGCCTTTTTTCGGTGGCATCGCCGTGACCGGCACCATTGCGCGTACGGTCACCAATGTGCGAAGCGGCGCCCGCTCCCCGATCTCAGGCATCGTTCACGCCCTCACGCTACTTGCCATCGTGGTGCTGGCTGCACCGCTCGCAAGCGACATCCCCATGGCCGCGCTCGCCGGCATCCTGTTGTTCGTCGCCTGGAACATGGGCGAGTGGCGGGCCTTCCCTCAACTACGCCAGTTCACGATTAACTACCGATTGGTGATGCTCGCCACCTTCTTCCTCACTGTGATCTTCGACCTGACGGTGGCAGTGGAGGTGGGGCTGGTGCTCGCGAGCCTCTTCTTCATTTTCCGGATTGCCTCGGTCACCCGGATCGAACCGCTGGAGCTGCCACCGCGCGCCGCGGTTACGCCCACCATCGAAGGCTTCCGGCTATTCGGATCGCTCTTCTTTGGCTCGGTCAACCGGCTAGAGCCGCTCCTTGATCCAGGCCGACCGCTTGCCGACATCACCGTGCTCGACCTGCATCAGCTCATCAATCTGGACACCACCGGACTCGATGCGCTCCAGAGTCTGCACCGCATGCTAGACAAACGCGGCAAACGTCTGATGATCGTTGGCGCCAACACGCAGCCGCTCTCACTCATGCAGCGAAGCGGTTTTGCGGCAAGCCTGGGTGCCGGCGCGCTGTTTGACACCCTGGAGACCGCCCTCGCCTCGATCTCATCCTCGGAAGGCCCGGGGACTCCGCCCCGAGAGCAACCGACTGCGGCCTGACGCCGGTCACGGGGCCGTCCTAGCGAATCGCGACCAGCCCGACCTTCGCCATCCACGCAGCCAGCCGTTCGGCCTGCACACGATCAATTTCAAGCCGCGCCGCCCAGTGTTCGATGGTCGGCGCGTTCGCTGCGTCATCGGGCAGCACCTCCCATGCATGTGCGATTGCCGCCGCATCGGGCAGCCAGCCGTCCGCAAACTGCCACATCGAGAGCTCGCGGAGCCCGCGCGCGCCCGGTCCAGCCGCGCGGTCGCGATGAATGCGCGACTGCAGCGTGAGGGATGCGCTGGGGTAGTGGGCAAACATCTGCAGCGGATTGGGCATGCCAGGCTCGCCGCGGGGCGCGGGCGCGACGCGAGCACGGCACAGGGCGAGCCGATCGCGCTGCTCGACCCACAACGCCTGATACTGGGGCAAAACCCGCGACCAGTCGAACAGTTCGCGTACGCGCCTGCGACCACTTTCACCCATGCGCATTCGGAGCGCTGGGTCTGCAGCCAAACGCGCGATCGCGACGGCGCACGCCTCGACATTTACCGCGACCAGCGTATGCGCGTAGGCCACATAGCGGTCGTAGTTGAGGCGCCCGTCCTGGTAGCCCTCGACCAGCGCGGCTGCACCCTGGGCGTTGGCAGGCTGCACCGTGGGGATGAGAAAGCCGTCCTCGCCGTCGCGAACGGTCTCCCGGTAGCCATCCCAGTCACTCGCCACCACAGGGAGGCCAGCCGCCATCGCCTCCACCGGCGTGAGCCCGAAGGTCTCCTGGATATTGTCAGAGAGCGAAACGAAGAGGTCGGCTGCGCGATAAGCCCGCTGCGTGACGCCGGGTTCACGCCCGTCCACCCGATCAACACGAATGCCGGCGGTAGAAGCCGCTTCATCAAAACTTTTTCGGATCGCCTCGTTAGCAAACCAGCCGCATTCGAGAACCCGAATACGCCGGCCGCTGGAGGCGGCCGCCCGCGCGCAGGCAAGGTACATGGCCAGGGGATTGGCCTTGGCGTGCAGGCTCAGGCGGCCCACGAACAACACGACAATATCGTCGTCGGCAAAACCGTGTCGGGCGCGCGCCTCATGGCGCTCTTGCCCATCAGCCGAGAAGTCGGCCGCATGCACCCCTAACGGAATCACTGGCAGCATGGGGAGGTCTGGTGCCACCGCGATGCCCAGTCTCGACGCCAGAAATTCTGTTTGCTCCCGCCAGATGAATTGCACCGCGCGAAGCACCGACCGCGAGGTGCAAACAAGCGCATCATGGGCGGCGAACGGGCCTGCGACATAAGCTGCAAGCTGCCGCATCACTGCATCCGAACTGATGGTGTGGGTCACGCCGCAGAGCGCAAACGACGCTACGCCGTGGGTCTGGCGGCTGCGCTGCCAGCCGAGCGCATCACTCATCGGCGCCGGATATTGCAGCACGCCAAGCTCCCCCCAGGCGGCGGGCCGATCGGCAGCGAGCATGCGCACCGGATGCGGCCAGCCCATGCGCTCTAGCGCCGTCGCCACAAATCGCGAATCATTGCCGGCTGGCGTCACGACATCGAGTGGGCGTGCGGGGGAGGCACGGTAGACGTCAACGAAACCGCGCAAAAATCCGTGCCCCGCCGACTGCCGGCCCATCAGGCGCTGCGACCCGGTGTCGATCGCATCGGCGGCAAGGAACAGCGCGGGCGGCGTGAAGGCTGTCATCGAAGCGACGCGCAGACGCCCGGCGGGTCAGTCGGGCTTGCGCAATACCGCTGAGATGATGTGCGAGGCGCCGACATGGGCTGTGCCCTCGGCCAATTCGGCGTCACAGTCGCGTGACTCGAGTACCGACCAGCCGTGGAACGCCTCGCCCAGAAGGCCAAGGGTGTAGAGGTTCTCTGCCACACCGGGTCCGCCCGTTTTATAGGCCAGTTGCCGCATGCCGTAGCCCTCGATCACAAGCAGCCCGCCCGGCCGCAGCGACTGTCGGAAGCCCTTGAAGATCTGCGAGCGAAGCGCGGGATCCGCGAACTGGAAAAATATCGCTGCAATCAAATCGGCGGGGGTCTGCTCCCAGGGCCAGTGCGCAATATCGGCACAGCAGAGCACGAGCGAACCGCCCGTTGGTGAATCAAAGCACGCCCGCAGGCCCGGCAGCGAGGCCGTGGGCGACCGCTCGATGAACCCGTTTGCGCGAGCGTGGGCCATCGCATGCTCGACCCCCACGTCGGCCAGGTCAAAGGCGACCGCGTGCAACCCCAGCGACGCCAGCCAGACACCATTTCGTCCATCACCATCGGCCGGGCACAGCACACGGCTACCAGCCAGCAGCCGGGCACGCTGCGCGGCGAGCCAGCCGTTTGGTTCGGCACCGAACAGCATGCCTTCGGCCGACGCATAGCGCTTATTCCAGGTGGTGCGGGGGTCTTTGAATCCGTTCATGGCGGTTCGGATGCTACCACCTTGGCAGTGGGGGCGAGGCGGCCCGCGTCCCGGCATCCGACTGGGCATAAAAAGCCCATCGGTGACCGCCGCCGACTTGACGAGCACCCCGCCGAGCTTGACGATGCGAACCACTTCGGAGACATCACCATGAACCTGCACCGCATGCTTCAACAACGCGAGGCCGATTCGCGCCCGATCCGCGTCGCCCTGATTGGCGCGGGCAAGTTCGGCTCTATGTATCTGGCCCAGGCGCAGCGCACACCTGGCATCCATCTGCTGGGGGTGGCTGATCTGTCACCCCCACGCGCAAAGAAGGCGCTTCGCCATGTAGGCTGGCCTGCCGAGCGGCTCACTGCGCGTTCGGCTGCAGATGCGACCCGCCGTGGCACCACTTGGGTGACCGACGACACGATGGCACTGATCGCAAGTCCCGAGGTTGATGTGGTGATTGACGCGACCGGCCATCCCGCCGCTGGCATCGCGCATGTGCTTGCCTGTTGCGAACACGGTAAACATATCGTGATGGTGAACGTCGAAGCCGATGCGCTCGCCGGGCCGCTGCTTGCCCGCAAGGCGCGCGAAGCGGGCATCGTTTACTCGCTCGCGTATGGCGACCAGCCTGCGCTGATCTGCGAGATGGTCGACTGGGCGCGAACCGCTGGCCTGGAGGTGGTCGCAGCAGGCAAGGGCACCAAGTACCTGCCCGCCTATCACCAGTCCACACCCGACACGGTGTGGCAACACTATGGCCTCTCGGCGGACGACGCCAAGCGCGGCGGCATGAATGCACAGATGTTCAATTCGTTCCTCGATGGCACCAAGTCCGCCATCGAGATGGCGGCGGTGGCCAATGCCACCGGGCTCATTCCCGCACCCGATGGCCTTCAGTTCCCGCCCTGCGGCGTGGACGACCTGGCGCGGGTCCTGCGGCCGGCAAGCGCAGGCGGGCAACTGCATCACCGCGGTCAGGTCGAGGTGATCTCAAGCCTCGAGCGCGACGGCCGGCCAGTGTTTCGCGACCTTCGCTGGGGCGTCTATGTGGTGTTCGCCGGCGCCGATGATTATGTGCGCCGATGCTTTCACGAATACGGCCTGATCACCGACGCCACCGGCGAGTTTTCAGCCATGTACAAGCCCTACCACCTGATCGGGCTCGAGCTCGGGGTGAGCGTGGCCTCGGTAGGACTGCGTGGCGAGCCTACCGGCTGCGCGCAAGCCTGGCACGGTGATGTGGTGGCCACCGCCAAGCGCGATCTCAAGGCCGGCGAAACACTAGATGGCGAAGGTGGCTTTACGGTTTACGGCCGACTGATGCCGGCTGCCGACTCGCTGGCGGTGGGCGGGCTGCCACTCGGACTCGCGCACGGCGTGACACTCAAGCGCCGCGTGGCAGCCGGCGCGCCGGTGCGGTGGTCCGACGTCATGATTGACGCGCGCTCACAGGCGGTAAGGTTTCGCCGCGAGATGGAGCGAAGCTTCGCGAAGTAACGCGGCGCGTCCGGCTCAAAGACCGGACGGCTCGGCCTACACCGGGCGGCTCGACCTGCACCGGGCAGAGCGATCAGCCAACGCCAGACGCCCGATGCCAGGCCCGGCGCCGCTCAGATCATTCTGAACGCTGCAATCGCCACCAGCGTTGGCACGAAGGCCGCGGCAAACAGCCCGCCTGCGCTGATTTCTTCATCATCGAAGCGGCTCTTCAGAATGGAGTAGCCAGCGGGGTTGGGCGCGTTGGCAATGACCGTGAGACCTCCCCCGGTGACCGCACCCGTCACCAGCGAAAGCTTGAATTCATCGGTGAGTCCCTCCACCAGCGAGCCCAGGTAGGTGAGTGCCGCATTGTCGGTAATGGCGGTAAGTGCCGTCGCCCCGTAATAGACCGCAGTCGGGCTCATTGCCGATAACGCAGGCTGTAGCCACCACTGCTGTTGACCGCCGAGCACGACAAGTCCTGCCAGAAAAAATCCGACCATCATCCCCTCGCGAAGGATCAGCCGGTCCTGCCAGCGGTTGTACGCGGTCACGATCCCAAGGAAGAACAGGAAGAGACCCATAAACACCACTGCGTGATGGGCAGCAAGCACCACCCCTATCAGGAACAGGATATGGGTGATGACCAGCGCTACGGGAACACGGTTTTCGTCATCGTTCTTTTCAATGAGGGGAATGCGAGCGAGCTCCGACCGGAATATCAGCGTGAGCACGAGCGCATTGATGATGACCGCCACCGCAGAGCGCCAGCCCAGGTTGGTGATCATGAACATCAGATCCCAGTTCCAGGTTGCAGCCACCATCAGAACGGGAGGCGCTGCGTAGGGCGTGAGCGTGCCGCCAATGGACACATTCACAAACAGCACCCCAAGCGTGAGGTATTTCAGGCGGTTCGAAAGCCCGGGGTTGTAAAAGCGTTCGCGCAGCAGAAGGGCCGCCAGCGTCATGGCGGCAGGCTCGGTGATGAACGACCCAAGGAGCGGCAGCAGCGATAGCGCCACAAAGAAGGTCGCAACCTGCCGATGCATGGGCAGCATTTTCGCCACCACATCTACGCAGCCAAGCGATACTTTGAGGATCGGACGGCTCGCTGCGATCACCATGATCACAAACACAAACAGCGGCTCAGTGAAATTACGGGCATTGAGATATTCCAGTGCGCCCTGCGGCCCGACCGATACCGCCATGAACACCACCAGCACCAGCGCCCAGAAGCCGAACACTGCTTCGACCTCTCCGAGCAGGTGAAAGATGCCCGCGTGTGCAGGATGGCGATGCGCCAGTTTTTCAAAGAACTTCACCGAGAAGGTATGCAGGACGGCGATCGTGAAGATGACCGCTGCCACGATCTGGACCGTGGTGGGGTTCAAGGCTGGCTCCGGTGTTGTGTGGTGTTGTTGTTGGGCTCAGGCGCCGAAATAGCGTTCGAAGTTCGCCGCCATCGAAGCCTCGATTCTGGTCTTGTAGGTGGAAAAAAGAAAGCCAAGCTTGGCTTCCAACCTGAGGGAATCCGGGTTGATTCGAAGCACGCCCGACAGACCGCTTCGGGAAAACACCAGATCGTTGCCATTCCAGTGTGAATCGACACCGTAGTCGGTCCGCATCTCATCGGCCAGTCGCTGCGTGACTGCTCGCGCCGCCTCGAGCCCGAGGGCGTGCGGGCGCTCGAAGATGAGCTCGGCCATCAGCGGCTGACCCGCGTGGGAAGCGGATTGCCCGCAGCGAAGGCGAGCAGGTTTTCCGCAGCAAGCATGGCCATCCCCACTCGCGAACTGCGCGTGGCACTCCCGATATGCGGCGTGAGTGCGACGTTGGGAAGCGCAAGCAGCGCTGGGTCGAGCGCGGGTTCGTTTTCAAACACATCCAGCCCGGCGGCCGCCGGGCGACCCGCGCGAAGCGCCCTCGCAAGCGCAGCATCGTCAACCACGCCGCCACGCGCGATGTTGACCAGCGTGGCACCGGGTTTCATCAGCGCGAGCTCGCGTTCGCCAATCAGATGATGCGTAGCCGGACTGTAGGGCACAACCAGCACCACGTGATCAGCGCGCTCGAGCAACTGCGTAAGCGCGACCCGCTCAGCGCCCAGTTCACCCTCGTTGGCTGCAGGACTCCGGTTGGTGTAGAGCACCTTCATTTCGAAGCCGCGGGCCCGACGGGCAATTGCGGATCCGATCCGGCCCATCCCCACGATCCCCAGCGTCGAGCGCCACAAGTCTGCGCCCAGAAACTGATCAAACGCCCAGCGCTTCCAGTGCCCGGCACGCAGCCAGTGCTCGGACTCACAGACCCGGCGCGCCGCCGACATGAGAAGCGCCCACGCCATGTCGGCCGTGGCTTCGTTCAGCACATCGGGCGTGTTGGTGACCAAGACGCCGCGCGCTGTGCAGGCATTCAGATCGATGTGGTTGAAGCCGACCGACCCAGTGGCGACAATGGCCAGCCGGGGCGCTGCGGCGAGCAGATCGGCGTCGACCCGATCGGACGTGACCACGAACAGCGCGTCCTTGTCGGCGACCCTTGCGAGCAGTTCCGCGCGCGACCACTCGGCGTCCGTCTGATTGGATTCCACCTCGAAGTGAGGCAGCAGGCGCGCGAGGACCTCGTCAAAGATTTGCCGAGTAATGAGCAGTTTGGGCTTCATGGCCTGAGCGAAGGAAATTGGGTGCTCCGATCATACCGCCCGATCCCCCCGCCACGTGGCAGAGACCGCTCAAGCTGCTACATATCGCCGGATCATCTCAGCGCTCTCTCGCCAGTGTGTCTCGAGTGCCGCCTGCGCAGCCAGATCGCGCGCCAGCACGGCCGACAGCGTGTGTCGGTTGGACAGATAAAAATAGCCCTGCGAGGCGATTGACAGGTAGAGCTGCGCCGGATCGACACCCGCGCGAAACACGCCATCGCGCTCACCACGCTCAATCAAACCACCGAGCAACCCCACCACCGGCGAGACCAGTTCGCCCAGCTGTGCTGAACGACGCAGGTGCTTCGCCTTATAGAGGTTTTCGGTATTGAGCAGGCTGATGAATTCGGGGTGGTCCACGTAGTAGCGCCATACAAAGCGGCAAAAACGCTCAAGCGCTGCTAAGGGATCGGCCTCATCAAGCCTGAGCGCGCGCTCGGCCTCGCGAAGCGCCGCATAGACGGATTCGAGCGCTGCGCCAAACAGCTCTTCCTTGCTGCCGAAATAGTAGTAGAGCATGCGCTCGCTGCTTCGCGCCCGCTCGGCAATTCGCTCACCACGAGCCTCGGACAGCCCGTAGCGTGCGAATTCGATGACCGCCGCGTTCAGGATGCGGGCACGGGTGGCCTCGCGGTCGCGTCGACGCGGCGATTCGGCTCGAACGGACTCAGTGCGCAATCACCGGTACCTCAACCGCAGGCGGCGTATTGCGGCTGCGCTGACAGCGCACGATGCCATCAATCATCACCATGCCCACCCCGGGGATGTCACCCAACCGGATGCTGTCCAGCAGATCGGTGCCCGCGGAATGCTGCGCCTTGTCCATGAAGACGAAGTCAGCGGGCCGACCCACTTCGATCAGCCCCTGTGGCAAGGCACGCATGCGCGAAATATTGCCGGTGGCAAAGCCGAACACGATCTCGGCCGGAATATCGGCCATGCTCGAGATGAGCGCGATCAGCCGCAGCATGCCCAGGGGCTGCACGCCCGAGCCCGCGGGCGCGTCGGTGCCGAGGATGACGCGGTGGGGGCACTTGAGTTCCATGGCGTGACGAGCCGTGAGGATCGCGATCCGTTCATTACCGTTATGCACGATTTCAAGCGCGCGGCTGCTTTTTTCGCAGAGCGTGCACACCGACTTGTAAGAAAGCGACGTGTGGCCGCCGTTTACGTGCCCGATGACATCAGCATCGGCCTCCAGCACCACATGCTCGTCGATCAGCCCCGAGCCCGGAATGGAGGGGCCGCCCGTGTGGATCGTGCTTTGGATGCCGTGACGGCGCGCCCAGCCCACCATCTGCGCAGCCTCATCACCCGCTTTGACCGATCCCAGACCGATTTCGCCGAGGAGTCGAACACCCGCGGCCGCGAGATCGATGAAGTCCTGCTCGACCATGCCTTTTTCAATCACCGGGGCACCCGCCAGCACCCGCACGCCACCGCCTACGCCCGCGGCCCGCATCCCATCAAACGCGCGCTGTGCGGTGATCGCGAGCGCCTTCACGCCGATGATGTCCTTGGGGCGTCCGGGCAGGTGCACCTCGCCCGCCGAGATCATGGTGGTGACGCCACCGTGCATGCATGACTCGATCCAGCCCAGCTGATTCTGGCGCGGGGTCCAGTCACCGAACACCGGATGCGTGTGCGAATCGATCAGCCCAGGGGCCACCGCCGTGCCCTGGCAGTCGATGACCCGCTTCGCATCACCGGTATCGCAGTCTTTCTCGCGACCGACTGCAGTAATGACACCGTCATCGATCACGATGGTGTCAGCATCGAGAATCGGGCGGTCGATGTCGCCCGAGAGCATGAGGCCAACGCGCCGGATCACGACCTTGCCCGACTTCTCGACGATTGCTGCTGTTGCCATGAAGAATTCTCCGTCGAAAGGATTGATTCAGACCCCGTGCGAGGGACCGCTGCTGCGCTCAGCGCAGACCATCTTCGCCCTTGATCTCGTGCTTCTGCAGACCACCGATGCGGGGGAACGGTCGGCCACTGTCGGTGACCGCCACCGCCACCAGAATTTCACCTGCACGAGGCGCATCAGCGACCCGCGCCTCGATCGCGTCAAAATGACTGCGAACAAACGCGGCGTCCTTGTGACCCAGTGGCACATCGATCGGCGTCCCCGGCCCGCCCGACTTCTTTGCCGACGGCACCAACGCAGCCCCTTTGTGTACCGCCTTTCTGAGAGGTGCGCCGAGCTTGGGATGAAGAATGGCTGCGGCATGCTCGAGTTCGCCCGCCTCGCCCACGATCGCAGCCTTGCCGTAGCTCTCCGCCGCCTCGGGCGCAATGCCCAGCGCCTGCACGCAGCGCTCGCCCAGGAGCCCGCCGAGTTCGTCGCCAATGGCGATCAACTCATCAAGCGATTCGCTGTAGCGGCCCGCATAGGGATTGGTAATCACCGCGATCGCGAGCGCGCGCCGCGTAGGCGGCGACACCTCGCGCCCCATCTCGCGACGCGTTTCCTCGACACTCACGATGAGCTTGCGAATTTGTGCGGACATCAGCGTTCTCCCTGTCGGTTCATCCGCGGCCAGGGTGCAACCCTAAACCGCCAGATATTGCGCGCGGACTTCGTCGTTGGCGCGCAGTTCGTCCATGGATCCCTGAAACCGGATCCGTCCTTTTTCGATGATGTAGGCACGATCGCCCACCTCCTGCGCAAAATGCAGGTTCTGCTCTGACAACAGCACGGCCACGCCCTGACGCTTCAACTCGGCAATCGCGCCCGCCATCTGATCAACGATCACCGGCGCCACGCCTTCCGAGGGTTCGTCGAGCAGGATGCACAGGGGATTACCCATCAACGTGCGCGCGATCGTGAGCATCTGCTGTTCACCCCCCGACATGCGGCCGCCCGGGCGGTCGGGCATTTCGGCCAGATTGGGGAAAAGTTTGCCGATTTTTTCGAAGTCCCAGGAAGGCACGCCGGCCCGCGCCGGTTGTCGACCCACTTCCAGGTTTTCCAGGACCGTGAGTTCAGTGAAAATGCGCCGCTCCTCGGGCACATAACCCAGGCCGCGCCGCGCAATTTCAAATGGCTGCCGGCGTTCGATCGCCTCCCCCATGAACCTGACCGAACCCTCGCGCGGGCGCACCAGCCCGGCAATCGACTTGAGGGTGGTCGATTTGCCCGCGCCGTTACGGCCAAGCAGTACCACTACCTCGCCTGCCCGGACATCGAGCGAGACATCAAACAGAATGTGGGCTTGTCCGTAAAACGAGTGGATGCCTGACACCTCGAGCATGGGGGCGTCGGCGGAGATCATTGAACCTTGCATGGCTGTCATCGGACTTACTCTCAGTGTTCGGCCCGCGAGCCCAGATAGACGCGCTGCACTTCGGGGTCGGCGCGCACCGCTTCGGGTTCGCCCTGCGCGATCAGCACGCCACGGTTCAACACCATCATCCGGTCGGCATGGCGAAACACCACATCCATGTCATGCTCGGTAAAGAGCACCGCTACGCCTTTTGCGCGTACCAATTCGGCGGTGAGCGCCATCAGTTCGAGACGCTCGCGCGGTCCCATGCCAGCCGTGGGCTCATCCATGAGCAACAGCTTGGGATCGTTGGCAAGCGCAATCGCGAGTTCGAGCCGCTTAAGGTCGCCATAGGCGAGTACCGAGCAGGGGCGCTCGGCCTGAGCGTTCATGCCCACACGTTCAAGGAGCGCATTGGCCTCATCGACAAAGGCTTCTGCTGCAGGTCGCCAGCCACGCGCGATCATGCGGTGGTGAGACAGGAGCGCCATCTGCACGTTTTCGCGTACCGTCATGGACGAAAACGTGGCGGTGATCTGGAAGGTGCGCCCGACGCCCATGCGCCACACCTCGCGCGGCGCAAGCCCGACGATCTCGCGACCGCCCAGGCGGATCGAACCGGTATCGGGTCGCAGCTGACCGTTGAGCATGTTGAAGCAGGTGGACTTGCCCGCCCCGTTGGGGCCGATCATGGCGAGGAGCTCACCCGCTGCCACATTGAAGGACACCTGATTGACCGCGCGCACGCCGCCAAAGGCCTTGGAGAGGCCGCTTACCTCGAGAAGCGCGCTCATCGTGCGCCTCCGGCATCGCGCTCGGGCATCAGGCGGTCGCGAACAAAGCCTGCGATGCCCTGGGGAAACGCGAGCACCAGGGCGAGGATGATGAAACCGAGGAGTGCGCGCCAGTAGTCGGTCTGTCGTGCCACCGTATCCTGAAGCCAGGTGAAGGCCGAAGCGCCCACCAGCGGGCCCGCCAGGGTCTGGATGCCGCCCAGAAGCACCATCACCAGACCGTCAATCGATCGCCCGACGCCGATCACCTCGGGGGAGATGCTGCCTTTGGAAAACGCGAACAACGCGCCTGCCAACCCACAGATGAGGCCCGCCAGCACAAAGCCCGCCCAATGGACACCCACCGCATCAATGCCGATTGCATCGGCCCGCAGCCGCGAGTCGCGCACCGCGCGCATTGCGTAGCCAAAGGGCGACATGAGCATGCGCCGAAGAAGCAGCACACCCGCCACGGTGAGCGCGAGCGTGAAGTAGTAGTAGACCCACTTCTGCGAGAGCCAGGCCGCCGGCCAGACGCCCACCACCCCATTGGAGCCGCCGGTCACCTCATCCCACTGGAACATGACTGACCACACGATCTGCGCAAACGCGAGCGTGAGCATGGCGAGGTAAACCCCGGACAGCCGCACACAGAACCAGCCAAAGATGAGCGCGCCCAACCCCGCCACCAGCGGCGCCAGCACGAGCGCCGCCTCCATCGGCATGGCGGCGAGCTTGAACAGAAGCGCCGCCCCGTAGGCACCCAGCCCGAAATAGGCGGCGTGCCCGAAGGAGTGCATGCCGCCCGGACCCATGATGAAGTGCAGGCTCGCGGCAAACAGCACCGCGATCAGAATGTCGATCATCAGCACATTGATGAAGGGCATCCGCAAGCCCACCACCGGCACCAGGAGGAGTAGCACCAGCACCAGCCAGCCAAACCGCTTGAGAAGCGGCGTGGCGGGCCTGAGCGGCGCCTCGATCTCGGCCGCATTGCGCGTGGCCGCAGCGGGTTTCCCGAGCAGGCCCCAGGGGCGCCAGATCAGCACCGCCGCCATCACCAAAAACTCCACCACCAGCGTCATGCGAGAGAGGGAGAAGGTGAAACCCCCGATCGACACCTGACCGATGGCAATGCAGAGCGCCTTGATCTCGGCGATCAGAAGCGCCGCGAGAAACGCGCCCGGCACGCTCCCCATGCCGCCCACCACGACCACCACAAAGGCATCGCCGATCGCAGCCAGATCGAGAAACTGGTTGGCGGGCTCGCGTGGCAGCTGCAGCGCTCCCCCCAGCCCGGCGAGAAAAGCCCCCAGCATGAACACGCCGGTAAAAAGCCAGGCCTGGTTCACACCCAGCGCCCCCACCATTTCGCGGTCTTGTGTGGCGGCGCGGATCAGAACGCCCCACCGGGTGCGCATCAGCACCCACCAGAGCACGGCAAGCACC